>SDNL01000055.1 GCA_004524365.1 Promethearchaeota archaeon | reverse complement strand
TTCCCAGCTGATTATATTGTAAAGTTCTGTCTTTAATTTCTTTATGAGAAATTCCTGAATGCTGTATTTCGACAACGACTTCTTTACCATCTTTTAGTTTAAAAAAAATATCTGCAATTCGGGTTTTAAAATTTTTTTCAATCGATCCTTTCTTCACACTTCTATTCCTTTCTAAAACCTGTTCATAAATCGACTGTTTTATTAATTTATGGCTAAAAGATTCAGATTTATTGCTTAAAGCCTTATATAAATTGCTTATAGATATCACTTGAAATTGAAATTACTGAATTAATAATAATCTTTAACCGTTAGGATTTAATTGTTAACTCCTAGTTAATTTAATAAATTTTTCTTTATGAGATGGGATCGAAAAAACCGATTGAATGATTCTCACATGCTAATCAAATTCTTTTTCTTTATATAGCATCGATTTAATTAGAAATCAATTATCTGTTGTGATTTATAAATAAGTAAAGATAAAAAATATTTGACCTATCATGGTTGATAATCATAGTCAGAGTTTTTTTGGGCAATCTACGGGAATAACTATTCAAAGTGCTTTGAAAAGTGATCCTTATATCTTCTTGAAATGTATTAAAAAAAAAGAAGATGGTACATGGGAAAAACCATCCCGAGGTGAAGGTAAAACGATTAAATTGTCTTTAGATGAAATGGTCATGGTTTTGGAGGTCTTAAAACAAAAAGTTGATTCCTGGTCAAGCTATCATAAGTATAAAAAACAAGAAACTCCAATTTCTTTTAAATGGGAGAAAAACAAAGAAAAAAAATTATGGATAAATATTGGTAATTATTCGAAAATACTCGCACGCCCTCAAATTGAAATTTTCAGGCTACTAATGCAACATTTAATGAAAGAAAAGATAGAATATTCAACAGTCTCTAATATCTCAAATATACAAGATAAAAATGCTAATGATGAAACAGAAAACATGAAAACAAAATACGATAAAAATGCTCGTAAAAATAATACCAAAAATAACATCAATAATAGAAAGCAAAAAATAAAAATAGTTGGTTCAATAAAAGCTGAAACTGAAAAAGCATTACTCTTAAATCTTAAATCTGGTCATGAAATTTGGGTTCCAAGATCCATTATTCATTCTACATACGATTCTCAGAATAATAATGATCAAACATTTATAACGGATAAATGGATCTTGGAGAGAAATAAGATATCTGTTTGATCTTTCAAATACTCCTTATTCTTAATTAAGCATTTGCATTTCTTCAGATAAAAATACATTTTCGTGTTCTTTTAAAGATTAAATCTAAAAGGTAAAACATATTATTTAACTGATAATTTTCTTGTAATATTCTGAAAAAGGAATTCTATAGTATATTTATTTAATCACATAATAAATCAAGTGATAACGTGACAAAACAACTTTTTCATAAATTAGTGATATTAATCATTTTATTAATCAGCTTTTTAACATTAATATTTTTATTCAATATATTCACTTTAGAAATAGGACAATCTTTTTCTCTGTATAAAGGAATGGAAATTGTAGCTTTTTACATGTTGTTCATGAATAGTGTAATCCTAGTAATGACTTTTTATGCTATCTGGAAATGGAGTAAACAAAAAGAATTACATTTTTATGATATAAATCTCTTGTTTGGCTTTTTTTTTCTATTTTTATTTTTAGGAAAATCCATTCGGACTCTATACATATTAATTTATTTTACAACTTGTTTACCTAATTTATTAATTATACTAAAACTTCGTTACATGCTTATTATTTTAACTGGAACACCACTTATCTATTTAGGATTGAATGCAATTACACATTCAAAATCAAATTCAAATAAAATTAGAAATAAAAATGATAAATTAATTTTAAATTCCATCATATTACTGATTACTGTTACATTTCAATCTATTGTTGTATTAACGGCTCCTGATTTATCATTTATGAATATAATTCTTTTATTAATTCACATTCCTTCATTAATTTGGATATCTGGAACTTTTTATTATGCTTTTAAAAAAGGAAAATGTACTGAAATAAAACCACAAATAATTTCATTAGCTTTTCTAATCGATTTAATATTATTCATTTCATCTTCATTTATTATTCTACCAAATAGAAGTTCCTCTGGATTTTCACCATTTTATATTATTTTTACTGAATTAATCGATTTAATGATAATTATAATAATTTTCTTAGGATATTTTCTAGAATCTAAATACAGCATACAAAATAATTAAATAAAAAATCTTAGAAATCAGTTTATAGAGGCGCATGAGAATTAATAATAAGTTAAACATTAAAATTTTGGACAAAATATTAAAATTAAGATATGAAAAACAACCAAAGCTTAGAAAAATCAAAAAAAAGCTTCTCTCAAGACAAATTGCATATAAAGACATAATAGACCAAGAATCAAGAAATTATGACAATGATTTACTGGACGAAACGGAAAAAAGTCGGTGGGATCGACAGATCCGGCATCCGCTCATCAATCAAATGAAAATTAAAAATGCCAAAATAGTTGTATTTGGTTGCGGAGGGATTGGATCCAATGTTCTATTAGGTCTCGTTTATGCAGGTGTATACAATTTTAAAATCCTGGATTTCGATAAAATTAATTATTCAAATTTGAATAGGCAGACATTATACACTCCTAAAGACGTAAATAATCTTAAGATCGATAAAGCTAAAGAAAGACTCTCAAAAATTAATCCTGAGGTTAAGGTGGATACTTTCAATATGGAAATTTATTATCCACTTGACCAGGATATATATAAAATTGAAGAAAAGAATTATTCAAAGGAAGTTTTATTGATCGATAACCTGATAAAATGGGCGGATTATATTGTCATCGCTCTTGATTATTTTGGATCTCCATATTTAATTAATGATCTTTGTATTAAGAACAAAAAACCATTTTACTGGGGCGGAGTTAATCATTTTTTAGGGGATCTTTTTAATTATGATCCGAATAATAATTCTGCTTGCTTGAGATGTATTTTTGGTAAAACAGACTTCATTAATAAAACTCAGTTTTTAAGATATAAAACAAAAGAAGATTCATTTAAAGGTGTAAATCTGGGAACAACGGTAATTGTTACTGGAAACTTGATTTCTGAACTTATTATTCGTGACATATGCTCTATTAAGAATCCATTTCATGGAAATTATCTTATTTACGACGCTTACAATTTTGAAATAATAAATATCCCAATAGAAAGGGATAGTAACTGTATTTGTCAAAATTTAATATAGGTAGTATAATTATAGGGGATTTTTTTATTTTTAATCAGTCTTTTCATTTTTTATAATGAGAAAGTAAATGGGTATGATTGAAATTAATTTAAACACTCCTGCTATAATTATAATTATTTCAGTGGCTATGATCGATGATAAGTAAGTCCCTAAAGGTATAAAGATTACCAAAGCCATAATTCCAAATAAAGCCATGAATTGAAAGTACGTGACTTTGTTTTTAGAATATTTTATCATTAGAGTACCTAAGTTTACGACAATTATCCCAGAAAAAATTTGCATGATGGCAAAGAATACAAAAAACCAAATAAAATTAGTAAAAGGAACAATAATCAATAACATGCCATAAATCGCTGAAGATATCATTAATAAAAGTTTTCTATTGAGTTTATTAGATATAATACTTCCCAGAATTACTCCCAAGGCATTTATAATTATTAGAACTATTAGCAGTAGAACAAGTAAAGAAAAATATTGCTCACCAAATTTATTTAAAACCCATGGTTCGAGCGGATATTCATATATTCGCTCTCCATGGAAAAGAAATAGGATTACACATAACAAGATGATTGAACTAAAATCGACAGCATCTTCAGTTATGATTTCTTCATTAACGGGCATATTATTCTTAACATTTACTAAAAATCCCATAAATAACACGGGGGATAAAGAAAAGATTCCTATCATGAAAAATAGCCTCCAAGTGGTCATTGAATATAAATCTGTAAAAAGGATATAAAAAATGATATTAGGATAAATTGCTCCTAATATTGCTCCAAGCTGAGTAAGAGCAATGTTTCTATCCTTTGTCTTATCATCAGGTGATTGTTCTATAATGATTTTATCAATAACAACGTCAACTATCGAAATACATACCATATTTACACCAAAAAAGATGCCAAATATAATTAATAGTTGTAGATTTAGAATAAAGATAATAAAACTAAACAACAAAATAAACGTGCTTGAGAACATAATCAACCTCTTATTTAAACCTACCTCCTTTTTATCAAAGTATATTGCTATGAGGGGCTTAGCAAAGAGAGCTAAATATGAGAAGAATTGCACGAAAGCCAATTCTTCTCTATTTATATTCAGTATGTTAAAAAAGTATACGGGTAAAAATACATTGATATAAATAAAAATTATCTGAGTAATGAAATAAATGTAAAAATAAACAATCTTGTTTCTTTTGTTCAAAGTCATATGAAATCTAAAATTAATTATTATTATTTCTATTTAATTTTATTTTAAACTTAGGATTGTTTTTAAAAAAGTATTTAACATTATTTTATTGGAGATAAAAACATATTTTTTAAGGAAAAAAATACAATTACTAAATATTCTTAATTTATCATAATAGGAAGAATTGAATATTTTTCTGGTCATTTTTGAATAAATTTATGAAGTTAAAAAGCTTAAGAATCATTTTATTTTAAACTCATGGAAGCAATCAGTATTGAAATTTTAGAAAATTTATCTATTGAAAATATTGGTAAAAATATTAATTCGATCTTTAGTGATTTACTTAAAATAATTGAAATTTATCTAGGACTCCCTCCAGTTTATTCGAGAGTTAATGTTAGATTTCTAAGAGAAAAATCTAATAAAAATTTAAAACGTAATAATATTTTAGATTTAGGAGTAAAAAGAAATTTCGAAAATGAGCTTTTAGAAGTAGAAATCTTTGACGAATATGAAAAATATTTACCCTTTATTCTATTAAGAGAAGCCTTTTATTGTTTTATACCAAAAAATTTGGTTAAAAATGAAGGAATTAAAATAATCATTAACCAAATAGTAGAAATAAATCTTAAAAAAATTGAGACGATTGAAGAGTGGAAGCAACTTGTAAGGGATTTTATTGTTGATTATAGTTTTCTCGCTGCTGAATTCGATAAACTTGAAAAATTCTTAAAATTAAAAGGAGAGAAAAAATCTGAGAAACCAATAAAATTATTTTTTAATTATATTAGAAAGAACGTGTTTCTAATTAGTGAGGATTCAGGAGACCTACATCATGATGTATTGAAGGAATTCATCAGAAAAACTTCCATATCCTTAAATTCTGATGAAATGGTTGAAACAATTAGAGTTCTAATTAAAATTTTTTACAATGTGAAAAGTTATAGAGCACTACTCGATTATCAAAATTATTTCAAAGAATTCATTAAAAATGGAGAAATTATAACAGATCTAAGTCTTAGGAAATTTACCTCTAATTTACGATGGATAAACAAATTTAGCTATATCGCCCCATCATATCAGGTTAATTTAAATTCTATTAATGCAGGGGTATTGTTTTGCAAACTTTCATTTAATCCAATATTAGAAAAATGGAAGATTGATCAAGTTATTGAAGAATTACCATTTTTTTACATGTCTAAATCTTCAGAGAGTTCTTTTATAATAGAAGTCACAGGTTGGTTTGTATTTCCTTTAGCTTATGAAGAGGATATAACTAATTATATAAAGAGATTACAAGAAAATGGATACATTATAAAAAATACCTATTTTTTAAGGGATAATTTTAAAAATGTTTTGAATCTTAATTACTTTCGAGAATTCTATAAAAAAGGCAGAATAATTAATCCTAAACACAAAAAATATGATGATTCCTATATAATCTCATTTGAAATGGAGAATCGTAAAAATAGTGAGAGTTATAATATTTCACTATTAGAATATGTCATTCTAAACCGAATCGGTTATTGGTCCATTGATGGATTCAGTTTTGAGAGAAGGTTAGAAACAGTTAGAACTATAAAAAATGACACGTTCTATGAAATTTTAAGTCAAAAAAAATCTTTGAAAAATTTTAAAAAAAATATAAATGCTATAATCTCAGACCCGGAATTAAGAGATCAGTTTTTATACATGCTGAAACAAAACAAAAATCTCGGATTTTTTTATATTAAGAATTTTCTAAATAATTTCTTATTAAGTTTGAAGTTGATAAGAAAAATTCTTAAAAAGAATCCAGGTATGAAAACAAATCACCAATTTAAAGAACTTATCGTAAAAAGAAATTTTATCCAATCAATTGAAAAAAATATCATCTTCAAAAATAAGGATATAAGAAACACAATCAATCAGGATTATCTTTCTATTTATTTGAAAGATAAAAATAAGATAGTTTTTGATATTAATAAATATCGTTTATTCATTAAGTTCGTTGAAAACTGTCTAAAATTAAAAATAATCAATGTAAGAAAAATAATGAAAATAATTGAAGATGAGAATATCGTTGATAAAATTATAAGTAAAAAAATAGAGAAAGTAGAAGAATTATCTCAAGAAACTTCTGGTATTCAGAACCTTACTAGTAATAAAATTGAAAATTTTTTAGAAGATTTAACAACTGGAAAATCTCCCTTATTAAAACCGATATTAATTAATACAATAAACACTTCAAGTTTTGCCAGATATTTTATCCAAGTTATTATAAGACAAACCAAAAGAACTGAAAATAAAATCTTCTTGTTAGAGAAATTTTTACCAAGAATTGTTCAAGATAGCGGTACAAACACATTAAATAATGAGAACTTGAAGATGATTCAAATTTTTATACCTACCCTTAATGAAAAAGAAAAAAGATTATTCACGTCCATTTTATATAATTTATTTGGTGACGATTTAATAAGCATAAAGAGATTCTTTTACAATGGATTTTTGAAATCGATTATTTTAAGGAATTTTTACGATCTAAATGATCAACAGTTTTTCTACACAAAGGATCTTTTTAATGAATATTTCTTATATACCAAAAAAATCCTAGGGAAGGAATTAAGCAATTTTAAAGAAATTAAAACTAAAGATCAAAACACTTTCTGGTCTTCTAACAAAGATATTCATTCTCTTGTAGAACTTGTAGAAGATAGAAAATCAAGGGAACAGATTGACTTTAATATTAATAATATAAATGATTTGATATCATTTTTCCAAAATTTAAAAAACATTTTATTAGATCTTGAAAGATTTAAAGAGATGAAAAATAGAGATTTTTTTAAGAAATACATCAAGTCTATTAAATTCAAGCCTTCTCTCAATGATTTAGGTCTTGGTCAATATTACCTATACGTACGACCCATTGATAGTAATGAGATTGATTTAAAGCTATTATTAACAAATACTTTTCAAAAAATTAAGTTTCCCGCATATATTGATGATGTAACTTCTCTCTTTATTAAATATATATTTCCGCATCGAAATCCAAATCTTTCCTATATAAATTGGTTAACAAAATCAAAAAAAATCATTAGTGAGTATTGTATTTTCACGATTAAAACATTTTATCAACTTTTGCATTTTAATTTCAATATCGGTTCAAATGGATGGGAACTGGAACCGAGCCGTTTTAAGTCATATATGCAGAGAGTTTTATTTGATTCTGAATTTCGGAAGAAAATTTCAAAACCAATTAAATACAATTTTAAGAATTTATCAAATTCAAGGAACCAAGGTAAAAACTCAGTTACTTTTAAATATTTAGATAAAATTTATAATTTGAAATCTATTGACTTAAAATCCGTAATGGGAACGAGGAATTATGCTCTTATAGAAAAAATCAAATATTTATTAAATGAAAATTTAATTCAACCTTATTTAAAATTAAAAAACCTTGATTTTAAGGATAAATTATTAATTGTTCTACCTGATGTTGAAAAAAAAGTAATACCTTTACTAATAAAGGTGTTTAAATATTTTAACTATGGTTTTCTCTATGAAATCGAAGGAGAGTATTTCATATACGGTTTCGATAATCAGAAAAAATTTGAAAATGGATTGATGATTAAATTATATTTACCATATACAGAAATTAGTGAATTTCAAAAAATCTTCAATCAGTTATTTCAATATCTAAATATTAAAAAGTATTTAATTCTAAGTGATATGATTGAAGGAAAAAATCTTATTAAATCGGTTTATGGAGATTTAAGTTTTCTAGAATCATATGATCCATTGAAAAATCTTATTTGGAATGATAAAGATAAAATATGGATGAACCATAAATTATTTAACGAAAACTTTCAACCAATTTATCCTGATTTAGTTTTAAATGAATAATAGTATGCTGCAAATTTTGATAAATCGATTGATATCATTTAATTTTTGTTCTTATAGTCTAAATTGCTTGCAATCCTCTCATATATTTTATAATTGTTTTGAAAGGCAAACAAAATTTTTGATAAACTAAATTTATCATAATTTGGATTACCTAGTTCATTTTGTTTTATCAAAATTTGTTTAATAAGGTTAGTATAATATGAATATGAATCTAAAAAGGTTAGATCTTCACTGGGATCAACGAGTGAAGCATAAAATAATTGGTTATGGTGAAATTTTTTCCACCATTCCTTAAAATATATAGTGGCACCTATTTTTTCTGCATCATCATATATTTTTGTTCCATAATAGGCCATAAAAACATTCAATCCTAAAGTAAATCTATATTTTTCTGCTAATGACTTTCCGTCATATCTCTTTTCCATAAAAAATGATCTCTCTTCTTCTAAAATTTCTTTAGTTGTACCAGGCATGCAGAATAAAAAGTTTAGATTAATAGAACAGCCAATTTCATCAGCTTTTTTAATAATGGCTTCGGTTTTTTTTAAGTAATTATCAACGGCTTTCTTAATTTGATTTTTATCTTTACCTAAAATTTTGTTTATTTTAGTTAATAGTGTTTTTGAAAATGTTTCGACTCCAAAATCCACAACTATTTTGAGTTTTTGATAATTTTCTAAATCTTCTAAAGAACATAAATCAATTCGATCCATTGCGTAAAAATCAAATGGAAATTCACCCTCTCTATCAATAAGTTCATTCATTTCATTAAAAAATTGATTTTTGAATGATCTTTTAGGTAAAAAAATTAAATCTGTAAAATTTACCGATTTTATTGAAATCCAATCAATGTTCTTTATTATTTTAAGTTCTTCAATACATTTTTGAATTGATTTAAGTCTGACTTTTTTATAACATGAAAAATAATCTTCTGAATTGAGACAGAAATCACATTTAAAAGGACATCCTCTGCTAAAATCAATCCATAATCTTAAGTTTTTTATATCTTTAAGTTCATTTTCATATTTTTTATACAAGCTTAGATCTATTAATGGAATATCATTTAAATTATCAATTGTCTTGGGAGGAAGAAATAAACTTTTTTCTGATGTATCTTTCCTTTTTTTATTAGTTCCATTACATATATCTCTTATTAGATTAAAAAATGGAAGTTCTCCTTCTTCACATATGATGTTGTCAATAGGATTATAATTTTTTGGATATTTTTGAAAAAAATATTTTGGAAAATTTTTCGGATTAAAATCTTCGGGTCGAATTGTGGGATGTATGCCCCCTACAGTTATAATACAACTTGGATCTATATCATATTTTATTATAGCTGAAATTTCAATGCAGTTGATATAACTGAAAGAACTATAACAAGAAATTAACGCTAAGTCAAAATTAAAATCTCTCTTTATTTTTTCTATTAATTTCTTGACTTCTTCTCTGTAAACTTCAATATTCTCAATTGAGAATTCCGGTAAATCTTCATATTCTAAATCTACATACTCCTCTTCGATTTCTTCATCTAAATCATCTTTTCTAGAATTTAAATAATTAGATATTCTATAAAAAACCGATAAGATACAGTCCTTTCTCCTCCAAAATGAATAGGAACTTAAGTATAAAATTCTAAAAGTCATAAATTACATGGTCTGGTTCGTTTTTTTTTAATATTCAATTGTTAAATTTATCCACTAATTTCTCAATGAACTATTATTCTGAATTTAAAGTTATCTATATACAATATTCATGTTGAAATAATTATTTAAATTACCATTTTTAAATTAATTTAATTAATTAAAAATCTACATGCTTAATCTTTATTTAAATTATCAATCAATAATTCAATATCGTTGAGTAAGGATAGAATATGGGCTTTAAATAACTGAAAATTTTTAATAGAAGGAATAATATTAATCGATTCATTAATCGTTTTTTCGTCTTTATTACACACTTTTGCCTTTTTAACCTCTTTATGATTAGCTCCTGATATATTATTCATGGAATCTTCTAACTTTCCTATTATTTCATCATTTTTTAGACCCAGATCTTTAATAATGGTTATAAAATCATTTAATTCTTCTTGATTTAATTTATATCCACTATTTTTCATTTGAATCCAATCAAGCAAGAAATTCTTAGGGATTTCTTTCGACCAATGATGGGTTCTTAAATAAATATATAATTTTTGTGGATCATAGAGCTGTTCTAACTCCAAATTGCGGGGATTAACATGGTTGCACCGATATTCATGTAGTGATTGAATGAATTCTTTTGCAATTATTTTATTCCTTGTTAAGATTTGAGTATACTCTTCAGCATATTTTTTTATTTGATTTTGACCCTCATTTTTTTTTGATTGAAAATTAATTTGATCCTTGTTCCTCAAATCAAGATCTGGAAGTTTAACATTAAAATATAGTTCTACGAATTTTAGGATTTTATGCCAGAATTTAGGATTATAATCTTTAAGTACTTTAGGAATATTCGCAGTGGATTCAGGATTGTTATTTAGTTCCATAAATAATTTAGTTGCATCCATCTTAATTTTTTGAATTCTATCTTGTAATATAGTATAATTCTCTGAAGAGGAAATTAAGTACTTTTCAAAGTCTAATTTATTAGATTTCTCATTGTAATTGAAAAATTGCTTAGTTTTTTTATTGAATGCTACAAAATTCTGTCTAAGCTTCAGATTACTTAAATTTTCGCTTGAATTTAAGATACATCGTATATTCTCAATTTCCATTATCTCTTTTATTTTAACACCACTCAGATTATAAACAAAAAAGAAAGTTTTATTTTGAGAATAAGAATTATTAGCCTCTGTCTGAATTATATCTTTTAAATTATAAAGAGCTGTGGATTCTAAATCTATGACATTAAAACCTACTGTAAATAATTCAAGAGCGTGGAGATGTTTCAAATCAATATATGGATATATTATTAAGTTTTTCTGTTCAAAAAAAATGATGTTCAAAAATTCTGGAGCTATTAAATCTATTCCTGCATCCAATATAATCACTTGTGATTGATTTATATAACAAAAAACGGTGTTAATCAGAATTAAAATAATTAAAAATAATTTGAATAATCAATTCTTGAAAACATTTCACAACATTCTCTCCTTGAAGAGCAATCACGGGATAAACCACTAAACTCCCGTCTGCGTACTTTTCTTCTGGAGGCAAACCTAATTGCTTTTTAAAATCCTCTATAGAAATAATATCATTCAAGTCTCTTTTGTTGACTTGAACAATATAAGGAATTTTTTGTTTGTTAGCAAATGCTATTAATTCACGGAAGCTTCGCTTATTTTGCTCTATTTTGTCTAATTGGGAGTCTCCTACAAAGATGATCCCATCTGCACCATCGAGGACATATTCACGAGTTGAAAGGAATCTTTCTTGGCCAGTACAAGTGACAATTTGAACTATAATATTATATTTTTTATTATTTATGTTGAAATAAAAAGAAATAAAAAGGGAATCTTGCCAAAGCGTCCTTCCATCAGTAGTTTCAATTGAAAAACCATTAGTTAACTTTAATGAATAAAATTTCTCCCGAAGCCTTAAAAAATTAGTCGTTTTACCAGACTCTCCAGGACCCCAGTAAACAATTTTGAATTGAATCAATCCATTAGATTCTTTTAAGGATATTGGTTCTTCAGGTTCATCTCTAAGGTTTCCTTTAATCATTTTTTTAACCTCCTAAGAGATTAGACCAATTTTATCGCTGAAAATTTCCTTTTTTAACCTTTTTATGTGTTCCTTTAATTCTTTCTCTGTCATTTTTAAGGTTTTTCTAATTGAACCACTATTTTCTATTTCCTTTTTTATCATTTTTCCAAATCTATTCATTTGGAGTATGATTACTCCAACATTCACTTCTTTATCTGCTAAAAGGACAACTAAAATTTCTCTTCCTTCCTTCTTATGAATGGTTACTTGCCCAATGGATTTTACAAACAGTTGTAAATTATTGTAGATTATTGAGGCTCTCTCTAAGTAATCCGTCTCAAAAAAATCTTGTCCTTGTCTCGAAACACCATATAAAGCGGCTCCAATGGAGCTTAAATCCCAATAATTTAATTTACGATCAAACATAGAATCAATTGCGATAATTTTAGCATCTTGGTCTATTGTTATAAGTCCATAGATAAATCCCTTTCTAGTTAATCTACCGTAATTATCTCTCATTTCATCCAAAATCTCTGAAATCTTATTCTGATAAAGCACTTTAGGAACTGTATTTATTGACATTTTCTTTTGAAGAATGAATTAATTTTTATGAGTGAATCATCAAATGATTATATTTAAAGAAAAAATTAGGAAAAAATGAGAAATATTTTCGTTCTATTATTGTTTTTTTTTAATGCATTTATAATCTGAAATTTATAATAACTCATCCAGTCTCATTTGAATTAAAGATTGAGAATTTTCGAAATAATATTTAGATTTATCATAATTCTTGCCAACTTTCTCTACTGCTATCTCAACTCTTTGTTTATTTAGATAATGATTCTCACACAGAAATTTCATGACTTTTGTCTTATTTGGGGGATCCCAAATAAGAGAATCCACTTCTTCAAGGACATCGGGAATAAGAAAGATCTTTCTTACTTTATTTATTAATTCCTGATTTAGATTGCTAAAATCATACTGATTTTTCTT
>SDNL01000054.1 GCA_004524365.1 Promethearchaeota archaeon | reverse complement strand
TTTCGACTCTCAGCAGCATGTTTTGATGCACCTTCAACACAAGCTCCATCTAGTCAAGAGCAAGATTTAAATCATATCCCACAACAACAAAGACCGCAACAAGGAAATACTATTCAAACCCCAGGTGGTCAAGATTTAAATGTGTGGACTCCCGAAGAATTGGCAGAGCATCGTAATTCTCGCCAAGGTAATATTCCTGGAGATATGGATGTGTGGACACCTGAAGAACTTGAAGAGAACGCCAAAGCAAGAAAGGCCAATATCCCTAATGGAATGGAAGTTTGGAAAGAAGAAGAATTAGAAGAATTAGCTAAAAAACGACAAGGGGGTATTGATATGCCAGAATGGAAACCCGATGAGGAAATGAAAGAATGCACTAATTGTGGTTATTCATTAAGAGAAGGATGGACGGAATGCCCTATTTGTGGAACCCCAGTTGGGGGCAAAAATGAGAACACAAAAGCACCTTCAGAAAACAAATCTGATAACACTCAAATTGAATAATAACTATCAATAATAAAGCAAAGAATAAAAATAATAAATTTTTTTAAATAATATAATCTTTATTATTAATAAAAAGAAAAGACCTAAGCGAATTCCCTTGTTAAAAAGTATCTTTTTATTTAAAGGCCAGAATTTGTTAGATTTAGAAGATATTAATATTTATATTTATCCCTCAAATTTAGAAGCCTTTGAAAGGAATAATTTTCTTCAAACGTTGATTTATGAAAATGAAGAAAGGAAAGCTACTCTTCAAAAAAAATTTAGAATACAAGGCAAAAAAGGATATCACCCCACACGCCCTCAAAATTATTCCATTAAAAAACCAATCGCTCAAGATATGGACGGGTTAAATATATATTCGACCTTGATCGATGGGAACATAATTATGGGGCTAATTCTTGAGGATAATGATAATCCCTACGATTATGAAGATGCTTTTTTAGAATGCCTACATGAACATTTAAATAATATCACACCCACTTCATTAGAAAAAGAAGATGAGATTGAGAACTTGTTAATCTCCGTATTTATTGATATTAGGCGCTTTAGTGATGAAATCATCAATAAAAAACCACAAATTGAATACGAATCACAAAAAATATTACGGGAACGATTTTTTAAAGTATTTCTGTTTGGAATAGATGATTCTGGGAAAACTTCTTTAATTCGACGGTTAAAGTTTGACAAATTCAACCATAACTATTTCACTCCAAGTAAACAATTTAATATAGAATATGTAAAGCATAAAAAAGGGCTATTAGCTTGGTGGGATATGCCGGGACAGCAAGTTTATAGAGAAAAGTGGCTCTTAGGAGCACAAGATGCTAATATTTATGTATATCTGATAGATATCGCAAATCAAAGAAGATTCAAGGAGGTTAAGCTGGAATTTTGGAGTTTTATGAAGAAACGAAAGTTAGATAAAGTTCCACTTCTAATTTTAGGGAATAAATTAGATCTGATCAATTATCTTAGTGGTCACGAGAAAAACGAAGCTCAGTTAAGAGTTCTAAGGCAAGAAATCCTTGAATATTTCGAATTTAAAAAAATAGATGATCGCGACTGGGATTTCTTTTTTATTTCAGTCAAGACGAAATACAATATCTCAAAAATCTCCGATGCTATCTTTCAATTAATTCACTTATAAGTTCCTTTTTCAAAAATTTTTTCTTTCTATATATCAATTCAAAAAATCCTATTATAAATATAAAATTTATATAATTTAATTTCCATAATTAATTATAATAGAGAATAAATTATTTGATACTTAGATTAAAAATTATTAGTTATAAAGGGTAAAAAAAATGTTCAAGAGATTGAGGAGAGAATCCACAGAAATTCAGATTGATGAATCCAAGGGCCATCTATTCTTAGGAAATCCTGATAAAGATATAAAGCTTTTAATGATAAGACCGATCGATATTTTAGAATTCTGTGAATTTGCAGGAACAAATGCTGACGATATTATTATCTGGACTGGTAAAACAATTGGAAAAGAGTTGACAGGGAAATATTTTTATGAAAAAACTTGGGAAGATATCGACTTAGCTACAAGAAAAGAGACATTTAAGGGTGTTCTGGAAGGGCTCGTTTATCTTGGATTCGGGTTTGTTAATGCTACATTTAGGAAGGACCATATACTTGTAAACTTTTATAATCCCCTCTCTCAAGAAGAAAGTGAAAATATTATGGCAAAAAATCTTTGCCTTATGAATCAAGGAATCATTGCCGGGATTCTTGAAGTATTGGGATTTGAAGTTGAAGAGAGTAAAGAAGTTGAATGTGTGTTATTGGAAGGTGAACGATGTCAATTCAAATTTACGTTATTTGACACAGAATTTCCTGAAGAATTAATCGATGAAGAAAAGGAGCCTGAAGCAATTTCGGATTTTCTCACTTCCTTATAATCTTATTTTTAAATAGATTTTTATATTTAAAATTTCTTGTTTTTAAGCTTGGAAAATGCATTTAATTATTTGTTATATTAATTAATGTATTTTTATCTTATTAGAGATTGAATTAATCCAAAAAAACCTAATATTTCCAATATCAATAGCATTCTGAATATATAATAGATAGGATTATCCATAAAATCAGAATATATATATACAAATTTGAATTCTATTTAAGCTCTATATATAAAAAAAAGAAAAAATAAAAGAAAAAAAAGGGCTAAATTTATGTGTGGCATAAACGCTTTAATAGCGTTGGATCCACGAGTTCTTTCTCTTCCCAGCCAACTTCCTCAAGATAATCTCGAATTCCATCTTTCATATTGATAGGAATATCAGCATCTACTCGAATAAATTTCTCAAGGTCTTGTGGGAAATCAACGCCCTTATATTTGCGTTCAAGATCAATCCAGTGAGATAATTTAATCATCCTTCCTTTAGAATTATCCGCTGGTCTTAAACACATTTTCGCTGCTAAACATATGCATTCTTCAATTGTTTCGGCGGTCGTAAGTAAATGTTCAGGTCCAGGTCCAACTAAATGATCGGGTGTACCATCTCGGGCATTGAACACTTTCCAAACGTTTTCATCATCTGAGCGTCCAATGTACATTCGGCGATATTCTGCTGAATGTGGTCCACAAATTGCTGGAATACCCATTCCATTACAGCTGCTTGCAATACTCGCTGCTTTTTGACTCATTGCGCCCCAAGCAATACCACATGCTCCTACTCTGTTAAGGACATAGTCGGCGATTTCTTCATAATTTCCCCTAAGCGGTCTTCGCGCGAAAATATTTGCTACTTTCACGGCGGCACCATTAATGTGAGGATTTGATACACAGCTTCCTACATTTACTAATCCACCTCTATCGAAATCTCCCGGGAATCTATCATACAAAGTTTTTCCTTCTTCATCCTTTACAAGTCCAATATCCATTGCAGCACATCCAGAGGTCACTACAATATATCCCCTGTTTAAAAATTCCTCTGCTAAGAGATAAAGCTCTTGAATCTCTTTACCATAATTCGCACATCCAATTGGAGCAATGATTCCGGGAATTTCTCCTAATACAATTGGAGCACCCACATTTCTGATTTCGGTGTCCCGAATAGGTCCTCTCCCAACCCTCATATTAAAGGTTTCATTTCGGATCTTTTCGCGTCCTGCATACATAATAAGCGTAAGAGGTGAGACATTTTTCATACAGTCGGATTCACAGCGTCCACAGTCTAAGCAACTGTCATAAACTTCCTCTAAGAGGGAAAAGTCTCCATCTTTTACCATATTGACTCCTTCTACTAAGGGTAAGTCATTTGGACAGTTTCTCTGACAATTTCCGCACCCATTACAATTTAAGGCCATTTCAATACAGCCTTCTTCATCTGGGACAGCCGATTTACCTTTACGGATGGGTTTTACTCTTATAGCAGTCTCTACAGCTACCTTACCTGCTTTAATTGGATCTAAGATTAATACCCCATCAGCCTTTCCGCTTACGAGATCATCAATGATTTCATCAGTGGGATCATCTGATCGATCTGGTAATCCACACATCCGTTTATCGTTTGTCGCAATAAATGGTGCATTAATTTTCTTCGCTTCGTCATATGCTCTCAAATGCACGCATTGCTCGTCAACCATTACCACATCTGGTAATCCCGAGCGAATGTAAAACATTTGACGTGAAAGGGAGCCTACTACTTTTGCTCCTTCATAATATCTGGTTAAATCAATAGCAGTACAGCAAATCGCACCTACATCAACCTTATCTTCAACCCCTTCTTCCCGCATATAATCGACTAACTCAATACCAGGAGCAACATTATGCCCAATCATTAAAATAGTCGCTTTATTTTCAGTATCCAGCGTACCCATCCCTAATTCGACCAGAGGTACATCTGGTTCTCCTGTTGGAAAGCCATACGCAGCAATTTGCACCGCATCAGAAATTTCCATTCCCACTGCATCGCATAAGCCGGCTAACATACTTTTTGCTTCATAATCTAAATAACTTGATTCTTGACCTGTATGTGTTGCAGATAAGAGATGTGTAAGGTTATATTGAACCCATTCCATTTCCTCTTCTAAATCTTCTAATGTTTCTGGTTTCATTCCCACAATTAATCGAGCCATTGGCATCTCTACTGCGATATTATTTCCAAAATCAATTGGAACATTACCAAACTTTTCTTTTAACCAATGTAATAAGTGATCGCCGTGACTTGAGTGGCATGAAGCACCCATACAACACGCAATTTCTACAATCCTTGCTTGTTGGGTTTCCATATTAATTCCGCACGCACCGGTTCTTCCTTTCGAAAGATTGCATTTTCCGAACGTACAGAGGCAGCACATGTCACAGATTGGCATGTAGAAAGGCTTATAACGCTCCATTACTTTGAAAAACCAATTGCGCAATGTAGGTATATGAGGTTTTGGATGGGGTCCCATTGGTTCCCATTCTTCCTCTTCTTCGAACTTTACGCGCCCCGTTGTGAATTCGAATCCTTTTATCTTGCCTAATGGTCCTGAATACTCATCTATTTTGAGTCCTGCGCCTTTTTTAGACATTTTTTTGATTCACTTTATAATTTTTTATTTTGAAATAGTATATTTTTTATAAACTATCTTATTATTTTAAAATTTATATTTTGCATATAAACGATAATTTTAGAGATTTAAAAGTTAATTGTTATGTTTAAAAATCAAAGAGGGAAATTTACTTACACATTATGTGTGTGAGATTTCAAACAATGGGGAGGGGAGTCATATAAAGGGGAGAATGATATAATGAATACCTATTCAGAAATCTAGGAGATCTTATTCTAGTCCCTTAAAGAGGTAATCAAAATTGAGAAATTAATGATGCTGAGAGAACATATTATTATGATTTTTGGACATAATAATAGTTTGAAAAAAAAATAAAGAAATAAAAAATATTTATAGTCATTTTCGAATGATTTTCCAAATGTAGCCATGCACGTCAAATAAGATGAAGAGTGCGATAACATTCAGAATAAGGCAAAAGATTAAGAGGTCCACATCGGTAGGCACATGCCCGAATAGTGCTTCAAGGTTGATAACAAAATTGCGTAGCCAAGGCCATTCACCGGGTAAAGGTTGCCCGTTTAACAGAAAATAGAAAAAGTCTTCCATAGTACTATAATGAACCAGCATTCCTGCGATATATACATTCCAACTTTCACGACGGGAGCCCCCACCAAATTTCCAACCGATTGCGATAACCAAATATAGAAATACAGAAAAGAGTCCCCAGTAAGCCAAATAATACATAGTTTTATCCATTGCAGGATTAGCCCAGAGATCAGATATAGTGAGATCTACAAATATTCCCAAGGGAATCACCAAGCATAGAAAGAGAATAAGAAGGATCAAGAGCCTCACTTTAAGTTTTTCTGGTTGGAAAATAAAGGCTGGTACCAAGCCAAATAAAGCTAGTTGTAGAAATAGGAAAAATCCCGGGGATTGTTCGAGGACCACATAAAATATTATTGGGATGCCATTTCCAATAGCGAATAATACTAAAGCAACGATAAACCATTTTTTATCTTCTGGACTTTTCTCTCGTATTTTATTTCCGGCAAGATACATAAACAATAAAGGGAGAATCAGGCCAAGAGAAATAAGAATGCCCAGCCAGAAATAACGAACTAATAACCCATCAACGGAATGTTCGGCAACCCAATCAACTTTTGCCGCAACGGCGACTATAAAGATAAAGATGACATACACGAGTAATTTTGTTGCCCAATCTTTTTTAAAGTGCTCCATATTGGTTTCTCCTTTATATGAAGATAATAAAAATTCAATTTTTTTATGATTAACAAAAATTTATAGTATTATGTAATCTAACCTCATTTAAATTTTATAGCAGAATTTTTGGAATTTATGGTTAAAAAATACCTTGTAATGCATATTTATCTCAAATATGATATGAAATATTATTTTTCAAATAAATCGTTGTAAAACCATATTTATGAGATTTCTTAAAGCTTCTTAAATTTATTATATTAAGTTGTGATATAATCATAAACGGATTCAAAATGAGCAAAAACGTGAAAAAATTAACGAAATTATTAGAGCATTGGGCTGAACATAATGACTCACATCGGGAGTCTTTTGAAAAGTGGAAAGATATTGCCAGTGAAGAGGGGTTAGATGCAGTCGTAGAGAATTTAGCGAAGGCTATAGAAATGATAGATAAGAGTTCGGATTATTTACGAAAAGCCCATGAGACACTCGAGAAATAAAAGTTATTTTTTCCTTTTTTTCTTCTTCTTTCTTCTTTTTTCAAAAGGGGATTCTTATATCAATGAAAAGATGATATTATTTGTATTTCTTAAAATCACTTTAATAAAAATAGATGATTGAAATCGTAGCCGAAAAAAGAAAAAAGAGAATTATAAAAACATATGGATGAGTGGAGCTAATTGTTCTGAAAATACATCAATATATTCATCTATTAACTCGGGATTCTCTGTTAAGACCCATAAATATACGGGAATATTGTGAGCCGAATATTCAAACAATTGTTCACCTCTTATGGCGAAATTATTTTGCGGAAAGTTCATTTTAATCGTGTTCTCTCTCTTATATCCTTGAGATTTATGGAAATTAGAAAGGGTATGGAGCATAAACGCCGAATTATTCAAAAGCTGTTCTTGTTCTGCTTTTTCTTCAAAGCTTCCGAAAATTAGATCGTCAAGGCTTATTAAACTTGATGCTTTGGCTTTAATTTTTTGAACAAATTCTCGCAGGATATTGTCAATTATTTCAGAAGTGTGGGAAATCTTCTTCAGAGCATCGCTAAACATCATCATAATTGTTTCTTTTTGAAAAATAGTAGTATCGTAATATTCCGTATAGAATCCATTGTATTCCTCAGTAATAGGATTAAATATGTCTTTTATTTTTTTGATATTCTGTTGGAACTCCAAACTCTTCCTATAATCAGGGTCACTTTTATGCATTGCAATCAAGATAGGGGGGAATTCACCGAGATCTTGGAATAATTCCAAAAGATCGCTAAAATATCTCCCTGACTCTTCCAACCTTGAAATATCTTGTACGTCAATTACATAAATGATAAGATCAACATCAGTAAAATATACTTGCGGTTGATCGAGATAATCCTTTCTATAGGTTTCTTGACCGCCTAAGTCCCACGAAATAACTGGAAACCCAAAGAAGTCTAATTTTTCACGTTTGACCCCTTTAGTAGGCATAAGAGATTGAATAGTTGAAAATTTGTTTTGGAGGACTGCTAAAATAGAGCTCTTTCCTCCATTATCTAACCCGAGTAATAAGATTTTCTTAAGCTGTTTTAATTCTTTTCGAACTGCTTTTATGAGCACGTTCGCAATTTTTATCCATTTTTCAAGCATTTTTGGGAGTATTCCCTCAATCTTCGGTGGATTATTAGGTGATAAATCAGCTAAATCTTGAATGCTTCCGATTCCATTCTCCTCTAACTTAGTTGCGGAGATACTATCAATTCCGATCAGTGTTTCTGGTCCAAATTTTAAGACTTCACCGACCATATCAATGTCAAATTCAACGTCTCGCTTAAAGAAATCTTTTATGGATTTTTCTAAATCTCTCCCATTATTCATAATTATCACTTTAAAATTTTGAAATAAATTATTATATAATAAATGAAAATAAACATATAATAATATTTTTTTCACTAATTTTTTATAAGAAAATAGTTATCTAATAGAATTAGATCTTCTTTTCCCATAATGTTTTGAAAATTTTTTGTTTGTTTGTAATTACTATAAGAAACCTAAACTATTTAAATTTAATAAAGAAATTATATGCAATAGAAGGAAAAAACATTTTTCGAAACTCTGCGATAATTTATCTTTAATAATTCAAAACCTATTTATTTATTGAATTTCATTAATTAATTAAAAATAGAAATTATAAGTATTAGATTTTATGGCTTCAAGTCAAATTTTAATCACTTTAGATACCTCCCGGTCGATGTTCCGAAGCGATTATAAGCCTTCAAGATTCAATAATGCTTTAGACGCAATAAAATTGTTAGTATCAAAGGTCCTAGAGAAAGATGCAACGAATTCATTCGCCTTAATTACCTTCAACGATAGTATAAAAAAGATGAATGATTTTACCCGTTCTAAGGACGAGATTTTTAATTCTTTAGATGAGTTGACGCTTAAAGGGTCTTCATCGTTAGGAGAGGCACTTGGCTTGTCTATAAAAGTCATTATTAACGAATTAAGAAAGATATCCGACCAAATCCCCCGTATTCTTTTAATTTCCGATGGTAATGCCACTCAATCGGCAATAGATCCATTAAAAATGGCAAAATTAGCGGCTCAATTAAATATTAAGATTGACACCTTTCGCCTTGGAGAATCAAGTCATTTAAATATACTAAAACGCTTGTCAGACATTAGTAAAGGTAAATATTACTTTTCAAATGATAAAGAAACATTAAAGAATTCAGCTCGAAGCTATTATAAATCAAGCTTGAGTGACTTAACATCTCAAAAAGATAATGTTATCAAAAATCCTCAATATTTGCGGAAGATTGCTGCATCTCTCTTAAGAGTACAAGATCTTACAAAAGACCAAGAACAAAGACTCAAACAAATACGAGGAGTTGCAAACTACAAAAAATGTTCTATTTGTTTTTCAGAAAAGGACCCTGTTACAAAAGGGTCGTTTTATCTCACAGGTCGATTCTGTCCCAATTGTAATTCTCCCTTTCACGTTCATTGTCTCGCAGGATGGGCAGATTCTCAAAATGAATCTCATTTGAAACGTTCTGGTACGGTTCGATGTCCCCATTGCTATTATCTCTTAAAAATACCCTCGGAAGTTACAAAAGCAAAAAGGCTAAAAGCCTTAACCACTCATAATAGACCAAGAGGCGAGGAGAAAAAAGAGTTTCCCGCATACCAAACAAGTGCCGAGGAATTGGGAATAGAAGCCACCTATAGCTCTTGTCCTGTTTGTAATATGATTTTTGAAAAAACGGATGAAATAATCAAATGCGGTAACCCCGATTGCGGAGCTCTCTATCACAAGAATTGCTTTAAAGAATTAAAGGGAAATATATGTAGAAGCTGTGGATTTAAATTAATTCTTGATAGTGAAGAGTAGGAAACTAACTAAATCTCACATTAATCTAAAAATTGAAAACCTCATTAAGTATACACTGGGATAAAAATGTCTTATTATCTTTATAATAATGATCTTAAAGTTGGAAAAGGGAATTTTAACCTTCCACCTTTATTAATTGGTACGATTTTTTATGATGGTGAAACCATTATCGACCGAGATGACCCGCTAAATTTTAGCATTGAGAAGGCGAAAAAGAGAATCAACGCCCATAAGGAATTAGCTGCTAAGTATAAGCTTCCAGAAATGGTTGAAATCACAGCAAGTGACCCAAGTGCAATGAAGGAATATATTAAATTCTATTTAGATAACTATGACCTACCATTTGTGCTGGGCGGTAATTTTGAAGCTCGAAAAGCGGGAATTGAATTTTTAAATCAAGAAGGTGTTCCCCCCACAGACTATATTTACAACGCAATTTCAAATTTAAAAAATCAAGAAGAATTAGAGCTTATTAAAACAAATAATATTGAAACAGTTGTTATTTTAATGTTAAGCTCTGAAAATATGACCTCTACTCAGAGATATTCCAATCTCACTAAAAAAACCCAGCCTGGAAATACAAGTATAGTTCAAGGGATTAAGAATTTGGGCGTTGAGAGGATTTGGGTCGATGGTGGAGTGATAAATTTAGAAAGTTTAGCCCATATCCTTGAGACACAGCAATTAATCAGTGAATCACTCAAGCTTCCCGTGGGTACAGCTCCAGGTCTCTTCTTGTTTAAATACTCTTCCCCACGTTTAAATAAAAAGTTCCACACCCGCTACAGAAGAGCAAGTATTATGGCACTCGCAAGCTGGTTTTCAAATTTTATTTTCTATGGCGCCATTGAAGACGCTACGGAATGCTTTTCCTCCGTTCACCAAGCATATGAATTTAAAGAGATAATAAAAGATAAAAATATTAGTTTTTTAGATTAATGTTGTATAACTCAAATAATTTTAAATATAAATTACTTTAATATATGTAGGAAAACTATGTTTGAAGATAATGAAGAAGTCGAAATAGAAGCTTTAAATCTTATAGATCGTGGCGATGATTTAGTAGCTCAAGGTAAGGGTAAAAAAGCAATCGATCTTTATGAACGGGCTGCTCAAAAATATTTAGAACTTGGAAGCTACATAAAAATTGATGAATTATTTATCAAAATCTCTTCTATTATTTCTAAATTTAAGAATAATATCCAAGCCACTTATCGCCTCAGATCAATCGTCCGTAAAACTGAGGAATTAGGGTTAAAGGAAATCTCTGCCAAACTATTAATGCAACTGGGAGATTTAGCTTACAAAATGCGAGATTATGAAACCGCAGCTCAATCATGGAAACAAGCTTCTGGCCATTTTGGAGATTTGAATGACGAAGATTTTTCTGCACTCTCAGCAAAATTATTAATTAAAGCTGGCGAGGCTTTTGAGCGAACAACTACAGACCGAGATGAAGGTGAGCGGTTAATGATTCAAGGTGTTATGAGAATTAATCAAGTCGATAAAAAATACCGCAAGGAGGAACAGAGAGCCCTTAAATTACTTAATATGGATGAATATGAAGCAAGTGCTGAAAAATTTATCAATATTTCTAATTACTTCAATAGAGCATTTAATAATTTAGATGAGCTCTCAGATACCCCAGATAATGGAGAAATTATGAAAAATATAAAAAGCAGATTACTTCATTTGCAAGGAGAATATTTACTCGTGGGAGCATTAAGTTTAAGAGCTTCAGAAAACCGAACGTTTAATCCCAGAATCAAACAATTAGGAAATCAAAGCTTAGAGCTTTTAAAAGAATCAATCGATCAATTAAAAGGTATCTCTGACCCCACAAAACTTGATAAAGAAGATATCTTACGTCTTACCTTTGATACTATGCTTCTTTCTATTGTTGAAGGGATGCTCGGTGAGGAACAATTGAACCCCCTTGAATTTCTCTTAGCTGATATCGAAAATAAAATCATTATTAAAAAAATTAAAAAAAGTAAGTTTTTCCAATTATCTGAACGAATAGAACAAGTAGGAATTCAAAATTCATTGGATGAATTGGAATCACTTTCCCTGGGACATCTCAACAAGGTCAAAAATATTTTGATCTCCCTCTTTCGGTGAATTGGGTTCATTCAATTTTTTATAATGTCTATTCTCTTGGTATCCTATAAATTCCCCACATCTTTTTGTCTCTTCCTGCCTTTTTCATTCGCTCATTCAATCTCTAATGTAATATATCAATTTAATATATTACTAATGAATTCATTTGAGAAAATAATATAAAAAGTATACAACTTACCCAATCACCATTTTGGGTTAATTTCAAAATAATTTCTACTTATCGCCCTTGGATAAGTGAGAACGTTAAAAAATTTAGTTTAATATGTAAGGGGATTCAATTTATGTAAAATTGATTAATACCTGGTTGAATTTTAAAAGGCTCAGCTTTCTAACTCCATGTTTTCCTGATTTATATGAACAGGTAATGAGTTTTGCCTTCTGTAATTTCTTAATCTGAGCTGATATATTTGCTTCGGTCATATCTAATTGCTCGGCAAGGTTGGACACATCTAATGGTGTTTGTTGAAGCTTTCGGAGGATTTCACGACGAGTTTTTGAGGAGAGTGCTTTGACTATTCGTTCAATTTCTTTATCGTCATCGATTTCCACATAATCATCATAATTTTTTAACAAACCTACCTTTAACGCTTTACTTTCGTTTACTTCGTTAATTTCCATCTAATTTAAATTCCTCTTTGTAATTAATTTTAGCTGGTTTTATAACAATTGTAAATGGTTATACAAAAGAATAAAGTAAATCTACATTTTTAAACCTTTTTTTGGTAATTTAAGTAACCTAAGTAACTTAAGTAAGCTTTGTAATAATATGTAATAATAAATTACAGATTTTGGACATTTTGTCGAAATTATATAAGAAAGCATTTTATTGTATTAATGATTAATTGATTAAAAGAGAAGGATTAGGAAGTTGCTTTTATTGATTTTTATCTTCTTTATTAGAATATGGGAGACTTCTATTTTATAATCTAAAACTGAGGTAATTATCTAATCATTGGCGGACCATTTACTTATAGGTTTAAAGATCGGATTTAAAATGTAAAATTGTGTTTTAGGAAGTGATTGAAAGAGGAAAGGTATGAGTAATAGTTTTCTAATATTCTAACAAATATTATAATCGGTTAGCGATAATTAACTATTCCATTATTATCTTTATACCATTGATTATGCTCTAATACTGCTAGGATTAATTGAGAATCGTTTTTTATGCTGATTTGTAGGATTTTGTAAATCTAAAATGCACTCAGTTACTTTGATTTCAAAAAATACAGAATCATTGTATCGATAAAGAATTCGATTATATGGGGGGAGTCCTCCGATTTTACTGATAGAGTTTATTCTAGT
>SDNL01000053.1 GCA_004524365.1 Promethearchaeota archaeon | reverse complement strand
ATTTAGTATTTATATAAAAAAGAAATTCAAAAAAAGGAAAAATTTTGGCGGGATGGTTATAAGTATTATCTAGCTTAAAATGAGTAAAACCACACAATCAGAAAAATTGTCAATGTAGTTGCGATTGGAATAGTAAGGTCATCCCAAGTGGAAGGCGAGATTAATTCTATTACTGTTGCGATAACACTTGTCAAAAGTGAATAGATGATTACTTGAACAATATTTAAATGTAATTGGGTGCCAAAATCAAGATATCCATAGATTAAAAAGGCTCCGAAACAAAGAATAAAAGCACTTACAAATAACATTAAAGAACCCTCAGCGCTTCGAGTAGTTTTTGTCCAAGAGATATTTATAGGATGTTTTCCATACTTTTTCCCAAAGAGAGATGCTAGCGTGTCAGAAACAATCATAATTAAAATACCCGCTATTGCGAAATAAATTTGACTGGGAAAAAAGATTGCAGCAACCGTTATAATAAAAGTTATAGCAACACAATAATGGAATGGACCCTGTAAATACGGTCTTTTTAATTCAGCTTCTGCATCCTCAGATATTGCATCATATAACTCCTTAAGCTTTTTTACTCTAGCTTTTTCACTGGTAGTAAAAACAACTAGGGAAAGTGTTCCTGCAATCACTGTGCCCCATATTTTCCAAATAAAAAAAGGGGTTACCAATACTGCTAATCCAGCTGTTAAATGAACGAGCTTTCTGGCTTGGAATTTTGTAATTTTTCCTTTTTTATATAAAACCATCGGAGCAAAAATAGTTAAAGCCACATATACGAATGCTAAAAGAGTAATAATTATATCATAAAGAGGATCTAAAAAAGTACCATAGGAGGGAAGAATTTGTATATCCATTTTTTATACCTAGTATTAAACCTTAAGAAAATTAATTATAATAGTATTTTAAATATAAAAAATGTAGAGAATTTTTTAAATTCTCTTATTGAACAAAACAGAAAATAATGTTATAATAAATTAAATTATCCTTTCTATAGCTAAATTAATTAAAAATCTAGAATATAGTTGAAAAGCTAACTTTTTTTTTCATTCAATTGAATAAAATATTAAGCCCCATGCTCATAAAGTTCCCTATCTGAAGGAAAAATCTTTTCTTTTATATCTTCATATTTCTTAAAACTTTTCGTAGCTTCTTCATCATTTCCCAATTTTTGATAACAAACAGCCATTTTTTTATAGGTCTCAAAAACGAACCAGCCATTGGGCTCTATTTTTATAGCTTTTTTAAACTTCTGTATTGCATCTTCATAATCTCCTAATTCCATCAATATTTCTCCATATGAATCATAAAGATTTCCATCATTAGGATATAAACTCGTAAGTTTTTCGATAGATTCAAATGCTTGTTCTTTTTTATTAAGTTTTGCTGACAATATTGCCTTATTATTTAGTATTTTCTTATCTTCAGGCCAGATTTCACTAGCTTTCTCAATTATGTCTAAGCCTTTTTCAAAATCTTTTATTTTGAAATAAATAAATGATTTCCATTGATAATATTTTTTCTTTTTTGAAGGAAATTTTATTATTAAGTCATCAAGTAATTCTAATGCTTTTTTCTCCATACCATTTCTTATCATGATATACACTTTTTTCATAAAAAGCGAATCTCTCTCAGGAAAAAGTTCGATTGCCTCATCAATAGTCTTAAGTGCCTTTTCAAATTCAGTGATTTCGTTTAAAATTAATGATTTGAATTGTAAATAAATCGCTTTATTTGATCTTATTTGTTCAAGAGAAATTGCTTTCTGTATTATGGATTGGAAGTTATCTAAAGTAATTTCTTTACCTTGAGAATTATAAATAAGATTATATCCTATTACAACAGACTTTAGTAGATAAGCTTTAGGATGATTGGGATATAACACTAATACAAAATCAGCTATTTCTAATACTTTTTTAAAATTTCCTTCAGCAATATAGCTATATATTAAAGCTAAATAAGCGGAAAGATGGATTAAAGGTTTTTTATGCAAAGGATTAAAATCAATATTATCATCAATTAATTTTTTTACTTCTTTATATTTTGCTATCATTGTAAGAATTATAGCTTTATAGGTCATAAATTTTTCATTCATAGGCTTTTTATCTATAAAATTCTCAATCATGTCTAAAATATCTTCGCAATTTTCATCAACACATTTCTGATCAATAATTGTATGCAATATGTTTAATATTAAAGTTATGTCCTCACTGTTTTTAAGATTTGAAAATTCTTCTAGTAATTTTAAGGCTTTTTCCTCCTCATCAATTTTCAATAAAATTTGTATTTTTTGTGATTTAAGTGAAAGATTAATTGCTCCCTTATAGTATTTATCAATAACTTCTAATGCCGAATCATATCTTCCCATCAGAAAGTAGGTAAGTGATTGCATTAGATATCCCAAATACATTGAGTGATATTTTTCGATAATATCCTCTGTTATCTTCAAGGATTCTTCAAAATTACCATTACATGTATTAATAATATCTTCTGATATTTTATATTCAAGGTTATTTAAATTTCCTGAATTTTTTTCCAAGTAGCGTAAAGCTTGTTTAATGTTTTTATTTCGTAAAAATTCTAATAGCTTACTAAAATATTGAATGTTTTCGATTTCCTCCAATTCATAAAAATCAGAATGATTGATATAAGATAGTTTAGTTAAGTAAAAAATATCAAAAGTCTCAAATAAATGATGATCCACATCATAGGAAAACTCATCATTTCCATTATATATTTTTGATGCTCTTCCTTCGAAACCTTGAAAACTTTCTGATAATGATTGCCAAATTAAACTTTCAAGTTTTGATTCATCAGTAGTCAATTGAGTTTCAGCTTCGATTTTGTAGGCCAAATATTTAATGTAATTTGGTAAAAAATTTCTCAATGCATCATTTAAATCTTCATGGACTAAAATTCCACTGCTTTCCTTTAAAATCTGTTCGATAATATTTGTTATAGTAAAGTTAAAGGTTTTTTTATCCCTATTTTCATATAATTTATTAAGATATGTAAAACGAGTAATATGATAATCTACAATAGTTTTAAGAGATCTTTCCAATTTTTCATTCACTCTGAAATAATAGACTTGATCCTTAGCCTTTTTAAATTTAAAAAATTTTATTCCAAAATATTCCTCTTCTACAATTTTATCGATAAAAAAATCTAAAGTCGTTTTTTTAATATCAAATTCATAAGAGAAATATTCAGTAGTCATATATTCCGGATAAAAATCCGGATGATTGATAGAAAGAAAAAGGATTATCTTATTAAAATCATCTCTTTCATTTAATAAATTCTTAACCTTTGTATAATTTAATTTTAATATATTATTCAAAAATCTGAATTTAATATCATCTTCTTGGATCCCATATTTATTAAAAAATTGATTAGTTTTTTTAGTTATATCCTCAATTTTTTTACTTTCCTCCTCTAATATTGCTTGTCTATCCAAATCATACATTTTCAACAATTTTGAATATTCGATTTTACCTGATTGCGTTATTTTATACATCTTATTTTCTTTTCGGACAAATCCACTATCCATTAACAAATTAAGGTTTTTTGATAATGTTGATTGGTTAATATTAACAGGATCATCGGTAAAATCTGACCATCGACAAGCATTATTATTATAAAGCATCCAAAGAATCCAGTGATCAAAATTTCTTTCTTTTTTGATTAAATCTGGAGGATAATTCAAGGATTTTTTCTTTTTTTTTAATTTTGATAATTCTAAAAATCTCTTTTTTCCTTCGGGGAGAATAATATAATGATCTCTTTCGGGTTTATCAATTAAATTTTTTCTTTTAAGTCTATTAAGATATATTGAAAGAGTGGATTCACTAATTAATTGATTATCCTTTTCAAATTCTTGAGTGAAATCTGACCATCCGCAATAATCGTTATTAGAGAGCATCCACAAAATAATATGTTCAAAATTTTTCTCATTAATGATTTCTTTAGGGGGTACGTTAATTTGTTTACTTTCTGTTATAAGAATCACTTTCTATCAGTCTTTCTATCATATTTTTAAATATTATTACTTCAATATAAACTTTCCTACTTTGGACTTCACCGAAGTTCCGAACTCCGACCGAAGTTCGCAGCAAGAAACTATAAATTGAAGCAATTACATTTAGTATATAACAAACTAAAAAAAGGAGATCATGAAAATGAATGCAATTTTATATAAAAAGGAACAAGAAGTAGAAGAAAAATGTCGAGAAACAGCGATTATCATCAAACTAAAAAATAAAACCATTCCTGACCAACAAAAAAGGATAAAGAAATCTCAAAAATTACTTAATAGAATTAGAAACATTCAAGTAAAGCTAAAGATAAAGGATTCAAAAAGGTCAAAACAATTAGATAAATTAATAGATAAGAGTAAATTCAATGCTAAATATTTCGAAGAATTAAAATCAATAAATTCAGTTAAACAATATGATAATATGAATAAATTTATTCCATACTAATTTTTTTTCTTAAATAATAATTAAAATTTGATTTATCATCAAATATCGGGTTCTAACTTATTTCTTAAAAATATATGATATATGAATCATAAAATTATCAAAATGTATTTAAAATTCAAAAAAATCGCAATTTTAGATTAAGGCTTTATCTCTCTTTTATTGTTTTCATAAATTGTAAAAACTAATTTTAATTATTTTTAATTTTAACAATAAAACCGTTTTCATTGAAATAATAAAGAAAGTAATTTAGAAGAGGATATAATTTTGGAAGAAAAAAATAAAACGCTTGATCCTTTAAAAGCATATGAAAGGGCTCTTTTTCACGGCTGCGGATATTCCTATGATGATTTAGAAAAACCTAAAATCGCTATTGTTAATTCTTGGAATGAAATTAATCCAGGACATATTCATTTAAGAGAATTAGGGAAATTAGTTAAATTGAGTATTAAAGAAAACAATGGAACACCAATGGAATTTAATACGATAGCCGCATGCGATGGAATTGCTAATTCTGGAAACTTTTCCAAGTTTGTCCTTCCCTCAAGGGAAGTAATTGCAAACTCTGTGGAGTGTATGGTGAAAGCCTATAATTTTGATGGAATGGTTATGCTTTGTTCTTGTGATAAGATTATCCCGGGAATGTTACTTGCCGCAGCAAGATGTGATATTCCTACAATATTTCTAACTGGAGGTATTATGAAAGCAAAAACCTTCACTGAAGGACCTTTAAATGGGAAAACCTATGTTACAAGTGATATAAAAGAGGCTATTGGTGAATATAATGCTGGTAATCTTACTCCAGAGGAGTTTTTTAAAATTGAATCTGAGACTTGTGCGTCTCCTGGGGCATGTAATATGATGGGAACAGCAAATACTATGGCTTGTATTGTTGAAGCAATGGGACTATCTATACCTGGATGTGCAACAGCTGGAGCCTTAAGTAAAGAACGAAAAAATATTTGTAGAAAGACAGGAAAGGTTATCATGGATCTAGTAGAAAAAGGAATTAGTGCAAAAGATCTCATTACAAAAATTTCAATAAAAAATGCAATAAAAGTTGCATTGGCATTTGGAGGATCTAGTAATATGATTTTACATATGTGTGCGCTTTCTCATGAAATTGGAGGGAGTTTAAATCATTTTGACTTTGGTGATTTGAGTAGTTCTGTACCGCTTCTGGCAAAATTTAAGCCGGCATCATCTTATAATATAACCGATTTTCATAATGCTGGTGGAGTAAAGGCATTGATGAAAAAACTATCATCATTATTGGACTTATCGACTCATACGGTGTTGAATATACCCTTGAAAAAATATTTAAAATCTTTCAAACTTCAAGAATCATCTGTAATTAGGGACCTAAATAATCCTCTGGCTGAGGAGGGGGGAGTCGCAATATTGCGGGGGAATTTAGCCCCAGATGGCGCAATTATAAAACAGAGTGCTGTAGATAAACAGATGCGTACTCATAAAGGACCAGCAAAAGTATTTGAATCCGAAGAAGAAGTAAAGAAAGCACTCCTTAATAAGCAAATTAAAGAAGGAGATGTATTGGTGATACGATATGAAGGTCCCAAGGGATCTCCAGGTATGAGAGAGCTATCTATTCCCGCTGCAATGTTAATTGGGATGGGTCTTGGCGAATCTGTTGCAATGCTTACAGATGGAAGATATTCTGGGGCTACCAGAGGGCCTTGTATTGGTCACATATGTCCTGAGGCCATTGAAGGTGGACCAATCGCTATTGTACAAGATAATGACATTATTGAAATTGATATCGATAATAGAAAATTAAATGTACTTATTTCTGAAGATGATATTGCACAAAGACTTAAAGAATGGACCCCTCCCGAGCCAAAAATAAAATCAGGTTATTTAAATATTTACAGGAAAATGGTGAGCTCAGCAAAGTATGGTGCCTATTTGAAGCCTCCCCGCCTTAACTAAATAAAGAGAGGGGACTTCTTTCGCAATTTAGTTAAATCACATTTCTCGGAATGGAACTTTCTCTTCTAATGCATCAAAAGTAGTTTTATGAATGGCGCCATTCGGGCAGATTTCATAACATACACCGCATTTTACACATCGATCTTGGTCAATTTTCATTGTTTCATATCCTTCCTCTTCCGTCCTCCTAATTGCTGGACAACTCAGTATCCTGGAACATTCATGACACATTTGACAACCTGAAATTTGATAAACTACTTCTTGTACTTTCTTTCCTTCTTGTTCAAGCTTTCTTATTTGATTCATTCTCCATCGATGAGCTTGCAGAGCACATTCTCTTCTGATAATAATAACTTTTAATCCTTTTGTTTCTAGAGCTTTTTCAATAGTCGAAGTAAGATGTTTAGGATTATATGAATCCTCTACTCGAAGCCAATTAACTCCAATAGCTTCACATATTTTTTCAATTGAAAGTTTCCGTTCAGTAAGTCCCAAAACAGGTTGATGACCCGTCATTGCCGTCCAACTATTCTCAAAAATAAATAATAATACGTTAGAATCATAATTTGCGGCTTCTGCTAACGGACTCATACCAGTATGTAGAAAAGTGGAATCTCCAATAAACGCTACAACTTTTTGATCGGTTTTAGTAGACATTCCAATAGCTGCACTAAGACCACCAGACATACAAATAATCAAATCTGAGCACTCCTGAGGTGGAAAAAAAGACATAACAAAACATCCAATATCGCCGCATACAACTGTATTTTCCAAATGGTTTGTTGCTTTCAAGATCGAATATAATGTAGCTCGTTCGGGACATCCAGCACAGAATGTGGGAAAACGACTGGGTATTATATCTTTTTGGGATTCAAAATAATCAACAGCAGTTTTAATCTCTTTAGGGGGAGCTTTATCAAATACTTTTGCTAAACCAGTAGCGACCAATCCGGTTGAATATTCATCATGTTTCTGAAAATATTTTTCACCTATAATTTCTACATTTAAATCATGTTTTTGAGCAATCTCAGCTACTTTTACCTCTAAAAACGGTTCTAACTCTTCAATTATTACAACTTTTTCAAGATTTTTTAGAAAATTAGTTATTTCTTGGTAGTTTAAGGGATAAATTATCCCAAGTTTCAAAACTGGGACATTAGTTAAATTTAATTGATTAAGAGCTTCCATAGTATATCCAAACGGCATCCCGCTAGTTATTATCCCAATTTTATTAGTACCCGGAATTGAACGATTTACATTCAAATCAGGAATGATTTCACGTATTTTTTCAATTCTTTCATATAACCGGATATGATTATTAATCGCATGTGGCGGAAGGGAGTTATATTTTGGAATATTTCTTTTGAAATGACCCTTCTTTTTTCCCTTTTGAATAGCTCCTAATTCAACGAATCCCCGTGAGTGAGCACTCCTGGTTGATGTTCGAATCTCAAATACAGTATCAAACCTTTCAGATAACTCAAATGCTAATTTAGTGTAATCTTTACATTCTTGTGGTGTGTGTGGTTCAAAACAAGGGAAATGAAACATCCATGTATAAAATCGCTCATTTTGTTCTTGATGAGATCCCAATGATCCCGGATCAGAACCAACAAGAATGACCATCCCCCCGGGATTTGGACCATTTAAGGCTATAACGCTCAATGGATCACTTGCGACATTTAATCCAACATGTTTCATAGGATTTAACACTTTACATCCTGTCCAAGCTGCTCCAGCACATTCTGAAGATGCCACAGCCTCATTAATTGCCCAATGATGAACAATATAATCGTTTAATTCTGGTTGTTCCCTTAAGATTTGATGAAATGTTTCACCAATATCTGATGTAGGGGTACCAGGATACTGAGCTACATAGCTCACTCCTGCTTCTAAACATCCGCGTACCACAGCTTCATTACCTAACATTAACGCTCTTCCTTCCTCGTTGATAAATCGAGTATCCTTTTTCTTAGGCATCTTATTCACTTGATTCAATTAATTATATTTTATTATAACGCCGTTTATTTTTTTAAATACAAATACTAAAAAAATCTTACTATTTGTTCCAATAATTATCATATATTTAAGTAGCTTGAATTTTAGTATATTTCTCTTTTTTAACTTAATATATTTAGGTTTAGAATCCGTAATCTCATAGAATGTTAATGTATAAAAAAAGTATTATATTTTTATTCTGGAATACAAATTTAATTAATTAAACTTTGTTATATTTTTCTTTACTCTATTGGAAGAGTGAATTTGAATGTGGACCCCTTATTTCTCCCTTTGGAATTTACCCATATCTCGCCCTTATGCATTTCTACTATTGTTTTAGAAATAAAAAGTCCTAAACCCGATCCTTGGGTTTCTATAGACTCAAAACCTTCCCCTCGGCGCTCAATCTTTCCAAATCTCTCGAATATCTGTGTTATCTCTTCTGTTGTTAATCCAATACCCGTATCCTTCACAGAAACCTCTAGATACTTTCCCTTTTGTTCCATTTTAACTTCTATTAAGCCTTCAGGGGGTGTATTTTTAATTGCATTTAAGATTAAATTTGAAAGAACTTGTTTAATTCGCATTTTATCAACGCTAAGTATGAAATTTTCGGGAAAATTAGTTTTAAATTCTAAATTACGCTTTTTAATCAAAAAGGAAAGTTCTCTGATAACATTTTCTATAATTTCTACAAAATCTTGCTTTTCTTTTATAAGCTTAAATTTATCATATTCAATTTTAGTGGAATCAATTAGATTTTCAACTAATCTTTTTAATCTTATTGCCCCTCGATTGAGTGTGTCAATAGTTTCAATAGTCTCCTCATTTAAATCGGATTCATTCAACCGATTCCTTTCTAAAAGATATTCAATACTACTATTGATAACAGTTAGAGGAGTTTTTAATTCATGGGAAATTCGGGTGATTAAATCCTTTCTAACTTCATCTAATTCCTTTAATTTTTCCAATTCTTTATTGATTAATTGTTCAGCGGCTTTTCTCTGTGAAATATCATATAGTATTATCTGAGCATATTTTCTATTATCTAATCTAAATAATGACCCATGGACGTGAGTCCAAATTAGTGTTTCATCCTTTCTTTGTATTTGTAAGTCCGCTCTATGAACTTCCTTTTCATTCATAAATTTTTTAAATAATTTGTTTACGCTCTCATAATCTTTTTGTTGTACAAGAGAGATATTTAAGAAATGACGCCCTATTATATTTTCTCGTTTGTAACCTATTAATCCTTCTGCTGCTGGGTTACAATCAACAATAATTCCATCCTTGTTCAAAATGGTAATTGCAAAAGGATTCTGTTCGAATAAATTTTTATAGCGCTTTTCCGATTCCTTTAACTGCAATTTAGCCTTTTTTTTCGCTGTTATGTCTGTTGCAATACCTAATATACCATACATTTCGTCATTTTTAAATAAAGGAATCCCGTATGATTGTATATAGACAATTTCACCATCTTTTGTCTTTAATTTATATTCTGATCTTTCCTTTTGCTTACCTCCCTCCTTAATTTCTTCTATGGCACTATATGCTGTTTTCAATTGACTTTTATCGGCTAAAAGGTCTAAAAATTTAACATTAGGAATATCTTCTCTTTCATAACCCAATACTTCTAAACCATGTTCGTTTGCATCTAGTAAATTCCCATTTAAATCGTGCACATAAATGAAATCTAAGGAATATTTGAAGAGATCTTTATATTTTTCTCTAACCTTTTCTCTATTATAATTCACAGTATTCATTCGATTTTGACTTTTTATTTAATATACTCGAATATAGTTTTTAATTACTCTTTGTATTTAAAACATAATGATTATTAGTAATGCAAATACATTGACAAATATTTTTTATGTATGTTTTAATTTATTCTTAATGATTTTAAATTATTGAAACTAATATGGAGCATTGGGATCTATTTTTTGAAATTCATAGTAATAATCCACGAGAAGGCCCTGGAGACAATAAATCGACTAAAAAAGCATTTTCATATCTAAAAGAATTAGCTAGCGAACCGATAATTGTGGATATAGGCTGTGGTCCTGGGATGCAAACGGTTCAATTAGCAAAACTTACGGATGGAACTATTATTGCCATTGATAATCATCAACCATTTTTAGATGAACTCAAAAAAAGGGCTGAGAAAGAAGGAGTTATTGAGAAAATAAAAGTTAAAAATGTTTCAGTATTAGACTTATCATTTAAAGAGAAGAGTGTTGATGTTTTTTGGGCTGAATCTTCTATTTATATCTATGGGTTTGAGAAAGGGTTAAAAGATTGGAAGAAATTACTCAAGAAAAATGGATATTTTGTTGTATCAGAATTATCGTGGATTAAATCCAATCCTCCAAACGAATGTAAACAATTTTTCAATGAAGAATATCCTCAAATGAACTTAATTGAGGAAAATATCGCAATTATCAAAGATTTAGGATATGACTTGATACATTATTTTGAAATTCCAAAACAAAGCTGGCTGGATAATTACTATAATCCTTTAAAAATAAAAATCACATCCTTAAAGAAAAAATATTATAATGATAAAGAAAAATTGGAGTTTCTTAAGAGTCAAATGGAAGAGATTACGATCTTTGAACGATATAATGAATATTATGGATATGTATTTTACATTATGCAAAGATCATAACTGCTTAATCATTAGATAAAAAAGAGAATGAAAGAAATATCAATTTTTTCTTATTGATTTCTGCTACTATTTTTTCTGCTTCATCTTATATTTTTGATATCTCTTGTAAATTAATACTTCAAATAGCAGCACCATCATTGCAGTAAAGGTGATCATAACCCACATATTTTCAAAATCATCGCCAATCAGCACACCGTGAAAATATCCAAAAACCAAAGCGACATATATTAATCCATGGAGAATACGCCATGATTTTTGAGGCAAATACTTTCTAATTATTACTGCGACTACAGCAACATACAAGAGATATAAGGCAGGTCGACCTGCAAGATTCCAGAAAATCTCCCACGAATCGAATTTTGGAATAAATACCTCCGGAGCAGTATAGATGATCGCAATGGAAATCGGATGGATAGTGATGAGTGTTAAGCCAAGTATGGAAAAGAGATGATGAATTTTAATGAATGAGGTGCCAAACATCTGATATACTTGTTTCATAAACGGTGTGATTATGGCTGCTAAGAAGAGCGATGTAAATCCGATAAGTACCGAAAGTTGAATGAATACATCTTTGGGTTCAATGGGCTTGGCTAAAAATAATATTATAATCCATACATACAGCGCAATAATTACTCCAATAAAATAAAATCCTTTTTTTGTAATATCCATATCTCTTCAGAAGACAGTTCGGTATATAAAGATATGGGATATAAAATATTAATAATCTTCTTGCTCAAATTAAACTATCTTTGTAATCTGAATTGCTTGAGTTAAGGTTTTAAATTATAACGCTCATTATTATCAATTTGCTTTCTCAGCATTACAATCGGTTAAAAAAAGAAAAGAAAAAATAAAAAAATCGGATAAAATTAAAAAAAGATAATGGGATTAATCTGGTTGTTTTAAAAGCATCGATGGATGACTTGTGGTCCCATCTCCTTATATTCACGACGAGTAATCCACATTCTGTGGAATGTCTTTAAGGAGCTTAGAATCGAGCCGCCAATCCATACACTGTACATCCGTTCTGGAGGTGCAATAATTTTTACATCAACAGATTCGGGGATTTGCTCTTTAATTTCATTGGTTAGTCTTTCCTTAATTCCCGGAAACATTGTTGAGCCTCCCGAAAGGACAATATTGCTGTAAAGATCTCGGCGTAAATCAACATCGCATGAGGATATCGCGTTTACAATGATATCATCTAAGGGTTCTAACTCTTTCCCAATTACAGATGGGTTAAAGAAGCATTCTGGAGCTAAGAATCTTTCGACTCCAACCTCAATGGTTTCACCATCAGGAAGCATGTAACTCTTTTTCATCCCGGCAACTTTCTTCGAAAGTCGCATTTCTTTCTCGGGATCGACAGCAACATACCCCAGTTTTTCCTTTATATCTCTTACGATTTCTTTTTCCGCTGAAGTGGTAAAGGAATATCCTTTTTGTCTTAATAATCGTTGTAAATAGGTGGTAATATCTCTACCGGCTAAGTCAACACGCTGAATTGCGTGGCTTAACGCGAAGCCTTCAAAGATCGGTACGACGTGAGAGACACCATCACCAATATCTATAACACACCCAGTTGTACGACCAGAAGCATATAATGATAAGACTGCCTGCATAGCAACGTATAATGCAGGAATATTAAATGTCTCGAACATTATTTCGGCCATTTTTTCCCTGTTTTTACGTGGGTTTAATGGAGCTTCTGTTAATAAGGCAGGATGTTCACTTGGATCTGTTCTAAGGTCTGTATAGAACGTATAATGCCAAATCTTCTCCATTGCAGTCCAATCTTCAATGATACCATGCTCTACTGGGAACATAAGCTTCAATACACCTTTCAACTGCATAGCTTCCTCCCCAATATAATATTCACGGGTATAATGTTCAACATCGGTCATAATTGATTCGTACTTAGGATACCCGATTAATGTGGGGAACACGGATCGTGGTTGGTCTTCACCTGCGTAGCCGTTTTTGGAAATTCCAGTCCCATTGTCCACAACGAGCGCTTTTGCGTTTAAGAATTCTTCACTCATTTT
>SDNL01000052.1 GCA_004524365.1 Promethearchaeota archaeon | reverse complement strand
CTTCTTCGGGCTCTTGAATTGTAATTCTTCCAGCACCTTTAGTATCAAATCCTACACCAACTCCCAACATTAACGCGTCCATAACAAATTCGAATGCTTTTGTATACTTGAGGTCTATATCTGACGTAGATGCGAATCCACAATTATTTAATGCCATAGACCCATGTTTTTCGACATGTTCGGTCCCCATAATCCAAAATCCTCTTCCTGGGGGAGTCATTTTGAAACTCCAAATCTTTTCCCACATTCTTTGAGCGGATTTCTGTGCTTTTTCTTTATCCCAAGGTAACGATAATTTTTTACAATGTTCTTTCTGGATTGAATAACACCCTTCTACTACTCGTTTTAATGTTTCCCAAAACTCTTCTTTTCGATTTTTCTCGTAGATTAATCGAGCGTATGTCCGTTTATACGTAAAATAACCCAAAGGGCCCCAATCAGGTTGTTTTCCCTTAAATTTATTAAGGAAATCTTCATCTAACCTGAAGCTAATATCTTCCAAATTAATAGCTCGTGCGAATAGATTTCTATATTTATTTAATCCCCGCTTAGTCAACTCAAGGCATACTATTTCTCTTAAATGGGTAGTCTTAATTTCATCTTTTCCCAAACCGATTACTTTTCTTAAGACATCTTCCGCGACATTTTCCGCTATTTTCATATCTAATCCAGTTTCTTTATTTAACACCGAGGCAATCTTAGACTCATCGAACTCCTTTTTTTGTCCCTTACTGTTAATAACGTATTGGGGATATAGCTCCTTAACCGAAAATGATTCTTTATTCAATTTCTATCTACCATTCATTATTTATTGAAGTTATATAATACTTTATTGATAAAACAATAAATAAAACTTATTATTTCATAATTAATAAAACCATTGTTCCTTATAAATAAAAACAGAGAGAAAATTTATTGAAAAAATTGAAGCTGAAGAAAACGACAAAAAGATCTTATCTTTATTTTATTGAAAGATGGTAAAAGAAATATTTAAAAAAAGTCTTAGAAAGTCAAAACCTAGCAAAAGAATAGAAATTAAATCTTAAATTAGGAAGGTTTAATTAAAAGTTTTGGAGGATTTATATATCGCATTAGTTAATATATTCATTTTCCTATTAAGATTTGATTATAGATATAAATATCTGAAGAATTCAAACTTTTCCAATCAAAAATATAAATGAGTATAATTTATTAAGTATCAAAGTATCTTTCTGAGCTATTATGAATGTTAATAACAAAAAAAACGGAACCGAAGAAAATGATAAGATTGAAGGCACTGAAATAATAAAACAAGAACCTTCAGCTAGATATCAATGGTGTGCGTTAGTCTTTGTTACAACATATTTTATTTCGTGGGTATTTCCTGTAGCTTTCTTGTTCTTCTATATTATTATGTTTTTTTTACCATACGTATTGGAAAATCCCGATTTTTTCTCACTTTTTATGGAATTAAAACCTCTCATTACTTTTATGGGCTTCCCATTAGTCCTTATCATTTCTTACTTTTTACATCTATTTTTCGCTGCCTTATCAATTAAATTTTGGTATGCTGTTTCTCAGAGGATTGTTCCCTCTAGAGATGGAGTAATCCCTAGAAATGTCTCTAGTAAGACGTTAAATCTATACCATATTCGATCTTTTATCCTTAAATATCCTAAGAATATTGTAGTGAAAGGATTATTTCCATGGCTTTTTACATGGGTTTTTAATTTTATTGGTTCTTGTGATTATGGAAAAGGTACCACAGTTGAAGAGCAAGTTTTAGGCGATAAGTTCGCTGAAACAGGAGAGAATTGCTATATCGGCTCGAATACCTCACTCGCGAGTCATCTTGTTGAAGGTATTTTCGGAAATATTTATTATTTTAAAGTGGTATGTGGAGACAACGTAACAGTCTCTTGTGAAAGTCCACTTGCTCCAGGTACCCATTTAGAAGATGATACCTATATCTTACCCCTAGGTGCAGCGTTAAAGTTTACAAGAAATAAAGGAGAGAATTATTATTTTGGAATGCCTATTAGGAGAATTTTTACGCGCAAGGTCCAGAAATATCTGGATCTCTCTGATGAAGATTTAGAAAGAGCGGAAAACTTAATGGAAAAACGAAAAAAGGAGAAAAATAATAAATAGAGACAACTAATAATTAGAGTGTGAAAAAATGAGTAAAAAAAATAATAATACGAACAAAAGAAGCAATGAGGAAGAGGATGAGGAATATTTAATTGATTTTATTACTTCTTCGGCAATATCAAGGGTGAATCTTAAATTTTTAGCAGTATATTTACCAATATTTTGGCTTTCAGGAATGATAACTTTAGTATTTTGGTGGGCTGTTTCACCCCAATTAGATTATTTAAAAACCATAATAGGATTTATTAATTTTATATGTATTGCCCCTGCATATATTATAGCAATGTTAAGTATCTTTACATTTGCTTGTTTCATTTTCAGTAAATTATTACTTGTTATCATCAATTTAATTCATAAACCTAAAGAAGGAATTTTTAAAGCAGAATTGGGTGATAATGATTTTGAATTCTGGTGTCTTAGAATAGAGTTAAAAAAGCTGATTGTATGGCTTATGCAAAACTGGCCTTTACCGTGGATTGATGTTCTTGCTTTTCGATGGTTTGGAATGAATATAGATCTCTCTAGCCACCTTTTAGATGCGTGGTGTGACATTGAATTTATTGAATTTGGACGTAGAGTGATGGTTGGACAAGGAGCTGTGGTGATGAGCTCGATGGTTATTGGAAAATATTTAATTATTAAAAAAGTTGTGTTAGATGATTACGTGGTTGTTGGAGGAGAAACTACTGTAGCTCCTGGGACGGTTATAGGAAAGGAATCTGTTATCGGAGCAGTTAGTTGTACTCTTTTTAATCAACTTATTGAACCAGGTTATGTTTATGCTGGAATCCCTGCGAGAAAATTGAAAAAAAATCAATATGCACAAGAACGGAGAGATATTATCTCAAAAAAGCATGTGGATGATGATGAAGAAGAGATTGAAGAACACGAAGTAAATATAGATGATGAGAAGAAGGATCTAATTTTATAATTATGTTAATAAAAAAAGAAAGTGGAAATCGAGTATAATTTTAACTCTCTTCATGACTTTAAATAATATTGCTAAAAAATAATAAAGATTAATTATTTAGTAGATTATTATTTCAAAAATGATATTATAAAGAGGAAAAAAATGGAGAAGAATTCCTTTTCAATAATAATTGAAAAAATTAAACCCCTAGTAAACCTAAAATTTGTTAACTACTATGCATTAATATTGAACTTGTTTTGTGTTCTTACAGGAATATTATATAGTTTAATTCCATATAATATATTGTTTTTGGATATATTTTGGAATAGTTTTGGCGTGATTCTAATAATTACCTTTTTCGGAAATATTATTTATAATTATATTATCTCTAAAAATCTTAACAAAACCTCCATTAAAGGAAGGAGATTTAATTTATTTTGTAAAATTTACTTCCTTTTTATTATTTCCTCAATATCGATGATGCTTATTGGAAATTTGCTTTTCGGAATGGCTTTTGAGCAAGGAACACTTAATTTTGGTTATTGGGCATTAATTTTTGTGGGATATTTTGGTAATCTTGGAATAGGGGCTTGTTTGAGCATTTTAAGTATAAAAAATTATAAGAACAGAGATTTATGGATTTCAAAGGAAGAGACAGCAAGTAAATATATGAAATCTTCTTTATTTGGTAAAATCTTGAAAGGATTCCTTATATTATTTTGTTTAGTTATGTTAGGTTTTGGAGGTTATATGACATATGTGATTATATTTTCACCCTATTCTGATTTTATTGCTTGGCTTATTGGGATTTTCATTTTACCTTTTGCGTTATATTTTTCTTTTATGATGGTTATATCAACTGTAATTATCCTTAAAAGTATTAATCGAAAAAAAAGACCGATATTATTTTATAGTATGGGAATTTTAGGTCTCTTTTTTACCACAATTTTCTTACTTCCTCTTATGTCTACGCCCTTTGTATATCAACAAGCAGAACAGAGTTTTTCAAGCGCCTTTGGAGGAGATTGGGAAGCTAGTATTGATTCAAATGCGAATAGTTATTTTTTAAAGACTCCATTTTCTTTACCTGCCTATTTTATTGGGATGGAACAGAAAGAATGTATAATTGATGCTGATAACTTATTTTATGATAATGAAAGTGTTACACTCTATTATGATGCCTATTATGTGAATGGTGATCGATCTTTTTTACCAGGAAATAGTTCAGTTATAATTAGTATCCATGGAGGAGGATGGACGGGAGGAAGTAAAGGCCAAGGAAATCTCAGGTTTATAAACAGTTATTTCGCGGCTCAAGGTTATGTCGTGTTTGATATAGAATATGGTTTAATTAATGAAGCAAATTTATTTCAAATGATAGGAGCTCCTGCCCATGTTATTGGAAATTTTAGTATTGAGGATCAATTACGCCACATTGGCTATTTCATCAAATTATTAAATACAACTGAGTTTTCTTCATATAATCTCAATTTAGATTCAATTTTTATTACTGGTGGATCCGCAGGAGGTCATTTAACTGTTGCAAGTACCCTATTAATAAATAATGGGAGCTATTCAGAATGGTTTGGTTCAGATATTCAAATAAAGGGGATGATCCCCCTATATCCAGGCGATCCACCTAGTCGGTATGGCAGTGATGAAGTTTTAAACCCAGAAAAATACTATATTGATGCAAATAGTTCGCCTTGCTTGATTTTGCAAGGAGAAAGAGATTTTTGCTTGTTAAAGACCCAAAAGATAAAAGAAAGCTATTCAGATGCATCCAATAATGATTGCAGTGTCATTCATTTCCCATTCCAAGGACATGCGAATGATATATACCATACAGGGCATTTTAATCAATTCTTATTATATTATGCAGAACGATTTCTATATCTCTGTACTCATAATAAAATAGCATAAGATACAACGAACAAGTTATATATATCTGATAATGAATACGCAAACAAGAAAGCGAATTTTAATAACTGGTTCTGATGGCTTTATTGGAAGTCATTTAAAACGCTATTTTGAAAATAACTCTAATTTTAAGGTATATGGAACTACTTATTTTCAAGAAGCAGGGAAAAATGAAGTACGATTAGATGTTAGAAATTCATCTGAATTTGATAAATTATGGAATAAGGACATCGATTTTATCATCCATACAATTGGAAATATGGATATAACTGCATCAGAAGAAATGATTTATGGGATTAACGTAGGAGGGACATCTAGATTTGTCCAATGGGGTTTGAAACATAATTGTAAACATTTCATTTATCTCTCTTCCATTACAGTTTATGGGCCACTTCCGATCGGACAAAACAGAAAGGAAGATTCTTTTTTTGAATATAAAACACTCATGTTATATGGAAGAACTAAACGAGATGCAGAGAGAAAGATAAAGAATTCTGGGATATCATATACTATCTTGAGGCTTCCAGCTGTGTTGGGTGAAAAAGATTCTCAACTCTCTCCTTCTATAATCCCCAAAATTCTTAATGAAGAATTTTTTATATGTGGCAGTGAGAAAAAAATTAAAAAAGTTGCGATTCTCGTTGTTGATAATCTTGGGCCTATTATTGCTAAGATTTTGGAAAAAGGACCATTCAATGACGAATTCAATTGCTGTTGTTCAAGAATTTCTTGGACTGATTTTACAAAGGAATATTTTAAACTTTTAGAGAAAAATTATATGCCCAAGAAAAAATCTACTATCTCAGCACTCTGGAATTTAAGTGATAAGGATTATCTATTGCTTACATCATTTTCAAAATGGGGAGCCGATTTCTCTTCCCAAAAACTTGAAGATCAAATAGGTAAACTAAATATTCGATGTGGATGGAAACGAGGGGTTAAAATGGCGATTAAAGGATATATTGAAAAACATTATTCCTCTTTAAAGGAACAAAATCTCATTAACATAAATAAATTGGAAAAATTATCCATAATAAAGAAATAGTTTTAATTTTTTTTAATCAATTAATTGGATTATTTTTTTAGGATTTAACATTATTATAGTTTATATAATTAGATAATTAGAAAATGAATTAATATGAATGCACAAGAAGAGAAATTATTATTTGAAAAGAAAAGAAAAGTGGCATATATCATTATAAATAATTTAAGGAAGAAAAATGCAATAGAAATTCCAATGATTTATACATTCCTAGATTTTCTTGAAAAGGTTGATAATGATCCACATATTAAATGTCTAATAATAAAGAGTACTGGAGATGATATTTTTAGCGCAGGATGGGACTTAGCCATGTTCGAGCCTGGAAAAATGGAAAATATAGATATATTATTTAATGATGGCGCACGAATCTCTAAGAAAATTCATATGATGAAGAAACCAGTTATAGTGGAAATGCAAGGTTCGGCCGTAGGAACAGGCACGATTATCGCATTGGCAGCAGATTTCAGATTTGTAGCAAACAAAAAGGATATTTTCTTTCAATTACCGGAATTAAATATAGGCCCAGGCATCTTTCCAGCTACGGGGCCAACAGTAGGAGCAGTAAAGATTTTAGGGAACACAAGAGCAAAAGATATGTTATTTACAGGGAGGAGAGTTAGTCTTGAGGAATTCGATTCATGGGGCGCAATTAGTCGCATTATTGACCCTCCAGAGAATTTATCGGCTGCTGTGGATGAATTTGCAAGAAATTTAACTAAAAAATCCGCTGAATTGTTGATTTTGACAAAGAATGCAATTAATAGAATGTCTATGGATATTGAAAGGTTTTATAATCTTGAAAATGATATGGGAAGATATTATTTTGATGGATTGCAAGGAAAGGAGAGAGAAAATATTGATATATTTCTCGAAAGAATTAATAAAAAATATTCTTCATCTTATAGAGAAAAATAATATATAATCAATTTAGAAATTTAAATAAGAAATCTTTTTTAGATTTTCCTATTTTTACTTTAGATATCAACAATACATTTAAGAAGTTATTAATTCATTAGATATAAGTATTAATTATAAATTAAATTCTTACTTTAAATTACTCAAGGTGTAAAAAATGTCAGTCCCAACGAGTATGAGGGTTGGTCCATTCACCCCAACTATACTTCCCAAGAAAAGATATATCTTATTTTATATTTTCTTAATTTGGATAACATTTCTCCCTATAATATTACAATTTTGGTTTTATTGGCAATTGACTTGGGATTGGGCTCGACCGATTCACTTTTATATTTATCTTCCCCTTCTTGCTTTTGCTTGGTATGTTGAAATGGTACTATTTTCACTGGTTTTTGCAAAAGTGTGTTTATTACTTGTGAACGCGATACATAAACCAAGAGAAGGTAATTTTCTTAGAGATCGCAGTGATAAAGATTATCTCTATTGGACAATTCGAAATACTATTAAAAGATGGCCCGTTTGGTTGGCACATAAATTTCCTTTTCCATTTTTAGATAATCTCTGTTTTAAAATGTTCGGAGTAAAAACAAAATTTACAAATTCACTATTTGAAGGGTGGGTAGACACAGAATTTTTAGAATTTGGAGATAATGTGGTAGTGGGACAAGCAAGCCATGTTCAATCCTCTGTAATCGTCGGAAATTTCTTGATTATTCGTAAAACTATAATTGAAGATAACGTGAGAATTGGAACCCACTCAGTAGTTATGCCAGGAACACATATCGGTAAGAATGCAGTACTAGGTTCATGGTCTCTTACCACAGTTGGACAAGAATTAGAAGACGGGTGGGTTTATCATGGAACTCCTGCTCGGAAATATAAAGAAAATAAATTCTTTGAAGATGATTTAGAAGATAAAATTGAGTTCCGAGTGGGATCTGAGGAACGATTAGATGAAATGTATCGGAAATATTACCGTAAACATCAAGAAGAATATCGAGAGTATAAAGAAAAGAAAGAAAAAGAAGAAGAGAAATTCACCGAAAAACTCTCAAAGAAATTAAAGCCAAATAAATATGAGAATAAATCGAGCACAGAAGAACAAGAATAATTTAAAAATCTCTCTTTATTTAATTCATACCAACCGATTCAAATTAGAATCTAATAATTTAATAAACAGTTTCTTCTTATATATGCTTAAAACATTTATTATAGGAAATAATAATTATAAATTAAATAGAAGTGAAATTAAAATAAGAAGAAAAATTACATTTTAAAACTAGTAATTAGAAACTATAAAATGGAGAAATCAAAATGGTACAAAAATGGCACGTAAATGAGGATAAAGCTTGGTTTAAATCATATTGGCCAGAAGAGGTTAAGAAAAATCTGGATTTTCAAGAACTCACATTAAGTGAATTCTTTGAGGGACAGAGGGCTAAATATGGTGATGATAATATGATGTGGTTTCTTGAAACATGGATGACTTATAATGAAGCTGGTGAATATATAGACTCTCTAGCGACAGCTCTTTATAATCTGGGATTACGAAAAGGAGACTGTGTGGCTTTTTTACTACCGAATAGTTTTCAATATGTAATTAGTTATTATGCTTGCGCCAAGATTGGGGTCATAGCGACGGGGATTAATCCTACCTATAAACCAATGGAAGTTTTACACCATATTGAAATAACAAAAGCAAAAGCGTTAATCATATTGGATGGTTTATACGAGGATTTAATAGAACCAATCATAAAAAAAATTGACATAGAATTCATAATCTCTACAAATTTAGTCGATTTAGCATCTGGTCTTTCAGGATTTATCAAATTTTTAGGAAAATTAATTGGAAAAATTCCTAAAGGGAAAGTGGATTTTGATCCTACTTATGATTTTATGGAATTATTAAAAACCCCAATTAATGTTCCAAATGTGAAAATCAATCCTACAGAGCATACGGCAACATATATTATGACTGGTGGAACGACTGGAGTTCCTAAGGCAACAAACCTAACTCATTTCAATGTAGTTTGCAATGCTATTCAATGCGTTAATTGGTTAGGCGATGAAGCCCCAGGAATAGCAGATGTTGGAGTTTTACCTCTCTTTCATTCCTTTGGTATGACAGCAGTGATGAACACTTGCATAGGATTAGGGGGTTGGATGATGCTCTTTCCCGTCCCTCCTGAAACGGAGGATTTAGTTGAGACCATCGAAAAATTGCCAGCACCCAACGGAGTTGCTTATGTAGGAGCAGAAATTTTGTTTAAACGCCTTGCTGAATTTCCCGAGTTAGATGATTATGAAATTATGGGGAAAATAGAAAAATGTATATCTGGTGCAGGACCCCTCCATGCCCCAGTACAAGAAAAGTTCCAAAAAAATACTGGTGCAACAATAGTTGAGGGATATGGACTTTCTGAAGCAAGTCCAGTAGTTAGTTCGGGAAGTTTATTTGAGCCTTCACCTTTGGGTAATATTGGAATGCCGATCCCAGGAACAGATTGGGCGATATTTGATTCTAATGCGGAGGATTTAACTAGTGGACCTATCGCAAATGGACTCTCTGGCTCAAAATACGGAGAGGATAATACAGGAGAAATATGTGTTTGTGGTCCTCAAGTTATGAAAGGGTATTTAGATCAACCAGAAGAAACCGAATCGACCATACAAGAATGGGACGGAAGAATATGGTTAAGAACTGGTGATATCGGATTTATGAATGAAGATGGACTTATTACTATACGTGATAGAAAGAAACAATTAATTAAAATGGCAGGACATAGTGTTTTCCCCAAAGAAGTAGAAGAGTTCCTTATGAAAAATGAAGCTGTAAATGAAGCTGCCGTCGCAGGACTCCCAGATCCCGCAGGAAAAGTTGGAGAGATCATTAAAGCGTGGGTTGCACTGGAACCAGAATATCAAGGCAAGATAACTGAAAACGAATTAATCGAATGGGCGCAAGAGAATATGACAAAATGGAAAGTACCGACTCAAATTGAATTTATTCCTGAAGTTCCTAAGAATGTTCTCGGAAAAGTCCAACGAAGATCCCTACAAGAAGCAGATCCTCTTTACAAAAAAGAAAATTAATCACATAATTTTAATCAAATTATCTTATTTTTTTATCCTTTTGTTATATTATATCTAATTCCTATTTTTTAACAAAAAATTTTTACCTATCTCATTTATCTCTTAAAATAATATAATTTATAAAGCTAGATTGAATATAAAACATGATGAATAATGAGAGCAGCAGTATTTAATGGGCAAACAATTCAAATTAAGAAATTAGAAAAACCAAAACCTAAGGATTCCCAAATTTTAATTAAAGTTAAAGCCGTAGGAATTTGTGGAACAGATCTCGCAATTGCTCGTGGTTATTATAGAGTGACAACTCCCTTAATTTTAGGACATGAATTTGATTTTGATTGTTATTTTTGTAATAGGGAATTATATACACAATGTATTAGCAGAAAAGCTATTGGAATAGATGTAGATGGAGCATTTGCCGATTATATTGCAGTGAATGAATATTTAGTTCATCAAATTCCTGATAATTTATCTTATAAAGAAGCAACATTCATAGAACCCTTAGCAGCAGCATACCAAACATTTAAATTGATGCCAATTGATGAATACGATAAAAATATCGCGATTTTTGGATTAGGAAAACTTGGATTATTAATTGCCCAAATCGCAAAATTAAAAGGATTAAATCTTATTTTAGTTGATGGTTCAGATAAAAAATTAGAGCTGGGACGTTCTTATGGGGCAGAACATGTAATAAATCGACTTAAAATAAAGGATATTCCCGAATCTATTAAAAGTTATACTAAAGGGATCGGAGCAGATATTGTTGTCGATGCTACAGGTAATGAAAATGCTCTCAAAGACATCATTGCTTCTTGCCGTACGAGAGGTAAAATACATATTAAAAGTACCCATGGTTTAAATGTTCCCTTAAATATTACAGATATCGTGGTTCGGGAAATTACTATTTATACGAGCCGTTGTGGTTCTTTCAAAAAGGCAATTGAAGGACTGCGATCTGGGAAAATCAATGTAAAAAGTTTGATATCTGCAGAATATGATCTGATGGAAATACAAAAGGCATTTGAATCTTACGGAATACATAGAGATGATATAAAAACAATAATTACAATATAATTTGCCAAGTATAACCAAAAATAACTATATTCTTAATTTTATCACTTTTTTTACAGGAAAAAACAAAATTCAAAAGCGAATTATAAAATTTATGAAAAAAACTTATAAAAAAAAGCAATACTAATTAAATTGAAGAAAAATGAAAGTAGAAAAAATCGATAATAATATTTATGAAATAGCTCCAGAAAGGAAAGGAAAATTCCAAATGAAGGTTCCTGTTCATATATATGCTAATGATTATATTATAAATAAGATCAAGCAAGATAAAACTCTTGATCAAATAAGTAATGTTGCTACGTTAAAGGGTATTAAAAAGCATGCGATTGCACTCTCAGATGCACATCAAGGATATGGATTTTGTATTGGTGGAGTCGCGGGAACTAAAGCGGATACAGGAATGATTTCACCCGGAGGGGTTGGTTTCGATATAAATTGTGGGGTGCGTTTATTAAGAACCAATTTAAAGGAAAAAGATATCAAAGATGACATACCCCAATTAATTAATCAACTGTATAGGAATGTCCCCTCAGGTTTAGGATCAAGCGGAAAAATAAATCTATCGGTAAATCAACTTGATGAACTTGTTGATAATGGACTTAATTGGGCTTTAGATAATGGATATGCAGTAGAAAAGGATTTAAAGCATTGCGAGGATAACGGTTTTCTTGAGGGAGCAGATTCGGGATTAGTATCCCAAAAGGCAAAACAGAGAGGGAATGGGCAAGTCGGCTCATTAGGGAGTGGAAATCATTTTCTTGAGATTCAAAAAGTTGATGAAATATATAATCCAAGCATCGCTAAAAAGTTAGGTATTACTGAAGAGAATCAAGTAACAGTAATGATCCATACAGGAAGTAGAGCATATGGACACCAGGTATGCTCTGATTCCTTAAGAATGATAGAGAAAGCTATGAAAAAATATAATATTTCTATACCTGACCGACAGTTGGCATGTGTACCCGCTGATACTAATGAAGCTCAAAATTACTTAAGTCAGATGGCTTGTGCTGCTAACTTTGGATTCTGTAATCGTCAATTAATTACTCATTGGACAAGAGAAGTATTCGAGAAATTTTATCAAAAAGATATTGATGCATTAGATATGCATTTAATCTATGGAGTATGTCATAATATCCTTAAGATTGAAGAACATGACGTTAATGGAAAGAAAATGAAATTAAATGTACACCGAAAGGGAGCAACAAGGGCATTTCCTCCAGGACATTCTTTAATTCCTCAAGATTATAGGGAGATAGGACAACCAGCATTAATTCCAGGAACAATGGGTTCTGCTTCTTATCTATGCGTCGGAAGGGAAAAAGCGATGGAACTAAGTTTTGGTTCCACTGCTCATGGAGCCGGTCGAGTAATGTCAAGAAAAAGTGCTGATAGAAAATGGCCCGCTCGCCAAGTACAAAATGATCTTTCTCAAAAAAATATCTTCTTAAAAGCAGCCTCAATGAAAACAATCGCTGAAGAGGCTCCTGGAGCATATAAAGACGTACATCAAGTTGTTCAAGTAAGCCATGATTTAGGAATTGTTGAGAAAATCGCTAAACTCACCCCTATGGGAGTCGTAAAGGGATAACAAGATAAAATAACAATTTTAAAATCTTTATATCTTTTTTTCAAACCAAAATTTTTGTAAAAACCTATTTTGTAAAACCTATTATTCTTGACTCAACTTTTCATATAATTTAGTCGGTTTTCCGCCACATCCGAACGTGAATGAATAAAAATGTTGCTCTTTTTGGCATTGAGGACAATAATAATCTCCACCCTCTTCCTTATTATCAAATGTAAATCCACATTCTTCGCACATTACATAACTACTCATATTTAAACCATATTAATATATCATTTAAAATCTGAGCATTATAACTAATAATATTGATACAAGATATACCAAAAATAAATAATAGAAAGCAATAAAATTGTTATAAAATAAAAAACAAGAAAAAATATATAAAAAAAAGTCCCCAAACCTTTGCTCGGTGGTCGTCAAATGTCTAATTTTTGTACATTTGAGTCATTCTCCATGGGATTAACATTTTTCTTTAATTGCATTTAAAATTGTCCTAATATCGGGCCGATCTTTTTTATTTTTTGGAAAATAAGTCCAAACTATTTCTCCAGATTTAT
>SDNL01000051.1 GCA_004524365.1 Promethearchaeota archaeon | reverse complement strand
CCAAATCGTATCAATTGGACTACTATCAGATGTGGTTATATTTACTGATAGCGATTTAGAAGTATAAGTCGAATTAGTAGGACTATTTATCGTTATTACAGGTTCAGTTGAATCTTTAGAAGAACCTCCTTTTGGAAGTATTATAATAACACCCAAAATCCCTCCAAGAATAACTATAACTATAATTGCACCTATTACTATTGGAAAAATCTTTTTCATAATTATTTCCCTCTTTTTAGTTAACGGGTTAATTGTTTCTCTCATTTAAAAAACGAATTAACCCACTATTGTAGATTTTTTTTAGATAATGATTTATAGTTTCCATATTATATAAATATTTATAGATAATTATTCAAGATTATGCGAGATGATAGTGAATTCAAAAACACAATTTTTAAGAAAATCTTAATCATAATTTCTAAAATTAAGATTGACGTAACCTAATTATTAAGTCAAACATGAATTTTCAATGAAAATACCAATATATTTTATCAGAGAAAGTCAGCATCCGTAATAATTCCCGTATATTTATCGAATTTTTTAACCAATACTGCGGGATATTTTAATAACATATCAGACACATCCCTCAAATTCCAATTCTCTTCTACTTCTGGAAAGGGTAATTCTTTAACTTCCTTAATCTTTACGTTGACAAGGTCTGGATTTTCCATAATAAGTTTCTGTGCCTTCTTTGCAGTAATGCTTCCGAAATTACGACTATCCTCAAATACGGGTAATTGAGAAATATTATATTGACTCATTAAAGTTATTGCATCTTTTAATGAATCTTTTGGACTTAAACTAATTATTTCCTCAGTCACTATATCTTTTATTGTTTTTGTTATATTTCTTCTTCTGGTTTTCTCTCCTTCTAAAAAATTGAAAATCCGCTTTACTTTAGAATAAGGAGGATCTTCCTTTCCATTTTCAATCCTTGAAACAGTAGATTGGGTGAGATTGCATTGTACGGCTAATTCTTCTTGACTGATATTAAGATTCTTTCTTAACACCTTTATTTCTTCTAATTTTGGAAGCATTTTACTTCTTTCCTATTTTTAATTCTAATATGCATGAGACGTATATAATATGTATTAAATGGATAAAATGAAATAAAAGATTTAAATGCATCTTAGTTTTACCTAATTTATAATTATTATTTTAAATTGGTGATAGCTTGACGAAAACATACAAAGAAATTAATCAAAAGATTAAAAGCGGTGATGCAGTTGTGGTCACTGCGGAGGAAATGATCGACATCGTGGAAGAAAGTGGTTCTAAGGTCGCTGCTGAAGAAGTAGATGTTGTAACAACTGGTACCTTTGGTCCCATGTGTTCATCTGGGGCATTCCTTAATTTTGGTCATTCAGACCCCCCTATTAAATTTGATCATCTCTGGCTTAATGAAGTTCATGCTTATCATGGAAATGCGGCTGTTGACTGTTATCTTGGAGTCACCCGGAAGTTAGATAAAAGACCATATGAATATGGCGGAGGAAATGTGATCGAGGAACTTGTCTCGGGAAAGGAAATCCGCTTAAGAGGTATATCTGATACTACAGATTGTTATCCTCTCAGCGAAGTTGATACATATATTACTATAGACGATTTAAACCAAGCAATTCTTTGTAATCCGCGGAATGTTTATCAAAAATATGATGTCGCTGTAAATTCGACGGATAGAACGCTTTATACATATATGGGGAAATTATTACCAAATTTTGGAAATGCCCACTATAGTGGATCAGGGTGCTTAAATCCATTAGCAAATGATCCTGATTTTGAAACTATAGGTATAGGAACGCGTATTTTCCTTGGAGGGGGCGTTGGTTATATAATCGGTCATGGAACTCAGCATAACCCCAAAAATGGAATGGGAACATTATTTGTGAAGGGGAATTTGAAGCAAATGAGCCCAGAATATTTACGGGGCGTAAATTATGAGAAATATGGTACATCTATGTTCTGTGGTGTAGGAATCCCAATACCCATATTAAATGAAGGAATAGCAAAAAAAACAGCAATAAAAGATGAAGAGATTACAACAGAGATCGTCGATTATGGAATTCCACGTAGAGATAGACCTGTATTAGGAAAAACAAATTACAAGGATTTAAAAAAGGGATTTATTAATATAAACGGGAAGGAAATAAAATGTTCATCTATGAGTTCGCTCTATTATGCAAGGAAGATTGCAAATGAATTAAAAGAATGGATTGAAGAAGGGAAATTCCTCTTAAATCATCCTGCAGAATCTTTACCAACAGACACAGAATTTCACCCTATGAGGCAAACATCCGAAATTGAATTCGTAAAGGATCTAAAGCGAGAAGCAGTAATATGTTATCATGATTGTGATATTAAAGTTGTCGCAGAAAAAATAATCAACCAAAATATTAATCATATTATAATCACTGATCGACACAATAAACTAAAGGGTATAGTTACAAGTTTTGATATTACCAAGGCAGTTGCAAATAATGAAAAGAAATTAAATGATATCATTACGAAAAAGGTAATAACCACTACAGATAACGAACCTGTTGATGTTGCTACGAGAAGAATGAAAAAACATGAAATATCTGCCTTACCAGTAATTGATGATAAAAATAACGTAGTTGGCATTATTTCAGCGGAGGAGTTGATGTAAAAATGGCAATAATAAATGTCTCGATTCCGTTTCGATTGATTAAACAAATTGAGGATTATTCACGAATTGTAAATGAGATTCTTAAGCATAATATTTCCTTTAATATATTAAAATTTTCGACGACATCTAGTGGAATTAATTTGCTTCTGGAAGTTCCTGAAGATAAAACAAAAGAGATCACAGAAACTCTGCGGAGTAATGATATTCAAGTTGATAAGAAAGGACGTGTTATACTTGACGAAGATAAATGTATTCATTGTGGTTCTTGTATAAGTTTATGTCCAACTGATGCATTGCATTTCACAAATAAAGATAAAGTCGAATTTTATGGAAATAAATGTATTGGATGTTTAATCTGCCAAGACGCTTGTCCGCGTGGCGCAATTTCAGAAAGTAAGTAATAAATAACCTAACTATAACCGAGATTTAACTTTTTGTTTCTTTTAATTTTTAAGAATTTCGAATTCGCTGAATTAATTTACTTAAATCTTTTTTAATATTTGGATTTGAGTGAAATCCCAAACTTAAACGAATATGTACTTCATTTTCTTCTCCTACTGTCCAATGATCAACTAGATCATATGATTTTCCATAGGAGGTCGCTGCTTTAATTGAAAGATCCTCACACCATTTCTTCCACTTATTCTTTCTCTCCTTTGAAGTGCATGAAAAAAGCGGATTATTCATTCTAATTCCAAAATAGACAACACCTGGAAATAAGTTATCATTAGAAGGATCTGGTTGTTTCCATGTATTAACCCAAGAGATATGGGGATGATTTTCTAAAAAAGGAAGGATTTCAGATTCCATCCGAAAAGAAATTTTACTCATTCTTTCTGAGAGATTAGATTGTAATTGGAGCATTTCTTTCGCATGATTCGGGGGGACATGCATTCCAAACGCCTTAGCAATTTTTCCAACTCTTTTCGTCATATTTTTACTTTTACAGAGAACAAAACCTCCGAATCTTTTTCCAGCATTCCAATATTTTGTCATAGATTCAATTACAATATCGGCTCCAAATTCAAAGGGATTAAACAGTTCGGGTGAAAGCCATGAATTATCAACTATTAATGTGGTCCAATTGGGAATTAGATCCCAAATTGGAACTTTTGCGTTAGGATTAGAAGCACTTTCGACGATAAAAGCGTGAATTTCAGGAGATGTTTCCTTCAAACGATTTTTTAGGGCATTTCTATTCCAAATATCAAGTTTTTCACAAGTGTGGGGAGTATGAGTATCGATTAAATTGTAAAGTGAATTGAGTGTATCAGTATACATTTCTGAAGAAAAAATAAATCGTCCAGGTGAATTTTTACGGCTTTCTGCTATCGCAAAGATACTTGTAGTTAACGCCGCCATTCCTGAAGGGACTAGATAGGGTTGATTTGAAATTTTATATTTGTTTGAAATTATTGAACCTAATTTTTGAAGAATGGGATGCCCTCCTACTCGTAAATATAATCCAGACTCAATATTAAATGTATGATCTTCCATAAATTATTATAATTAAGAGGGGAAAGAATAAAAATAAGCGTATAGGGAGATAAATAATAGGAAAGGAATTTAAAAAGGATTATTCTTTGGTGATTGTTTCATATATCTCATGGATTCTTGGTGAATGTCTCCTTAACGCAATACATTTTTCTTCTTCACATCCTCTAAGAATCGCAATTAGTTCATTTAAATGAATAGTGGGAATATCAAGTCTTTCTTCGAATAGCCCTTCAATTTGATCTCTAAATTCGGGTTTGCTAAGTGTATAGAGACATGTTGGACAAGGCATTAATAAGAAACTTGCTTCAACATTCTCAGCGCTCTTGAGTTTACTATATGTAGTTTTTAGTGCATCACCAGGGTGAAGAACAATTTGCGATGCCCCCCATCCGCAACATGCTTCCCTTTCAGAATAATCGACGGGTTCCCCACCAAAAAGTTCGATAAGATCTTCTAATTTTCTTTTATCTCTTAGATACGTCTCTGTATCCCTATCTCGATCAAGATTTAAATAATGGCACCCATAATGTGATGCGATTTTTAATCCCTTCAGATCATATTTCAATGTATTTATAACAGATTCACGAATTAGATAGATAAAATCTAAATCATGCATAACTCGTAAATTTGGATTATCAAGAATTTCATATTGCCCAGGATATTTTTCTCCACCCATTTCTTCTTTTACTCCCTTCAAAATCTCTTGGGTTTTCTTGTAGACTTCCGGAGTTTTCAAAAAATCCCTTCCGCGTAATAATGAATTATAGCACCCATTACAACTTACTAAGAGAATATCTCCTTGTCTATTAATTTCATTTAAATTTCGTTCATTGATCGCTGCAAATTGAGCGCGAGTAATTAAATTTCTTTGAAAAAATGTACCAGAACAACAAGATTGTTTCTCACATATATTAACTTTTAAATCTAAAGCTTCACATAAATTTTTAATTCCAAATCTAACACCTGGAAAATATTTCTCCAAACAGGCTTTAAAAAGACATAATCGCTTACCTTTAAAAAACTCCAATGGATTTTCTGGATACTCTTCTTTAATCTTTTCTATATCTATTGCTAAATTATTTACTTTCATTGTTTATCTTATACACTATAATATTTCGGATTCTTTTTTCTCTTGAGATTCTTCCTTATCGGAATCTTTCTGTTGATTGGCATTTCTTGCTTTGAATACATATTTAATTCTCGCAAAATCACAAATTTTATCAAGTTCTTTAACTCGATCTTCACTTAATTCCCCATCTAAAGGATCATCAAGCACGGTTCCATTTGTTAAAAATCTGCTTGCCATATCGACATATTTCGTTAGATCATTATATTTTGGACCATAACCTTTTTTAAAAGATTCATTTCTAAGATTTATTATAAGTAATGGTATATTTATACCTTCTTTGGGGCATACACGTTTGCATCGTTCACATAAATAGCAGTACCAAATATCTGAATCCTTTAATACACTCCTATCTCCTCGCAATACTTTTGATATGATTTTTCTTATATTAAAGTTTGATATTTTGGCTGCTGGACATTCTCCGACGCATTTTCCGCACGAGATACACTGCATTATATTCCTATTCTCTTCAATATCCTCAACCAGAGATTCTAAGAAATCATAGGACCACTCCTCATCGGATTCTATATTTACATTAGTCATCGTTTAAAAAATCCTTGTTATTTCAATTCAGATAATATATACTTAAAAAAGATTCCTAGAAAAAAAAATCTTTTAAAATAAATAAAAGTAGATTGGTGGAAAAAAGTTATAAAAAATAAAAGTGAGTGAACTTTTTAAAAAATAATTAATCAATTCTCAAAAAAGTTATAATGAAAAAGATGTTGTTAAAAAATAAGAATATCGTTATTACTGGCTCTGGTCGAGGAATTGGAAAAGCCATTGCTATAGCATGTGCTAAGGAGGGCGCAAATATTGGACTCACTTCGAGAACACGTGAAGAGTTAGAAACAACAAAAAATGAGATTTTAAATAATAATCCTAATGTATCTGTTGCTTTAAAGACTTCAGATGTGACTAACATTTCTGAAATGGAAGAATTATTTGAATTCTTCCACAATGAATTAGGTAAATTGGATGGAGTAATTGCTAATGCAGGCGCTTCTGGAAGATATGATACTCATAAATTCACATCCGATAAATTCTCCCAGATACTTGATATTAATATATTGGGAGTATTTCACACATTTAAAGCGTCCTATCCCTATCTAAATAAAGAAGATAAAAAAGATAAAAGCCGCTTTATTATTACGGGGAGTGCGGCATATCCAAATGCAATGCCTAAATTTGCCGCATACACTGCTTCAAAATATGCAGTTGTTGGCTTTCAGAAGGCCCTTTCGATGGAATATCGGCGAGAAAATATTAATTTCACTATGATATTACCAACAATGGTGGATACTCAGCTTTTAAGAGGTGATAAGGCTGGTGATGGTAATGCCCCACCAAATATATTAGCTCCCGAAGAATTAAATAAATATTATTTGTTCTTATTATCTAAAGAGGCTAACAGAGTAAATGATGAGCTTTTATTTGTTAATCAATTTGAACAATTGGTAGATATAATAAAAGATCTTTCCGAAGAAGATAAAAAAAGTTGGGACACATTAAAAGATTATTTAGAAGCTAACCAACAAAATCTTTTTAATGATATTAAAGGGCAGAGAAGATTGGGTAAATTTCTTTTAGAACGATTTAAATAATTTTCTTTCTTTTTAATTTATATTTTTATATGGAAAAATATAAAAATATAGGAAGAAATATATAATATAAAATACTAAATGATATCTAAAAATTCTTTAAGAACAAAATCCTTATCAAAATGGTTTTTATAATAAGATGAAAATTTGATTATTATGGTACAAATTAGAGACGGAAGTATATACATTAAGCTAGTGTATTGGGGTATGTTCGCAAGTGGTAAAACCACAATTTTAGATACGTTATATAATTTATCTAAAGAAAAAAAAAAAGATATTGTCCCCAAAGAGAATTTAACAAAGATAGAAAGCTCTAGCGGCTCAACACTCTACTTTGATAAGGGTATTTTTCAATCTAAAAAGCAAAAAAAGGTATATTACATCGTATATACCGTAGCAGGGCAAAAAAGTTATTCAAAATTACGAAAAAGGGTATACGAGGGCGTTGATGGTGTTATTTTTGTTGCAGACAGCCAGAGAAAATATTTTGATGAGAATATTGAATATTTAAAGGAATTAAAATCTGTCGCTCAGCAAAAATTAATTGTAGAAATACCTCTGGTAATTATGTTAAATAAACAAGATCTGACAAATGTAATTAGTAAAGAGGAATTTAGACAGGTACTCGAACGAGAAAAATTATGGTATGAAGAAGAGAGCCCGCTTTCTACTTGGAATCCGAAAATATTTTATACCTGTGCTCTTCCTTCTAAATCACGAAATATTTACAAATCTTTCTATGAATGCTCCAGAAGAACCGTGCTCTATCAAATTTATGGCGATGGAAAGGCACCCGATAAAAGTAAGACCGCAAATTCTCTCCTAATGGAACTAATAGGCGATTAGAATAATTATCTGTTTTCAATTTTCCCTTTATATATAAAATATCCTCTTTTTAATTTAAATCTAGAATAAATGAGAGTAAATTTTATGAGTTAAGATAGAAAAGATAATAAATTTCCGAGCTTGAGCGATTCACATTTTTATTTTCGATTTCTTTTGTTAAAAAGTCTTCAAATATATCTAACTAAATAATTTGATAATTTATTGGACCATTGATGGTTACTTCATCAAGTAGAAGTTCTAAATGAGTTAAATATCCTTCCAAGGAGAGGTTATTACTCTCATATCTAGAATTCAAGCGGGAGATTAAGTATGTTGGAGTAAATTTAATAAACCGTATATCGGTAAGTAGAAAAATATAACCTTTATTTTCGAATAAAAACTGTTGATCTAATAATTCATTAAGTAAATCTTCATTATTATTCAGCATATTTAGAGCTTGGGAAATAAGTATGGGTCTAATTCTTAATTCTTTGAGTAAAAAATATACATTTTTATTTAATAAGAACATTAAAATCATATTAGTATCCTCCTCTTGCGCATAATCATAATTATTAAAGAATTCAATAAGAGAATGGTCATATGCAAGGCTTATGTTTTCCTTTTCTTTTCCACTAAATTCTTTAAAAAACTCTAAACGATTTTTAGGAGGAAGTCGAATGTTAAATAATATGTCTTTAATGAGGAAATAATAATCTTCATTACCAGCAATTTTCTTTTTTATTATTAAGTCTTCACGAATAAATGCCATTAATATTAAATCAATATTTATAGTGGAAAATCCATGTTGATGTTCCAAAATTCTAATAAGATTGGATTTTGATATTGCGCCCTTTCGAAATATCTTTAAAATAATGTATTTTATTTTATCTCTGAAAAAATTAAGAAGATTTTCCTCCTCTTCTAATTTTATATAGTTTTTTATGGATGAATAGACCTCTGAGATTAACCGGGTGATTTGATCTGTACCTAGCATTTGAATTAAGTTTTGAGCTATTTGCGAAAATAAATCTGGATAATTATTAATAACATCATCAATTTTAGCTTCTTTATTATAGACTAAAACCAGAAAATAAATTTCTCCTTTAAATTTTTGTATAATTGAGATTAACTTAATGTTTTTATCTTTAGGGGTAAATTGAATCATTTTTTTTTGTTTCTGAAGCTCGTGTTTAGTCCATATTTCAAGAAAAAGGGATTTTGGAAACTCTTCCGCTACCGGAGGATAGCTAATCATCTTTTCAGGACCTTTGCTCTTATCAAAATGAATAATACTGATTCTTTCCATTTTTTTGAAGTTGCTTTCAGAAATCTGTTTCTAAATAGATTCTTTTTTAGATTTTTTGAAATATTTATTATTTAAGTTCTTAGTTAAGATATAAAAAAAAGATTTTAATATTTAATGAATCCTAAAAAATCCATTTAGCTTAAATTTTAATTATAAAGATAAAAACTATTAATTCACATCCTTTTCTACATCTGCTGACATTTTCCTTTTCCAATACCAGCTTGTAAGATAATAAGCTGCAAAGATTGCTAATAGAACTATGGCTATAATTATAAGGACAGAATTAAAGAATGCTGATTGTTGTTCGACTTGAGCTAAAGGAAGTGATGCAAAATCAATTGTAGCCGGATTAATTCCTAAGGTGCTTCCAAGAAAAGAATAAAAGAATGCCCGTGGAATAGACCCAACAAAGGTTGCGAGTGTGTATTTTTTTACATCTAAATCAACGATTCCAGAAGCATAACTTATAGGATCAAACGCTATAAATGGTAAAAAACGAGCGAATAAAATTGCCCCTGTTCCATATTTATGAATGAAAGTATCGGCCATATCTATAGCGGTTTCGCCAACAAATTTCTCGGCTAATGGACGCCCTCCTTGTCTACTTATGTAATAGCAAAGAACTCCTGCTGCCACAGAACCTATTATTCCAAAAATACCCCCCCAAAACCATCCCCAAATCATGCCAGTAGATAAGAGGACTATTTCAGAAGGAATTGGAACTAATAGACCTTGAATACCCATTATACCGATGAAGAGGAAAATACCCCAAAAACCTAAGTCATATATCGGTTTAACGAACCATTCAACAACTATACGATATAGAATGGTAGAATCAACAAATAGAAGGATATATACTAAATATAAGGATATTCCAACAAGTATTAACATTAATAGCATAAATAATATTGTTTTTGTATCATAGGATGAGAAATCTACAAGATTTTTGAAATAAGCCTTAATTTTATCTGCTAATGAATCCTTTTGATCTGCGTTATTTTGCTCGGTTGAATCTTCTTTTTTATTTTCCATATTCAATTTTTCATTTAAATAAGCAAATATTAATTATTAAGTATAAACTATAATTTGATTAAAACTTTCTTACCTTTTGATTGAACTTTTAGAATCACATTTAAAAAAGATTGATATAAATATACTTTGAATTAAGAATATCAAAGATTAGAATAAATGTTATTTTTTAAGTAGATAATATTATAATTAATATAAGCATCAAATTCATAATAATTAAAACCTTTAAAAAGTATGGATTTTTCATAAGGTTTTCTTTCCTTTTCAAAATTCTCAAACTAATTATAATAATTGGAAAAACATTGATAAAATGAATCAAAATAGAATTTATATTTTTGGACATCGAGGAGCTAGTGGATATTGTATCGAAAATACCCTTGAATCCTTTAAAACCGCTTTTAAAATGAATGCCCATATCGAAACAGACGTTAGATTAACGAAAGATAACGTTCTAGTTGCATTTCACGATCCTGGGTTTAAAATTAATGGAAAATATTATAAAATCAAAAATTTAACATATGAGGACCTTAAAAATATAGATTTTAAAGACGGAAGAAATATCCCGACTTTAGAAGATTTATTTAATTGCTTCCCCTATAAATCTACTTTAAAATTTAGTATTGATATTGGTAACAAAAAAGTAGGCTTTGAACTGATTGATTTTGCAAAAAAGCACGAAAAATTGGAGAATATATTTATAACAGATACAAGGATCTATGTTTTAGAAGCGTTAAGAGACTATAACGTAGACGTAAATCTTATCTATACTGTTCCATATAAAATTGTAAAATTAGAAAAAGATAAAATTGATATACAAACTTTAAAACGTCTTGGAATTAATACACTTAATATAAAAGCAAACAAATTTTATGAAGAAAATTTTTCGATTGCAGTTAAATGTGGTTTTAATTGTTTCTTTTGGAGTGTAAATACGAAAATGCGAATGAAACGACTAATAAAAATGGAATTTAATGGATCTAGAATAAATGGACTTTATACAGATTATCCAGATCAAGCAATTAAAATATGTGATAAAATTCTAAATAGAAATTAAGATTAATAATATCAGAGAAATGCATTTTTATGAAAGAAATTATTAAAGATGTTTACCATGTAGGAAGTTCTGGCTGTGATATTTATTTGGTTGATACCAAAAGTAAAGATGGTCTAGTTTTAATAGATTGTGGGATGGATATTTCACTTATAAAAAGTATAACCAAAAAAGGTTTAGATCTCACAAATATTCTACATTGTATCATAACTCATTGCCATATAGATCATATTGGAGCTTGTAATGAATTATCAGAATTCAATAATAAAGTTAAGTTTTATGCACATGAATTAGATGCTCCTCCGATTGAAGAAGAAGGTCATACAGAAAAAACTGCTGCTTCGTGGTATGGCGTAACATATAAACCCATTAAATTATATAGAAAGTTTACAAAACAAATAGAAATCTTACAAGCTGGACCATATGAATTCAAATGCATTCACACTCCAGGACATACCCCCGGATCTATATCCGTTCTTTTGGAAATACACGGAAAAAAGATATTATTTGGACAGGATATTCATGGGCCTTTTTATGAGAGTTTTGGGTCAAACTTAAACGATTACCAAGAATCGATGGAAAGACTGCTTCAATTTAAACCAGATATTTTATGTGAAGGGCATTTTGGGATTATTCAACCTGCGGAGGAAGTTGAGAAGTATATTAGAAATTATATGGACCAAAATCTTCCATAATCTAAAAATAAGAATTTGATTTTCCCAATAAGTACGCTTCATAAATAATTGCTTTTAATTACAAAAAAAAATTAGAAAAAAATTTAAGGCTTTTTCTATACAATTTCAGAACATTGTTTCATATCCATCCCAGGTTCGAGCAATGGCAAAAGTGGTGCCAAGGTTTTTCCTAATTTTGCACTATGTTCTTTTAAAGCTTCGCTACTTTCATATTTTTCATAAAAAATAATCGTATTCTTATCTTTTCTTCCCTTTACGGTATGTGGGATATATTCAATTATTCCCGGTTCTGATTCCTTAATTTTCGGTACTAAATCCTTCAAAACGTTTTTAGCCTCATCCATTTTTCCTTCCTTAACCTTTACAGTCGCAATAAGAGTTATTGGAATTATAAACACCTTATTTATTTTATTTTAAATTTATAAAAGTAAATCATTAATCGTATTTAAAAATTTCATAAGAATAGAATGATTTTCCAAGGACCTAAAAGAACCTATGTCCATTTAAAGAATTTACATTCCTCAAATTTTTATAATAAAAAAAAGAAAAGATTTAATTATTTTTCCATTTATTTTTTGAATATATGTATAAAGCAATCATAGATATACCCAAAAGGCTTATCATTAAGAGTATATCAAATCCTGGAATCTCTTCATCATCAATGGCTTTCAAGCAGTCTGATAGATTATAAATCAATAAACCCCAAGTTCCTGCTGCTAGTAGAACATAATCGCCAATGATTCCTACAGAATATCCAATAGCACCACTAGTTGTATGTCCCATTTGTCGTATAATAGATGGGGAATTCTTTGAGGAAAAATCTATTATTTTTAATCCATCTGAATACTCTGCAACTAGCATCTTGTTATTAAATGAAGGCTTATAAAGAATTTCATAGGCATAACTATCAACATCCACCGAACCAAGAAGATCGAGGTTATCTATATCAGTTATATCAATAATTGAAGTATTTCCATAATCATTTCCAGCTGCAACATGATTTGTACCTATTTTCTCAACTGATGTAACATCATAACTTGTTATTTTTAATTTTTTCGGAGTTTGAGGTATTTTAGTACTATTTAATTCAAAAACTAAAAAATAATCTCCCGCGGCTCCATAAAATCTTTCAGTAACATTATCATAGGCCAGTCCCCTCATATACATGTCAGAATAACCGCTGAAATGACCATTATAGGCTAGCTGGATATTATTTATATCAGAAATATTCACAACGGGAAACCCTGTAGAAAATGCGGCACAATATACCAAATCACCTATTATTTCAATGTCATAAATTGTACTTCCTACACTAATTATGTCTGTTCTAATTGGACTGCCCTTATTAGAAATATTAAATACATAAACATAAGTGCTCGCTCCAATAACTGCTATTGATTCATCCTCATTTACATCTACGCATTTAATAGAATGACTAAGAGGTCTACTTCCTTTT
>SDNL01000050.1 GCA_004524365.1 Promethearchaeota archaeon | reverse complement strand
TATTATTAAAGAGATTTTTAAAATACAAAATATTCTTCTGTCCAAGAAGAACAGTCAAGGGATAATTTATAACATTCCATTTTTTTCTCGAAAACTATTGTGAATCTTACCATCTGGGTCAATGTAATTGACCATCACATTGGATATTAGCACTATAGCAGATTATTAACTCTAATTAAAAATCTATATATTAACTTTCTCCGGAATTTTAATTATCAATAATAATTTTATCTCTCCTTCTATATGTTTCTGTATTGAGTGGATTATCTAAGTCCACCAATTATACTAATAATAATAAATAAGAACAAATATAAGAGTTATATAGAATTAAGAAGGTTTCTTTCTACTCGACTTAATCTCATTAAATCTTCCTTAGGGATTCAAAACGACTAAGGATGCCTCATTAATAAAATCTTAGGTTTGATTTTTTATCCGCTATCTTCGTGAAACCGTTCTTTCACGTGCAATGATATATTCCATTATAATACCTCCATATTATAAAGATATTTAGAATTCTAAGTAAACATAAGAAAATAATAAAAATGTGAAATTTGAATTCAATTCTATTAAAATAATTATATTATAGTTTTATTTCAAAAAAAGTCTAATTAACCAGCATTTCATTAGGAAAATGGTATTGATTTTAACTTAATCTCTTGAAAACATAATCAGTTGCGGATTTTCTATAGCCTACGCCATGATTATGCTTTTCTAAATACTTTTCCGTGATTTTAATATTTTTCTTAGGAATAAAATATTTATCCAAATTTCGTGTAGAGTATGTAAAATTATTATTATGTTTGTTAATTACAGCAATAAATTTATATTCAGAGGATATAGATGCCATGCTTGCATCCCCGTGACTATTATTTACAACTAGAATCCCTCCAGCTTTTAAATAGCGCCTACAAGCACGGGAAACGAATCCTGCGTACTGGGAGATTAATAAATCAAAACTATTCTCTTCCAGTGGAAGAATTTTGTTGAAATCTTTGTTGATATATGAATAATATGGTTCCTCTGAGTATAATTTTCTTTTATTAACATATTCAAATAACCCATCTGAATCATAAAAAGATTCCAATTTCTTATACATATCATTAAAAACGACTTCTGGAAAAACGAAAATTGGAGTAATATGGGCATAACTCCCAGGATAGAGTGCTCGTCTAATAGAATATTCCTCATTAAGGCGCTCAAATAATCCTAATCTTTCATCATTTTTGATTATGTGGTTGTTTTTATAGAGAGAAATATCATTTTCTTTCATATCGGTGAATTTAAAAAATACTTTAACAACTAATAATCTCTATATTATAAAATATAAATGATGATTTTCATTCGGTAATTGATGATTTTGGCATCTTATCTAATTATTATCAAACCACTTAAGACTTTAATATGCTAATTCAAGATGATTCGTTTTTTCATTTAATCATTTTATTCTAAAGAATTATGATTTAGTTGAATCCTTTTTGGATTCTAAGATTAATGAACGCGATTCAAGGATTGAACTTATATTTTCTCGATCAATTGAATAATATTTTATCGCCGAAATCCACAATAGAATCCCAGGGATCGTAAACAACCCTATTAATATTGCAACTAATTGATAATTTTGTCCTGAAATTGTAATAAAAATTCCAGAAATAAGCGGTCCAGAACCAAAACTAATGCTTTCTAAAAGACGATTCCAAGATATTATTTGGCCTTGAGCTTCGGGAAGATTAATTTCTTGAATAATTGGTCCTTGATTTGTGTTATATAACGCTGAAATTGAAGTTGAACTAGCATGTATAACCCCCATTAGAAGTATCATTGGTTCCATTATAAATAGCAAAAGATTTTGTCCCTCTGATTTATTTAAATGGGGTAAAGGAATGAAAAATAAGAGAGTAAAACAAACTGCTCCCCCTATTAAAGAAATTATGATTAGATATATTCTTCTTATGTGATGTTGTTTTGACAATTTATCTGAAAGTCGAGCAAGAAGTATTTGTCCAATAATCCCTCCTGTTAAACCAAAGACAGCTAAGAATATCCCAGTAGCAAAAGGAGAAATATTATGTGGGTCTGTTTGAATATATGGTAATAGTAAGAATGTTAAACTTCCCATGAAGATATTGGTAGAAATGCCTTCAATCAATATGACTAAGTTAGTTTTACTTAACATAGTTTTTTTCATCATATCTAAGTCTATTTGAAAATCATATTCAACAGAGTCTATTTTTAAAACTTCTTTAAGTTCTTTATTTTGTGACCCTCGTTTTGGTTCCTCCATATTAAAGAACATATTAATTCCAGAAATTAATATAGCTAAGCCGATTATGATAAAAAATAAACGCCATAATCCGAGTAAGTCCAAAAGGCCTACGAATAAAAACCCAGTTAACTGGAATGCATTCCTTACTAAATTATATATTCCAAAAAAACTTGATCTCTGATCAATTGGGACAATATCATGAGAAAGAGAGACAACAGAGGGATAATTACCACCCGCAAAAAATGCGAATATGAACGTTATGATATAAAAATATAGCCAAGACTCTAATCCTTGCCCCACTACAGTAATACTTAGAAGGATCATACACGTACCTCTTACTATAGATACAACGAATAGTATTTTCACTCGACTATATTTATCAATTAACCTACCAAATAATATACCTGAAAATGCAATTGCCAAGAACATGGAACTTATTAAAACTCCCATCTCTAACGCATGGTACACCTCTCCAGGCCAAAAAAGTTCTGAAAGGGGTACGTTAAGGATATAAATTCCACTAAACGCAAGTGAAAAAAACCCCCCTAAAAAGTATATCGGTAGGAATCTTTTATTAAAATTGGAGGGATCTTCAATCATAATTAGTAATAGAAATAATAATTCTTTCGATTAAAAGTTAAATTTTTTAATAGAAAAAGTTTTGAAAAAAAAGGTTTAGGAGAGAGAATTCCACGATTAGATTAAGGGACCAATCCAATTGATGATTGAAAAAAAATCGAGCCATAAAAGCCCTAAAAATACTATTTCGATCATATAGAGAAGGGGTTTAATTGATGTTGATCTTTTCTTCGCTTTACTAGTATCGCTTATGGGTTTATTCTGATTCACTTTTCTTCTGATGCATTTATATACAAAAAGCATGACCCATGTTATAAGGAGAAAAATTGAAGGTGCAATAATATCTTCTCCTAAAGCTGAATAAAAGATAATCATAAAAGAGGTCAAAACTAATGTAGATCCTAAACTATATGTATTTTCTGCGAGAGAAACCCAAGGTACCAAGTCATCCAGGCTTTCTAAATCTCCATCATCAATTTCATGGATAATTTTTGAATTAACAGCTACATTATTTACAAAAAATACGAATGCAATTAATAAAAGATACGATACGATAGGAATTCGATTACCAAAGGACCACAATAAAGTTAAAATCGTAAGGGTAATTGCAATCCATTCTGCACTAAACGCAAAATAGTTTTTTGATTGATTTCTCTGACCTTTAATATATCTCAGGAATTGTTTATTATATTCTTCTTTACTTATATCATCCATCTTAATTCATATTTTATTTAGAGTTTATAAATTGTAATTAAATTATGCATTTATTGAAAATTTAAATAGTTTACATTTTTTGTATTATCTATTTTATTATCATTCTAAAATCATCATTAAGGCAATATTGGCTCGAGATTGAATTGATGGAACCCATTTAAGAAGAATTAGAAATTACTCAATCGAGTTCAATCTTATCTCGTCTGGGATTATAAAAATTGGTTAAAAATTGATACTTAAACAAAACATTCAAATTTCCGCGTAAGTGAAAGCGATTTTCTAACATTCCTTCATACACATCGCCGAAACTACGCATGAATTTGTAAAGATCTTGGGAAGAGTTGAAAATTAATGATGAATCAGGCTCTTCGACTTTATATTTATTATAAGAAATCTTTCCATTTCCATCAAATACCAGAGATCGGGTTATCTCATCCTTTTTTGTATATATATTAATTTTAGCCTTAAAATTCAAGACAAATCTATGAAATAATGGATTTTTTTTATTTAATTTAATAATTTTATTATTTGAATAATCCAATAAGAACTTTCCAAGCAATCTATAGAACCATGATCTAATTTTACCCATTTAATATCTCCTTCAAATATATATTATATTTGCATTATTGCTCTATTGATGATTTCATCTTTCATATGTTCATTTAAATCATTAAAATAGGCAGTATATCCGCTAATTCGTACCATGAGATCGGGATACTTTTCTGGATGTTTTTTTGCATCAATCAATGTTTCTGCATCTTGAATTATGTATTGAACTTGCATACCACCTTTAGAGAAATATCCTTTAAACAGAGAGATAAACATATTTTTGTTTTTTTCTACATTAAACAATGATTTATTAAATTTCATATTCAGAGCCATCCCGTTCGGCATTTTTGTACAGTTTAAATCTGCCAGACTATTAAATACGGCTGTAGGGCCATTCTTTTGTGATTTTGAAAACGGCGTTAAACCACTTGTAAATGGTTCTCCCTCCATTTTTCCATTCGGAAACGCGCCCGTAACCTTCCCAAATCCACTATGGACTGTCATAGACCAATATCCTGGTAAATATCTTCCATTTCGGTAATTTTTCATTCCCACACATGTTTCATACAAAAAATCGATAAGTTCTTCGCCCAATTTATCAACATTAGATTTGTTATTACCAAAATGATTTAATTTATTAATAATATAAACATATTCTTGTTCAAATCCCTTGAAGTTATTATCCAACATCTCAGCTAATTCTTCAAAAGAAAGCTTATTTTTAACATATACTAATTGATCAACAGCATATAATGAATCAATTAAATCCGCTAATGCTATAAAAGCAATTCCTGATGAGTTATATTTCGCGCCTCCTTCAAGTAATGATAATCCAGATTCAATTGGACCCTCAAACAAGGCACTCAAAAGGGGTTCAGGATGGAGATATTTGTAAAGCTCTCCGCAGTAATTATTTAATCGAGTAGCATTTTGTATAATGAATTCAAATTGTAATTTAACAGCATCAAAAAATTCTTGAAAAGTTTTAAACTCTGTAATCTCTCCAGTTTTTAATCCTAAATTTTTAGAATTTTCCGAATCTCCGTTATGCATTGCTAATATAAAAGGAGACATACAATTAATTAAGATTGCTCCCGTATGACCAAATTGTTTTCCTGGAGAATTCGGTTCCAAACAGCCAACTTGGGCATAATTATTGGCATCTTCTTGATTAATTCCAACCTTTTGGAGAGCAGGGATAACTGCTTGATCATTAATCAGTGAAGGGGTAGATCCCGTATTAAAAATAACCTCTGCAACTCTTTTAGTATATTTTTCGGGATCATCCTTTCTTATTCGCGCATTAAGATTTGGATCTCGAACTTTTAGAAGTTCCACTACATCTAAACATAGAAAAGTGGTTTCATTTACAGCATTTTTGCCTTGTTCATCGGAGCCCCCTATCGTAATTGCTTGATTTGAACCCGTTGCTCCAAAAAGTAATTCTCCGCTTTCAGGTACCATTGGTATATTATCACCGACTTTTAACCAAAAATGAGCTAGTAATTCAAGTGCCCGTTTCTTGGTAAGTCTCCCATCTTCTTTATCCTTGATATAGTATGGATTTAATAATTGGTCTATTCTTCCAATGGAAAAGCCGACATTATTTTGTTCTTGATATAATGCATTCATACAGATCCAAATGCTTTGTAAAGCTTCTCTAAAAGTTTCAGAGGGCTTGGCTGGAACGTGCTTACAAATTTTGGCTATCGTTTCCAATTCTTTTTTTCTCACGGAATTATTATTATATTTTTTGCTTTGGCGCTTTGCTTCCCTACTTAAACTTCTTGCATATAAAATAACACCTTCCAATGCTGTTTTCATCGCATTATAAAACTGTTTTTCCTTTTCATTAACAGAAACCAGTCGTTTTGAAATTTGTTCGATAATACCCTCTATGCCGTACTTTAAAACTTTATCGTAGTCCGGAATTGTATGGCTTTGGCAATTGTATTTGCTAACCATATAAAGAAATAATTTTTCTTGAAGTCGATAACTTTTATCATCATCACCTAATTTTTTACGGGCTAATTCGGGAATATTTTTATCAATCCAAAAAGGCATTATTTTCTGATCAAGTTTAAATATTTCCTCAGAGGAAATATGATAAGGATTTTTTTCCCTAATTGGAAGTGATAATAATTCAGGCCATATACCCAAACCTAAAAATTCAGGATAAAATAATACTCCTTTTCTTTTTGATGTCGTTGATCCGGCTAGTAGATCATTGGGAAAAATATTAGGTTTTTTATTTTCTAAAATAAATTTTAGTGCTTCTGCTTGTCTAGATAAAGGATCTGTATAATCTAATCCTCCTTTCTCATTTAAAAAATCTATCATTAATTCAGCTCGTTCAATGCAAAAATCAGTCCTTCCTTGAACGATGAATTCTCGAAATTCCGCTAATCCATTAAAATTTATTAGTGAATATTTATGAGAATTTTTAGAATTAGCGAAATCTACTTGTTGCATACCCATAATTTTATTTTTACTATAATTAAGAATTATATAATTATTCTAAATAATAAAAATTCTCCAAGGAATAATAATATGAAACTTTTTTTATATAAAGTAAGATGTCCCTCTCAATCATTCGGTTTTTAGACTCAATAGAAGAAAGTAATAACGAGGTTGGCATCATACCCGAGCGGCGCACTTCACATTGGAAATGCCCGAATGGTGGTCTTAAATAACCAATATGTAGAAAAAACAACGGAGAGATTATTTTATTTTTTGATGATACCATCGGAAGCTCCAACCTTTTACGGGAAACTAACACCGAGAAGACAAAATATGTTCTTCCCGAAGCTTATTAGCTAATAAAAGAAGAGTTAGAAGTAAAGTATGATAAGGTCTATTATAGAAGTGATAAGCTGGAACAATATTATCAGTAACATATGCATGAATATTACTTAAATTTTAATCTTATTTTTATGATCCTTACACATTTAGCAACAAAAAAGTTGAATTAGCGGTCAGCAAAATCATCCACGGGATGCCAGTCGCTAATCGTGGAGCATTACGTAATTAAACTTCCTTAGATTTCTACATTGAAATGAAGGATAAACTATAATCCTAATTTTTTTATTATTATTTTTTTCTTCAATAATTAAATCTAATCTTTTTCTTTTTGTATTTAGCTCTTTCTAAATACATAAATTGCCCATCCAAACGCATCACGCTCCCACTTCAGATATTGAGTTTTCTCTTTATTTAATTTAGCCAAGATCTCGGGAATGTCAGGGTCATCTGGATGATTCTGGGTATACTTGTCTACTGAATACCATTGAAGGCCGAGGTATCGATCCCACTCATCTCGGGTGCTTACGAATGTATATAAAAGGTTTAAACCAAGTTGTTCTCCAATTTGTACATTCCCAACATGCGTGTCGAACATCTCATATTTTATTTCTGAGAGATCAAAATATTCTTTTGGAGGTTTACTGATCCAAAACGGTTCTCCCACCACGATGAGCCCGTTGTACTTGGTTTGGTTCATCAAATATTTTAGCGTACCCTTATGTCCATTATAAATCCAACTGGCACCTAAGCAACATGCGAGGTCAAAGCTCTCTGGTGTATCGGGGTTATAATTAACACCATCCATTTCAATTAGTGTTAAATCGGCATTAGGGACACGCTCTTTTGCTTTTATTTTAGCATCACCGAGGTGATAGGGAGAGATATCAACACCTATTGCGGACACATTGTACTTTTCGACGAGCCGAATCAGAAACTCTCCTTTACCGGTGGCGATCTCTAACACTTTTGAACCAGGTTTTAACGCCAAGAGGGTGATAAGCTCGTTTAATTTTCCAACGCTCATAGGATTGCACACGAGGTGCTCCTTATGGGTCACATCATAATATTTCCAAAAATCCATTTTTTTTCTTACCTTTTTTCTTTAATCTTCATGTTCTATAATAAAAGTATCTCTTGGTGCTTTTGCTGCTTCTTTAACTCGTTGTTGGAGTTCTTTTCTTGTTTCAAAATCAAGGTCTTTATAGATAAAAACACCCTCATCCCAATCCAGAAATTCTAGATAACCTTCTTTAGTTAAAAAGGTCATAACATTTAGATCTCCACTTCTAAACCTTTTAATAATTTCACTCTTAAAAACTTCTTTAGCTAAAGGATCTCCAGCAACAGTTAACCTCTTCAATAGAGGAAATGAAAGATTTACATGAAGCATTTGAGTATTATAATTATTCTCTGCCCAAGCCTGTATGTTTGAGCAATGGGCCCAAAACTCAGTCTCAGGGTCGATCGGGTGATCCTGAGGATCTAATGAGTCATTCATTTCTAAAGATTTATCTAATTTCTCAGTTATTTGGTCAATTGAAGAAATATTCTCTTCTTGAACAGTTTGATTATCTTGAGGTTTCTGTAATAGTAGATATTTACACTGGATAATTTTCTTCCCATCAATATATATATTTACCTTGTTTTGCTCTAGCTTTAGTTTGATATACTCATTAATTTTAAATTCATTCATCAAGTAAAGATAATAAACTTTTATCTTATTTCTTTTTTACTTTATGTTTTTTTCGAGTAAAGATACGAGGAAATTCCATATTAAATAATAAAAATTCTCCAAGAAATAATAATATGAAACTTTTTTTATATAAAGTAAGATGTCCCTCTCAATCATTCGGTTTATAGATTTAATTACGCAGAGAAAATTAATGATAAAAATAAAATAAAGAAAAGAGGGTATATTTTTTATAAGATTCCCATACTGCCCATTAATTTCGTGGCATCTGGAATGTCAAATTTTATTTTAACATCTAAAACAGCCGGTTTTCCCGAGTTTTTTGCTCGTTCTAATGCTGGTATTATCTCATTAGGATCTGTAATTGATTCACCATAACACCCAAAACCCTCGGCGCATTTTCCATAATCAAATTCTGGGAGATCTACATCAATATACCGTTTCCCCATAAAAAGTTTCTGACCACTTTTAATCATTCCCCAAGCATTATTATTAGCGACAACGATTATCAAGTCTTTAAGTTCTAATCGAGCAGCAGTTTCTAAATCTTGAACATTAATCATAAAGCTCCCGTCTCCAGCAATAGCCACAACTTGTTTATCTGGTTGTCCTAATTTCGCTCCTATGCAGTAAGGAACTGCAGTTCCAAGATGCCCCATTCCTATTGCTTGAACAATTGATAAAGGATTTACTTTCTTATGTAAATTTACTTGTTCTAAAGCAAAACAAGATATATCTCCCCCATCCATGATTAAAATAGCATCTTCATCCATAAATTCGTACACATCCTTTACTAAACGCTGAGGAAGGATTGGAACTTTATCCTTTGTCGCTTTTCTTAAGGTTGCTTTTTTATATTTCTCTCTCATTGCTTTTAGTGTATCTAACCATTCTCTTTCTTCAATAGTCTTCCTCTCTTTTCCAGCCTTTATCATTTGACTAAGAAAGACCTTGCAATCTGCTACTATACCTAAACTAATTGGTTTCGCTCTACCAATTATCGTAGGATCAATATCTACTTGAATTAACTTCTGCTCGTTTTTCCAGAAGGGCTCATCTCCATGCCCCATACAATAGGAAAATTTACATCCTAAGGCCAGAACAACATCTGAATTCCCTGCAGCATGTAAAGCTGAACTTATAGTTATGGTTGACCCAATAAAGCATTCAGAATCATCTGATATTGTACCTATCCCTCGATGTGTGGTCATAACGGGAATCTTAAACATCTCTGCAAATTCTCGGAGTTCATTCCATGCTTCAGACATCATAACTCCACCACCAGAAATAATTACAGGCTTTTCAGCATTTAATAACATATCAAGTGCTTGTTCTATAGAATTAGGATCAATCCCCGGTTTCACTTTTGGGCGGTATTGTTCTGGAGATGGAATATTAATTTTTTCTTCTTCTATCTCTTCTAAAAAAGCATCTTCATATATCTCCAAAACTACAGGCCGAGGTCTTCCCCCAACAGCGTGTCGAAAGCATTTTTCAACAGCATCGGGGATCTTATCTAAATCTCTTATTGATCGCTGATATTTGGTGATAGGTTTAAACATAGTTATCTGGTCGAGGTTTCCCTGTAATGTGAAACTGTCATCAAAACTACTATTAACTTGTGGTATTATTGCGATGACCGGAATATTATCACTCCATGCTGTTCCAATGCCAGGAACGAGGTGAAGGGCTCCCGGTCCAACAGTTCCAAAACAAACCCCTGGCTTGTTGGTCACTCGAGCATATGCATCTGCAGCATGAGCAGCTGCTTGTTCATGACGAAATAAGATGGTCTGAATGCCCTCTTCTTTTCCCCATTTATATACAGCATCGTACATATTAAGAAACTGGCCTCCTGGGATTCCAAACATATATTCAACGCCCTCTTTTAGTAGCGATTTAATTAACACATCGCCACCATTAATTATTTTCTTCTCTTCTGACATATTTTTCTCTCTTCTATATGATTTTTTGTAATTAATCTAAAACTAAGTAATCCCTATATTTATAATTAACTAGGTGATTATGCTTATAATAATTAGATCTGGTCAGTTGCTCATTTCTTGTAAGAAATTCGGGATAGAGTTGATTTTATTACCTTTAATGTTTACTACTTCAAGATGGGGTAATGATTGTAATGAAGAGGGAATTAGCTCTATTTCATTATTACTAAGGTTGAGAATTTTTAAATGAGTTAAGTTAAAGATACAAGATGGAAGAGATTTGAAATAGTTATAGCTTAGATTCAAGTATTCTAATTGGTCTAAATAACCTAAAGATTGGGGAAGGTTTTGAAGGTTATTATTACTTAAATCTAACTTTTTGAGTTTTTTAAGCATAGAAATAGTATTAGGAATTTTTATCGACTCAGTTTGGGATATTTTATTATTTAATAGCAGAGAAAGCATCATATCTAAATCTTTATATTTTTTTAATTCATTTCTCTGACCAGAGTACTTCCTAAGATATTTCCATTTATTAAAACTAAATTTCAACTCTAAAATATGGCAGTCCTTCACTAAAAACCAATGACGTGGACTTTTTAATTCGCGAAGAAATTCATAAAATTGATAGGTTTGATTGTTGATATTATAAGAATTATTTTCCTCTTTTTCGAATAGCGCTTCGAGGTCTAAAATGAATTTAGTTTCATTTGGATCAATATTCAATTTATTTCCAAACTTATAGAACCATTTTATAAGCTCTTTCTTTAAAGAAGTGATTTCTTCTCTCTTAATTAAATGAAAAACTTTTTGTAAGACAAGTGGAGAAGTCGCATTTTCAATTATCCATTCAAAAGAATTAATAGATAAATTGGGAAACTTTTTGATGATAAGGTCTGCAGCCTTTATTCTTATTTTTGCATTTTCATCAGAGATTAATAGATTTTCTAAGAATTCAAATACTTTTTGATTAGTTAATAAAATTTTATCTAAAGCCTTTAAACAATGAAGTCTTTTTTGAATGTTAATGGAATTTTGAAAAATTTCAATTATGATATTCCCCCCATGAATTTTACTTATCTTTTGTTCTTTTACTTTTGAGACAATCTTGTTTAAATAACTCAATGATTTATCAAGGAAAAGAATTATTTTATAATATTTAAATATATTATTATTTTTGTAATTAATAATGATAGATTTTTTATCTTCGATGATTCAGAAGGCAATCGATCCAATAATTATTCTTAATTCTTCTGGTAAAATACTTGATTATAATAAAGCGTTAGTAGATTTATTGCATTATGATAAAAACATTCTAAAGGGAGAAAATTTTTGGAGATTACCTATTTTTAAAGAACAACAAAGGGGAAAAATTAAGCAATTATACGAAGATTTTGGAGATAGAAGATTTAAAGAGATTAAAGAAATTAAAATCAAAACTAAAGATAATAATTCACTCTGGATATCTATAAGAGCATATTTAATTGAATTTGAGATGAATTCTTTTATTCAAATTGTTTTTAAGGATTTAAGTAAAAGAAAAGAAGCTGAAATGAGATTGAAGATGGTAGAAAATGAAATATCAGATGTTATCTTTGTTCTTGATTTAAATTTAAAACATGAATATTTAAGTCCGTCAGTTGAATCCTTAAGAGGATATACTCCAGAAGAGGCTATGAATCTATCTTTTAGGGAGAATTATACCCCTGAATCTCAAAAAAAGGTTATTAAATTAAAGCAAAATTATTTAAATCCAGAGAAATTAAAAGATGAAAATTATAATCCAATAGTTACCGAAACGTTGGAGGTTTATTGTAAAGATGGCTCGATAATTCCGATTGAAGTTCGAATGAGACTTGCTAGAAATAAAGAGGGAGAAGTTAAAATTATAGGGGTTACTCGAGATATTAGCGAGCGCAAAAGTGCAGAACGGAGATATAAAAGATTATTTGAATCATCGAGAGATGCAATTATGACTTTAGAACCTCCAAAATGGAAATTCACGTCAGGAAATCCAGCGGCTATAAGAATGTTTGGTGCAAAAGATGAAAAGGATTTCTGTTCTAGAGCACCATGGGAATTTTCTCCAAAAAAACAATCAGATGGACAAGATTCAATTAAAAAAGCAGAAAAAATAATAAATGATGCAATGAGTGTCGGGAGTAATTATTTTGAATGGACTCATAAGCGTTTGAACGGAGAAGATTTTCCCGCGACTGTTTTGTTAAGCAGAATAGAAATTAGTGGAAAAAGATTCTTACAAGCAACAGTAAGAGATATAACAGAACGAAAAGAGGCTGAAAAAAATCTAAAACAATCACAAAAAGAATTAGCGAAATTAAATAACGAGTTAGAAGAAAAAGTAAGAGTAAGAACAGAAAAATTAAGAAAATCTCAAGAAATATTAAAGGCTCAAAATGAAAGATTAAAAAAATTAAGTCAAATCAAAAATGATTTTATTTCAATGGTTGCGCATGAATTAAAGACACCCATAGCATCGATTTTTGGATATATCGATTATATTTTATCTGTCTATCCCGAACACGACGATAATGAAATGAAAAACGATTTAGAAATTGTTCAGCGAAATGTTAAACGATTAAGAAAATATGTTAATCAATTACTTGATGTGATGAAGATTGAAGAATCAAAAATGAGATTATATAAATGTAAATCGAATTTTTCAGAAATAAT
>SDNL01000049.1 GCA_004524365.1 Promethearchaeota archaeon | reverse complement strand
TATTTGATAAGGTAAATCGAGTTTTGACAAATATTTAATAAGAACAGAAATTAAGCATTTGTAAGGTTAAAGTGTATGGTTTTTATTTGAACAATTTGGATACAAAATTCATAAAAGTTGCATAAGTATCAAGAATGCGCTGGAATAATCCTCTTATGATATTTCAGGTGCAGAGATTCTCCAATGCTCGCGAATAATGCTTCATACTCTATATTTTAGGTTGCTTAAAGAATTAGAATAGAAAAAAGTAAGTTTTTTTATTATGAGTTGATGAGACGCTTCAACCAGTTTGGGAGGAAAAAACCTGTATATAGTAGAAATAAAGCTAATAGCATACAAACCCAGCTTACAAAATACAAGGGATTAAAGGGGTTAAGAAGTCCAAATTCTATGAGGAGTATTGAAGTTGCCGTGAGAAGGAAAAAGAGGAGCATAAACAAGCCAGTAAGAAAAATAAACCATATGCCAATCAGATGTTCTTTTTTCTCAACCTTTTTAACATTTCGTCGTACTACTACCATCATAACGATATAAAGCAAAAATGAGAGAAGTAAATGAATGATATTAGCAAATATCCCAATTGTAAAGAAGTTTAAAAGAATTTCAGTGATTGCAGGGACATAACAGAGGATATAAATTATAAAGAGGAGGTTCTTTTTTGTAGATTTCAATTGAGTAAACATCTCCAGGATGAAAATTAAAAAGACGCAATTGATGAAGAAGATAAAAATTAATGCTAAATTATCAAAGAACGTACCTAATTCAAATGTCCAACCCCAGAAGAGCACCCCAAATTTTCCAAATGCGGTAAGGAAAAGAGCAGCATCAATTCCAGCACATATCAAAACCATATTTATGTTTAAACGGGTTCTTCGCTCGTGTAATTTCCAAATACTCAAAATTACAAGATAAAATACGATTGAAAAGACCACAAACTCATAAATAATTCCAGATAAATATAACCTTTCAGAAACACCTGTTGGTAAATCTGCATTGTATAATAAAACCATAAAGAATATTATATTCAATCTTTAAAAAATTTTTTTCTTAAAAAATTATGAAAAGAAGGGAATGAATTACCAAAACGACTTTTTTAATTTATCGATGGGGTCTTCAAGGGAATTTTCGATGATATTTTTAAAATCAGAAAATAGTAAGGTATCTTTATTCCAAAATTCAAGATCATTTGAATACGTCTGGATGAATTTATCAGCGATCCATTGTAATTCTCGTTTGATTCGTTTTTTGTGTGTTTTTATGGGGGCATTGGTTATAAATAAAAGACCCTCTTTTTTATGAAGAACAAATGTTTTATCCGTCAATTCTATGGTGGTAAGTCCTTGATTAGAGATTTGTTTTGCAAATGTATTAACAGCACTCATTAAAGCTCCAAATAATTGGTCATCCATTTTCGCATCATACACTCTGCTCCATAAAACGGTTCCAGAATTGGTCAGTATCCATATATCTTGTAATATTTTATTCATTAGGTGAAAACCTTATTAATCTATTTAATTCTTTATCAGATAATAATATTTATTTCATAATCATTTGTGCCGCAAAATCCATAACAATAGCAATTTTTATCATATATTCAATAAATTCTTTTTGATCACATGTATCTATCCAATCAGAAGGAAGATTATTGGCATAGTTTCGTAAATCCTTCATTAATTTTTGAAATTCGCTCAATTGAGTGTTCCAATCTTGGGAGAGATTGAGGTTAATCTTTTTTTCTTTAAAAATAGGAGATATAGTATCAAAAGTAAGTGTTTGCCAGCGCTCATCACATATATCTTCAAATTTATTATGATTTTTAGAGAGTTTTACGGTTCCCGCAGTTCCCATTACTCCAGCTCCGATTAAAGAGCCTTTAATTATCTCTTTAAAATAATTCTTTCTTTCTTTTTTTTCTTTTTTAGATGATGTCGAAAGTCCACCAAGAATTCCACCAAAAAGGGCTCCGAAGCCCACCATCGCAGGGATTGGATTTGATTTTGATGAAGGTGAATGATGTGGAGTAGCCCAATCGGTGATAAAATGAAAAGCCCATCCAAGATGTTGAACCCATGCAATTGATCCTTGTTGTCTTTCTTTATATGCTATTTTAATTGATTGAATCGCCATTTTTTTTGCCCTAACGGTATGGTTGATAAGCCATTCAAATGATACTGAAAGATTTTCAAATAAATTTTCCACAATTTTCTGTTTATGAATTTGATCTGGTTCAATAGAAAATTCAATCAACTTTTCTAAATTTCTGGAAGGTATCTGAATTGTCCCCCACTTTCCTACCAACTTACTCAATTTTTTATGACATATTTCTTTCATATTAATTTTGGAAGTAAAATTATATTTTGTTCTATGAGAGTCTTTTTGTTTTCCCGTATTCGTTTCCTAGATAAGCTCCTCCTAAACTACTGATCACGACAAACGGTAAAAAGGAAAGAATTGGATAAATTAATATAGGTCGAACAGATAGCGTAATTGCAAGCAGTATCAGGATTAAATAAATTAAAGTGTTAATGAAACTGTACTTTATGTGCAATATAACATATCCTGAAATAAAATTGGGGATTCCAAACAAGACTACTGATTCTAAGAAAAGGACTATAATAATTTGTGGAATAGTTTGAGTGATTAGGCGTTCAAGTCCAAAGGATGAGATTTCACCTGTAAAGATAAATACTTCCGATGCCCAAATATTCACAAATACAAGAAGGCCTCCCAATGGAATTAACAGAACCCAGGAAATAATAAATCGAATGAGAATTGAATATCGTCCCTTCCCTTTCATTGTTCTTTTAAATATTTCATCAACCTTATCTTTATTTTTTCGGCTCTCTAAATTATAGTTTGGGGAAAATTCATCAATAAAGCCTTGTAAGATATCTTTAAGAATCTTTTTGACTAATGAATTATTATCTTTAGCGCTACATATAATAGCCCCGAAAATTTCTTCTTCAGGTTTAAGTTCGAGAATTGCTTTACTCTCTCTTCCCAGATCTATGAAATCTACGACACTTTTCAGAGCTTCTCTACTAAAATTTACAACAGAATTAAAAAAACCGATCAATAAATTTTCTTCATATTCTTGCTCGATAAAATTTTTTGAATAAAGAATTTCTCCATTGCTTCTTAATAAATAGATACTTTTAATCATATTATTTCATCTAATTTATATTTACTTTAATTTTATTTTATTAATTGGGTATATTCTATAAATTCCTCAAGGGTCCCATGAAAGATTGTAAAGTTATTTAAATCGTCACCAAATAATTGGACAATTTTTTTAATAAACTCTTCTGGATCAGTGCTTGATTTAGGATAGAGCTTATATTTCTCATGTTTTCGTTCTTCTATGAGATAGGCATACTCTCTTAATTTTTCTAAATCATGTTCATCTGCTTTCGATAATTCGATGGTAATTAAATTATCTGATTTTGGAATTTTATTTACAAATTCCTCAACCGTTCCTGTTTCAGCTTTTTTCTCCTTTAAAGTAATTACTTTATCACAGGAGGAAACTAAATCTTCTGGACTATGAATTATGATTATCAAATGCCATTCCCTCTTTATTTTTTTTAGTTGTTTTTTAAATTTCCGGAACTCTATCCTATTAAATACTCTGGGCGGAATAGAAAATAAAATTATATCGGGGGACCGAACAAGAGCCCGGGCAATTTGGAAACGCAAGAAGTCAGAAGATGATAATTGTTCCACAATTTCATTCTTTTTATAAATAAGTCCCGTGAATTCTAGAATCTTTTCAATAAATTCTTGTCTTTCTAAATATTGTTTAATAATGTCTATTGCTTCACCTAAAGGATTTTTAGATTTAAATTCATCGATAAATGTTAAAATTTTTGAATCGTGTAATGTTTTTTTCAGTTCATTATTATGGATGGTCCATTTTGGCCGAATTTTGGTATTATATTTAATTGCTTTTTTTACTTTTAATGCAACTACTTCTGAACTTAATGCTTCCGGTAAGATTACTATTCTATTTAACTCTTTATCGGATAATAATCGTTTATATTTTCCAAATATTTGAATTGTTCCCGAAAAATCGGAATCTCTTTCTGAGATTGCACGAAAAATCCGTAAACTCCTTCCCATGTCATTGGTCTCATATTTGTTTGTAGCATCAATTATACCTACTGATTGGCCCCTATGAACTTTTAATGATAAATTGCTTACAGTGTTTTTAATGCTTAAATCTTTAATAAAAATAAGTTGATAATTTTTAAAATATGTAAGTCCTTTTATTCGTCGAAGAATAATATCAATCAGTTTATCTATTAAATCAATAAGATGAGGTGGGTCAAATTCATCCCAATTTTTTATTTCTGATAATTCTAAAAACTCATCTATTTCTATGATTGTAGAAAGGTTCTTTGAAAAATAAAATCTCGGTAGTAAAGGATATTCTTCGAAATTAATCTTTAAAGACACTGAAAAGCCAGGGAAATAAAGAATTACCTTCCTAAAATATGGAATGTTGTCAACGGAATAATTTTCAAATCGTTCATCAATTAATTCTACTTCTTTGTCCAAAACACTTAAATGATACTGAAATTCCTCTTCAATCAAATCATCGATGCTTAGCATCACTTTAATTGGACTTACAAGATCGTCCTCATCGAAAGGAGGATCTATGAGGATTTCATTAAAATCAACCTCCGTTTCAATCGGAGAGTTTACTTTTAGGACGGGAACACCTTTTTGAATCACATCACGATTGGGGAAGAAGAGTATTTCAATATAGCTTTTTTTATATTCAAGATCTAATATTCGACACACCCCAAACGTATTTTCTCTAAATATCATAAAATAATGTTGGGTAAATCGAATAGCATTAATGATCTTTTTTCTAATTAATTCTAATTGAGACCGTCTAACTTTATCTGATTGGCTTTCGATAAAATATCTAATTAATTCATCATAAGACAGAGATTGACCCCTTTGACGCTCGATTTCCTTTTTTAATTGGTCTAAATTTATTTTTGTAGTGTTTTTGATTTCTATATTAGTTTTTTCCATAGAAAACTCCTCCTTTTGTTGGTTTACTCAATCTCTGGGACCTCCATGGCACGATAGCGAAAGTACTCTTCCATTTTAGTATTAGCTTGCTTTATTCCTAAGACCGCATTTATTCCAAACTCTTCTGTAATTTTTTCACGCAATTCTTCTTTGGTTAGATCTGTTAATAAAACATAATCGGTACCAGTCTTATTTTCTAATGCTTTATCGATCCCTTCTATATTTTCCAATCGTTTTATAGTGTTATCTTGTGGATCATAGAAATATAATTCGATAGAGCGTCCCTTACCGGGGAGTTGTCCAAGAAGACGTTCTGGTGCGCCAAAGTCTATCATACCCCTTCCTCGGCCAAAAATGCATACTTTATCACAGAATTGGGCTTCCTCAGGATAATGAGTGATAACGATTAAAGTTGTATTAAACTTTTCATTAATGCGAATGAGAGAAAGCCATAATCTCTCCCTGACTACTGGATCTAAACCACTTGTGGGTTCATCCAAGATACAAAAAACGGGTTCGTGCATTAATGCCATTGCAATGCTCACCCTTCTTTTTTCTCCTCCGCTTAGATTTTTAATTTTGGAATCAATTTTTTCCTCAATTTCTAAACTTCGTAAGGTACGTTTTGCTTTACTCCTAATTTCTCTTTCCGTAAGCCCATACTGTTTTCCAAAGGAAATTAAATTCTGAAGGGTAGTAAAATTTGAATACATTTTTCCCAAATCTTGAGGGACATATCCATAAATGGATCTAAATTTTTTTCTATTTTTATTAGCATCCATTCCATAAATTTCGCACACTCCCTTATATTTATGCATTCCCAAAACAGCTTTAATAAAAGTAGACTTTCCCGCACCACTCTCCCCTAATATCCCTAATATTTCTCCGTGTTCTATTTCTAACGAAACTCCATCAACAATTAATTTTCTACCGATATAAATATTTAAACTCTCACAATATAACGCAGGGAACTTTTTCAGATATTCAATATTAAGTTTACCCTTAATTCCTAAGGTAGCTTTTACTTTCTGGATTAGATATTGATTAATATAATAAAATATTGTTATGGTAATAATAAGTGCTAAAATAATTCCTTCTCCAATCATTAACCAAAATATTAAGAAATTCCATGGAATGGGATCAAAAGCTTGATCATATCTGATATCATCGATAAAAACTAATCCATAAGGCATATTATGTAAATCCCCTCCAAAATTTGCATCATCCCCAACACCACCCGTAGTAGAGCTGATACATTGCCGAAACCATGAAACTAGTTTTGAGATGTATTGTGGCTGAGAACGATAATGATAGAGCGAAATAGATCCTAAATAGGTGCTAAGGAATGAAGAAGGTAAATCAAGATATGAGGAAAGAAATGGTATTACTTGGAACCCTCCATCAGACGCTTGAGCACTCTTGAGAAATCCAATTGCTCCCATTTTCGAAAGAGGTCCTACGCCTAATAATCGTTGGAGTTCCAATCCATAATGGGTCGAAATAACATCAGAATGAAATCCCATGAACAATCCAAACCCCCCATCTGCATTTTGAGAAGAAAGGATCCAGTTTGTAAGGTTCTCTTTATCAATTAGGTTTAATGCGCTCAAATCTTTTAAAGCGGATGTTGCCCAGTAACTACTTTCAACAATTGAGATATTTTTATTAATCGATCCAATATAAGGTTCATAAACCGGCCCAAACAGAGACACAATTGTATCAATATCTTCACCAGCTCTAAACCCTCCATCTGGATTTTGTAGAGTTGTGATATATAATTCTGTTGCAGTTTCATTATACAACCATCGATCCGATGCGGTTCCAAACATTTGATGTATAGAAAGGGCGCAAAAAGTCGAGAATACAGAAGAATCTGCCCATGTTGTAGAGCCATAGCCCCCATCACCTTCATTATAACAACTATTAACAAAATCTAAAATCTTATCTACTTTTAAATCGTTTAAATTATCGGGGTTATAATTATTTACCGCTGAGACACCCCAATAATTACTATAAAGAGAAATATCTCCAAATAATCCGTCCATACCTTGATATGATGAAAGCCAATCATAATAATCTTTTTTATCTGAATCATCAAATGTTTGAGAAGTATTATTTTCTAATAACCAAATTGCATTCATTGCGGACCATCCAGATTTAAAATCGGAAAGTAAAGAGGTTGGTGTTGATCTAAACCCTCCATCTATTGGATTTTGACAAAGTTGAATATATGTTTTTGTTAAGATAGGTGTGGTTATTCCCCCAAATTCATATAAAGCCCACAATGCACAAAAAGTGGAACTGATATCGGAATTGCTCGAGATTTGGGTAGATCGGTATCCTCCATCTGGAACGGGATTTGTTGTATATAAGCTACTAAAATATGAAATAATAGCTGTTTCTTGTCCACTTGTATAGGTATTATTTAATTCTAAATATGCTCGGATGCCAAAATAACTCGTTTCGGCAGTGATTAAATAGGTATTATTAGAATAGCGATAATTTCCTGTAAAAAGAATGGTATGGTTTCCTAATAATTTGATAAAATTCGTAAGACTCTCATTGTTATTTATCAAGATTGACTCTGCATCCAGCATTTTGGCTAGTCTTATACCATAATAAGTAGAGATAATATCTGGCTCTAATGCATTTTTACTATAGGAAAAGCCTTTAACGGTATTATTCAAATTAGTTAATGAATTATTAAGGTAGTTAATAATGGAATTAACTCTATTTTGTTGTTCAGGTTTAGCTAAATAAGATTTATTAAGTGAATAAATAGTTTGAATTACTTTATAAGTTGAATATATATTTCCGAGCCCGTTAATATCCGAATAAGAACCATCATCATTTTGTTTTTCAAATAAGTAATCTAAAAAAAACTCCTCTTGAAGCCCTATTGATGTAATATTTTCATTATCAAGAGGATAGGGATTTAATAAATGAGAAGAATTAAATGCTGAGCTTGAAAAATTAATCGAACCTACAGCTCTATAACTATTTTCAATCGTGGGCTCTACAAATAATCCACTCGTGGGATTTTGGTGTGAATAGGTAAAATCATACATTCCCTTTTTATAATCTTGAACTTCTGCTTCACTAAAATATTGAATATAAGGGATATTAATGAGCCATAATGCTATAAATTCCCCAATAAAAAGCAATATGATAACGATGATATATTTAACTATTCGCTTATTTCTCCTATCTATTTGAAATCACCCTTTTTAGGTTTTTCCCATAAATCCAATTTACGATCTAAATTGTCTATTAAGTTAAAAATATCCGTTCCTTTAATAAAAATAAAATTCCCCTCAATTTTAATATCATTTTTTTCTGTCCAATCATAAATAAAACTTAATAGGTTAGTTTTAGTTATCTCAAATCTTCTTTGAAAAAACTCATTCATTTCGTCGAGCTTCATTTTGTTCGAATCAATTAGAAGATCTCGTAGTTGTGTAATTAATTTAAATTTTTGATCCAAATTTTTGCTAAAGTTAAGTAAATGAATTAATTTGTTTCTAACTGATTTATATTTTGAGTGATATTTCTCTAATAAATCTTTCTTCCCAGGAGGTAATTTAAGCTCATCTGACAAGCTTAATTTTGAAGTTGCAACTTTAATTGTCTGTAAATCATCTTTAATAGGTTTAAATTCTTCATAAGATTGTACTTTTTTAAGGCGTTCTTCTAAATTCAATAAGTTTTTAGAAGTTTCTTCAATTTTTTTAGTATTTTCTTCAATTTTTGTTAAATTTTCTCTTTGTTCTTTTTTCTTTTCATTTATAGATTTTTCCTGCTCCCTTTCTAGCTCTTTTTCTTTTTCCTCCTCTTCTTGGATACGGATTTGAAAATATCTTCTAAAGTTAGCAATATCACGGGTCATAGAACTAAGATTAATCTTTTTTTCTAATACATAATCAATGAATTGTTCTAAATTTTGATTGAAATCCTCTAAAAAGCATTCAATTTGATTATTACCCACTCTTGCAACTTTTTCACAATATTTAAATTTCTTAATGAGGTCTATTTTTTCTTGATTTAGGTCTTTAATGGTTAACCGAGCTAATAAACCTTCACTGGGAAGCGTGCTGATAAGGTTCTCCGGAGTATCAAAATCCAGTAATCTTCCTTCTCTTAAGATGGCTGTTTTATCACAAACTAATGCCGCTTCAAGATCATGGGTAATAATAAACATGGTAGTTCCTAACTTTCGGTTAAGTTTTTTAAGATAATTAAGGATATCGTAACGCTTATTCGCATCAACTCCCGTAGTAGGTTCGTCCAGAAATAAAACACCCGGATTATGAATAAGACCTATAGCCATAGAAACTCGCTTTTTTTCCCCACCACTTAAAGATTCTAATTTATTTTCCCATGTATCTTCTGGTACATCGAGAATAGAAAATAAATTTTTAGCCGTTTCTTCAGCCTCTTTTTTTTTGATACCATAATTGGACGCAAAAGTTTCTATATTAATAATTGGAGAGAGACCAAAGTAAAGATTAAGTGCTTCTAATTGAGGAACATACCCAATTTTGCTTAAAATTTCAGCATGATTTTTCTTTTTGCCTGGATTTAAATGAGTGACGGAGACATCCCCCGACCAATTTTTCTTTTTTAACTGACAAGTCAATACTCGAATAATTGTTGTTTTTCCTGCTCCGGATATGCCAAAGAGCCCAATTATTTCTCCTTTTCTCACTTGAAACGAAACATCATGGATAATATGTGCGTCTCCGAATTTTACATTTAGATCTGTGACATCAACTATTACTTCATTCGAATTATGTTGTTCCATGATTAGACTTCATACCTCCTTGAATAGAATACTATAAACGTCAATAGATTTAAAACTATACTAATGGCCAGCAAACTAAAGAAATGGAATCCAAATACACTATTTCCCTTACTTAATATTGCAGTAAGCATAGGTTGACCATGAGATAATGGAAGAATGTATGCCACTACTTGGAGATATGGCGGCATTGACTCTATAGGAACTCCTATACCAGAGAGTAATAAAATTACTACAAATGAAGCGAGGAACCACTGATTAGCTTCTGTTTTTGTCTTACTTACAGAACTTATGAAGAGTCCCATGGAAAGACCAGTATATCCAACAATATATGTTGCTATAAAAACATCGAGCAATGATCCTCGTACATAAAGCCCTCCCAATAATGATGCTAAGAGAATCCCAAGATCTTGAATGAAAAGGATGAATGAATATGTAGCATATTTTGCTAAAAGGATCTCATCACGAGTTACTGGAGTTAATAATAATCGAGCAATTGGTTTTTCTTTTACTATTATTAACATTGCCAATACATTCGCAATCCCATAGACCATAAGTGGAATAACCAATTTAATCGTGGAATTATAACTTGGATTATAATTAGAAGGTATCTCAAATTCTTGTTCTCCTGTTACTTCTATCTGGGGAGTTAAATTATTATCATTAATAAATATCTTAACTGAATCATAAACCGCATTCAAATTGTTTTGAATATCCGCAATTCTTGAAGAATCGGGGACACATTCAATTAATCCTGGCAGACCGAATTCAAGCATTTCCGAAAAATCAACAGGTATTACAATAATTGCGGAAATTTCTGAATATAATAATTGATTTCGAGCGGTTTCCATAGCATAAGGATCTTCACTTGTATTATAGAAATTTTTTAGAACTAAATATTCTGATTTATTTACCGCATTTAAATAGGGTTTTGAGTAATTATCCCACTCAAATTCGATTGGAGTACCAAAGTATGTACCCGTGGCGTTCGTTGAATCAATAAATACAGTTGAATCATTGGAAACAACTGCGACTTGAATCTGAGAGATTGCGGCTTGCTGACCCTCCATAACCGAAAGAAGGATTATGATAGCCGGGGGTAGGATTAATGCAATGATTAGATTCCATGGGTCTGTAAATAATGCTAACCGAAACTCTTTTTTAACCATTTTAAGAAATCTATAAAACTTCTTGTTAATTTTTCTTAAAATTCGTTTGAATTTCTTATTTATTTTTGTAATTAATCATTACACCTCCACTTTTTTAAATAGAAAAATAATATATGCCAAAAATACATATACGGCGCATAGAATCATTAAACTTAAATATACTATTAAATCTAGTGGTAAACCTTTCATAGTAATGTCAAAAACTTGCGGTTGAGCAAATGCAAGAGGAAATATGTATAAAATTGCTTGTAATATTAATGGTAACGTTTCAGGATTCAAATATGTGGGAGAGAATATCAGACTACTTACAAATAACATCATGTATAATTGATTTGCTTGTTGTTCTGTCCCACTTAAAGCGGATACAAATAATCCCATCGAAATTCCCGCTAATCCAATCCCAATGAGGATAAGAAATAATTGAAATAAATCCCCAAGTGCATATAACCCAAATAATGCCGTAGAAATGAAAATTTCTCCCGCTTGTAAAACCATTATTAAAGAATTTGCAATTAATTTACTTAGAATGATGGAACTTTTTGATGTAGGAGTAATTAACATACGAGGTAACGGTTCATCAGCAACAATTGACAAACAACTGAAGTTCATCGTAGTTCCTATGATAATAAGGGGAATTATTAAAGCAAAAGCGTAATTTAAAGCTTGCTTTTCCCAAAAAGGTACTTCATATTCTAAATATGGTATGAGAGTAGTAAAATTTCCAGACATTCCTATATTCTGACGAAATATGCCAATAGGTTCTTGTAATGAAATTTCAACCGCATTAATCGCCTCTTTATCTGATCCATCAATGAAATATGAAATTTGTGAATTAGTATTATTTTCAATGCTTCTTTGAATACTTTCCGAGAAATTTGGAGCTAACACAATAAAAATGTCGATGATTTCGTCTCTCAATAAGGCGATACAATACTGTTTTGTCTCTAAATATTGTGTTTCATTAGTGACGTTATAAGAACCATGAAATCCAAATGATGACAGCCCTTCAGAAAATACAGAAATAAAGGTTTCATCATATTGGGAGGAATTAGCAGGAAAATCCCCATATGTAGGAATATTATCCTTAGTAATTATTGCTGCATTAAAAAATTTTGTGGGCGAACCACCTGTAGTTAATCCAAATATCACAATTAGAACAATGGGAATAAAAAATAATAAGAACAGCGTTCTCTTCTCTGATCTAATCCTTCCAAATTCCTTTTTAATTAAGGCGCTTAATTTCATGCTGTTCGATGGGAAAAGTTTTATATATTAAATTTGAATTAAGAAGAAAAGTATATAGGTGATTCCTATTAATTATCTACTCTTCTCTCTTGTTTTGAAAATAATCATTATAAATTATAAAGATTAATTAAATTATAAAATGAGAAATTAAAAAATTTTGGCTTTTTAAAAAGGTAAGATATAGAGTTATGAAAAACTCCTTTCTATTATCAGATTATATGATTAAAAAAGAGACTTCCGATTTTTATATTGGTGTAATCGTTTAAGAGCATTTAATTTATCCTTTTGTTCAAGGCGAGCTTGATCGATGGCATCCTTAAGTATATAAGCGCATCTTTCCATTCTGTCTAAGTTTACGGGATATGGAATGCTATCTTTGCCACCCACTGCAAATGCATATTTCGCTGGGTCTTTCCAACTAGGGGCTACTCCCCAAATAAATTCAGAAATTAAAGCAAGAGCGCGAATCATTCCCGGACCTAAACCTTTTATTTTTAAAAGCTCAGTATAATCGTTTAAGCCAATTTCTCGTGCCATATCAACTTGATCCCATTGTAATGTAAATGGAATGGGCATATTTAAATGTGGAATATTTTTTCTTAGTTTAATTGCCTTTTCTGGGTTTGTAAAGTCGTATAGACTTGTTTGATTTTTATTTTTTAATTTATATAAATATCGTTTTATACGGTTAGCTCCTTCGTCAATCAAGTCTAGTGATATATTTCTACATTTTTCACTTTCCTTAGTTGCCATATCTAAAACATTATTTTTATATTTTTGAGTCGTTATATCTTTATGGGGGCTATCAATGAAACTAGTAAGATTTTCAGAGATCCAGTGGTATCGTCTGGCTTTTTTTATACTGGTGTCCATCCCTTGTTGGATTATACCCCAACTTTCTTCTGATACAATCATAAGATGCGAATAAAGAGAAAATCCATCTTGAATTGCTGCATTATCAACTTTTGCCACTAGTCGGCTGATTT
>SDNL01000164.1 GCA_004524365.1 Promethearchaeota archaeon | reverse complement strand
TACTCCTCTTGCTTTTGCTAATTCATCTAAACTGATGTAATATCTTGGTGCATAGAATCCTATTGAATCTAAGCCAATATCGCCAAAGAGATAAGAATTATTAATCATAGTTATTTCAATTCCTTTTTTTTTCTTACGTTCGTTCCAATCTTTTTAAAAAGCAATTATTAATTACAATTAATCTTTAATTAATTACTTTTCTAGTCAAAACTTATTCTTATAAAAACAGCTTCCTATTTAACTCTTACGCCCAGATGTTTTTTCTAACTAAACATAATGTTAAGATTAGTAAAATAGGTTAGAGATTTAGAGATAATGAACATATTATTAACTGTTGATATTATTATTCGTAGTAAAATGAGAATTTCACTTTTAATCTTTGGAAGCATATGAATAGAAGTAAATTGTAAATTTATACCTTCTAATCATGTTTTAAAAACACAAATAATTAAGTGAAATGAATAATTAGATCAACTAAGTTTTTATAAATAAAATTATTTTATTAAGAAAAGATTAAAGTTTTAATAAAAACACGGGTAAGTTTCGTATAAATGGCTGATGAATTACTAAAAAAATTACGGGTTGAGGTCGGGGATAAATTACCCAGACATGTAGGAATAATACCAGACGGAAATCGTAGATGGGCAAGAAGTCAAGGCTTAGATATCAAAATAGGACATTTAAACGGATATAAAACATTAAAGGATATATTGTATTCCTTTTTCCATGCAGGAATTAAATATTTAACAGTTTACGCGCTTTCCTTAGAAAATGCAAGAAAAAGGAGTAAAGATGAATTGAAATATATCCATAAAATCATCATTAAAGCCATTGATACGATCATGAATGAAGATATCGTAAAAAATGAGAAAGTAAGATTCAAAATTCTTGGAAGAACACACTTGCTACCTGAAAAAGTGAGAGCGAAGATAAAAGAATTACATGAATATACAAAAGATTTCGATAATAATTTTGTAAATATCCTTATAATGTACGATGGACAAGCAGAAATAGTAGATGCTCTGAAAAAATTGATGGAAAATAATATTGATCCAGCAAAACTCGACAGAAATGTCGTCAAACAATATCTTTATACCAATAATTTTCCAGAAGTAGACTTTATTATAAGAACTGGAATGGAAGATGGAGCAAGAATATCTGGATTTTTATTATGGGATGCATCTTATGCGGAATTTAAGTTTAGAAATGAATATTGGCCACAATATTCCGCAGAATTGTTAGTTGCTGATTTGGAAGAGTATATTGAGCGAAATAGAAGAAGAGGAAAATAAATACTTATCATATTTATTGGAATTTTTTAATTAATTTATTTAGTTCAAACAAAAGGTATCATTTATATTCTGATAAAAAAGAACAATTCTCTTAAAGCATGTCGATATTTTTCTGATATAATTTGAGCTAAAAACAAAGCTATGATTTTTCTAGCTTCTATGAATTTATTTAATATTAGTAAAAATTTTTTAATATAATGCATTTATTTTCGATGAATATAACCTTGAATTATGCATAAGAATATTAATCTAAAATATCATTTTTTTATTAACCATGTCAGAAATGGAAAGACAGAATGAAATTATTATTGATATAACGCAATTTCCTCATCATTTATTACTTCCTTCTACGAATAATATTATAAAATTAAGAATCACCAATAATTCTGATAAACAAAAGAATTTGAAACTCGAGGCATCGGGACAAAATCTTGATGTCCGTTTGATTAGTTTAACTGAAAAAACCTTTTCTATTCCTCCAAAAGATAATCAAGTTATCGAAATTGGATTAGTTCCTAAAGCGAATGGAAATGGTATAATAGCAATTAATATAGAATGGTTTAAAAAAGTCCAATTTACTGTAAAGGTCCAAAAAATAAGAGAACACGTCCCAAAGAAAAAGCTAGATAAAATTTTGAATACATATAAATTCTCATCAAATCTGCAAATCGAACCAATCAAAGCTGATAAATTTTCATTAGAATTATCAAACAGTGAAATTAAGAAATTAACCAAAAATATCTCCAGAATTAAAGAGGAGCTAAAATTAAAATCTTCCGAGGAAGCCATTAAAACTGTCGAGTTGTATAAAGAACTAGATGTTTGTCAAAAAACACTTGTCAAAGGATGCATAAATAATAAAGAATTTGATGAGGCTTTATCAATTATAAAAACATTTCCAAACGAAGAGAATAAAAAAGATTTTTTGAGAAACGTTATACGTGCGAATTTTTTTATTGATTTTGAAACTATGCTTCAGGCAATTGAGTTAATTGAAAATATCCCCGACAAACAAAAATTATTAGAAACTGTTTTTCTAGACCTCATGGAAAGGAAAACAGATAATGCATTAGTTCTTTTGGAACATATCAAACAGGACAATGATTTTTATGTTAAGGCCTTATTTCATATCGCTCGAAATTATTTGAAGAATAATCAGATCGAAAAAACAGAATCATTATTAATAAAGATTGTCAATCTAGCGATCCAAAATGGAATTGAAAAATACAATCTTTTAAAAGATGTTATTTATACATTTGCTGAGATAATTTCCCCTAAGAAAGCGGATGAAATGATACATTTAATAAAAGATCACCCCTTAAAAGAAAAAGTTACAAAAGATTTATTTGATGATATTTATATAATGGCTGATGAACTTAGAGAAAAGATTGAATCTGAATTAATTGGATCATATAATTATAGTATAAATATATCAATTGAAGAAGGAAATAATATCACTAAATTTGCAAATACAGGGGGTAATATCAGTTCCAATATTTTGGAAGGTCAATTTAATTTCGAAAGTTTGCTTGTCTCTTTATTTAGTCATGAATTTAGTCTCTTTCCTACAATTGAGCATTTATATACTGACTTAGCTAATAACTCAGAAAAATCATTAGGTTATGTTATATTTCCTTCACAAAAAAGTCTCAAAGATGATGAAAAAACTGTAATATCTACCGTTTTAAAAAAATTAGTCGTAAATAAATCGCAAGCAAATAATATGATGCTCTTTAATATCGATTTTATACCATATTTAGGAAAACCTACATTAATAATTGGAGCTGATCAAAGGATTGGAATTCAATTAAAAGAGAAATTACAGTCATTTAATCAATCTGTAAATATCAGTGTTAATAATGATTTGTTTGAAGGAGGAAAAACAATTGATTATATAAATAATATCTTTGCTGGAAAGAGAATTACTCCAATTAATCTTGTCTTTTCCTATGAATTCATTAATCAGTATGATTTATTTAGGGATATTTTTATAAATATAATATAGTATTATTTTTA
>SDNL01000048.1 GCA_004524365.1 Promethearchaeota archaeon | reverse complement strand
TAGAAACGGATGAGAGAGATTGGATTAAAACCAATGAATACTTGGAAACCAATGTTAAAAACATTTGGTGTATCGGAGATGCAAACGGTAAATATCAATTTCGTCATAAGGGAAATTATGAATCTGAAATTGTTGCATATAATATTTTTAGAGATTCAAAAATGAAAAGGACAGTTGATTATTCCTCTGTACCATGGGCAGTATTTACTTATCCGCAAATCGGTCACGTTGGGATGACCCAAAAAGAAGCTATCGATTCGGGTCACCAAATTTTTGTTGCAAAAAATAGATATTCCTCAATTGCGAAGGGTTTTGCAATGGGTTTAAGCGAGGATGATCCTGATAATGGGCTAGTCAAGTTAGTAATAGATAAATCCTATAAGATTTTAGGTGCCAATATAATCGGTCCAAGTGCAGCGACACTTATCCAACAATTTGTATTTTTGATGAATTCAGGCTACATATGTGAAGTCCCAGAAGCTGGACCCCCCGATGTAATTCCAAAGGAGGAGAGAGCATGTCCCGAAGCGGGTTCCTTTATGCCGATTTATAATTCTATGGTGATTCATCCTTCCTTGAACGAAGTGGCGGCATGGGCGCTTGGAAATTTACGACCTATTAATGTTAAGCACGAACATCATCATCATTAAAAAGATATTCAATCATCATGTTTTAAACTTTCCTTTGATTTTTTATATTAGCAATTTTTTGTGACTTTAAATTTTGTCTAATTTTCCAAAATAATAGAGATTTTAATGGATTCTAAAACTGAAAAAAAGATTAAAGGGAAAATAGGGCAAGTATACACCCCAGAAAGTGTAGCTCAATTTATGCTTTCAAGGGTCATCTATTACTTTAAAAAGATTAATAAAGATTTAAAATATGTAAAAGTCCTTGAACCATGCTCGGGGGATGGGATTTTTTTGAAAATGCTTCTTCAATTTGGTTTTTCTGATATTACGGCCTTTGAATTAGATGATACTCTAAGTAGTAAACTCCTTGAAAAATACCCAGAAGTTCATTTTAGATTTGAAAATGTGCTCGGAGCGGATTTAAATGATAAATTTGATTTAATTATAGGTAATCCACCGTATCTTGGACAGAATTATAACGCAGATCTCTTTCAAGACTATTGCAAGCGTTTTAAATTCTGTAAAAAATATTTTGTGGGCAACATGGATTTATTTTATTATTTTATTCATAAAGCAATTGAAGATTTAAACCCAGAGGGATTTTTATGTTTTATTACGACCAATTATTGGATAACTAAATCTGAAAAGACCGGAATTAAATATTTAAAACCACATATTCTTAGGGAATGTATTATAAGGGAATATATTGATATATCCAAGCTTCAAATCTTTCCAGATGCCCCTGGACAGCATAATTGTATCTTTATACTTCAGAAAAAAAATCCGAAAAAAAAATCTTCTAATAAAGATCAGAGAATTAATATAATCCAAGTAGAAAGCAAAACAAGTGAATTCTCATCTCATCAAAAGTTTAATTATAGAGTTCTTCAAAAAATCATTAATAATGAACCATCCCCCTATTATAAAAGATATCAGTCAGCATTATCAAACAAAGATTTACAAGGAAATAAATCATGGAATTTATTATATCCAAAATGGATAAAACAGCTCGTCGAGCAAATAGAACGTTATAGTATTAAAGAGGGAAAAAAGCAATATTTAAAGGACTTATTTATAATCAGGAATGGATTAATATTTATTACAGACCAAATATTTGTTCTCGAAGAAGGAAATCAAATCAAAACGGAGAAAGAGAACTTTTTTATTAAAATCAAGGACAAATACGTAAAATTATTAGACTGTGAAGTAGAGAGATTAAAAAAACTCTATAAAAGTAGCGCAATCACAAGATATGGATTTTATAAAGATGATTTCGAAGGTTATGCTATATATTTTAATAAGCAAAAGGTTTTGCTTGATGAACCAAAAGATTTAGCAGCTTATTTTTCTAAATGTTACCCCAATCTTACGAAATATCTGCATCAATTCACTCCAAAACTGAAACAGAAATTAAAGAACGCAAAGGAAAACCCTTATCATATCTATTTTCCAAGACGCGGAGATAGAGTTAAAGACAGCCAATTATTAGTTGACCTTGAACCGCTTTATGAAAACGCTAGGAAAATCTTTTTTCCTTATATTTCTAATACAAATGTCTTTGGATATGCGGAATCAAACTATTTTGCCACTTCTGACACCTATTTCCTATGGCCAAAAAATAAATCATCGTATATTAATTATCACTTTTTAATTGCTTACTTGAATTCTAATATAGTTCAATTTCTCTTTAAGGCTAAAAATATTAAAATAAAGCGTAGTAAAACTAAACTTGAACACGCAATCCCTATACCTAACTTAAAACTATTCCAATCTGAGGACAAAAAATCAATCATTAAAACGATCTCCTTTCTCAGTTCAAAAATGACTGAATGGAATTTGGATCTTAATAAAACTGGAGCAAATATCATAAGTCTTAATTCATTAGAAGAACAAATTAATATAATCCCTTTTCTGGAAATGAAACAATTAAAATCCATCCTTAACAAGAAAGATCAATTAGCAGTACAAAAGAAATTAAACGTGCTTTTTTATCATCTATTTGAAATAAACCCCAAAATAATTTCTTCGACAATTAATTAAAATAAATTTGGATATTTTTTTATTTTTAGAACTTAAACGCAATATTTAAATATTTTACTGGACAAAAAAGTTTAGATGACGAAAAAAATTTTAGATGATGAGAAATTTATTAGAAACGTAGAAGACCTAATTGATCCAAAGGAAGTTAGCTTTTTATATTTCTACTCGACATTCAAACGCCTATTACCCCGCTCCCTCTTTAAAAAACTATTAAATAAAACTTCAAAAAAGACTCCCTACATGGGTTTTGTAATTGAACCTTATAGTCTTTTTTTATTCTTTAAACTTAAAAATATCAAAAAAGCAAAATCATTATTACCTGAACGCTATGAGTTGATAAAAACCCAAATTTTTGCTGATGAAGAGCCAGAATATTATCTAGGAATGGGGATTTTCAATACAAGAGCAAGCACATTTTGGGGTTCAAGGCTTGAATCATACCTCATTACGAAAGATAAAGAAACTGGACATAAATCTTGGATTTTTATTGATATTTTGAGTAATACGATAATTGCTATCCCTTCGCTGGGAGTGGCAGATAGAAATAGTAAAAATGCTATATATACAACCAGCTCAAAGGGAGATATAATAGTGGATTTTAAAGAAGATGCAACCGAACGACAAATAATAGTTAATGGTAATATTACCAATGCAAAAATGCGTAGCCTTGATCAACCCCTTTGGGTATTAGGAAATACATCAATCGCTCATAAAAAAGAATTCTCAGATAATGACGATGACCCATTTGCCGTAATATTTGATCCTGCTGAAGTTGATAAAGCTTTAGATGTTCCTATTGAGGATATGCACATAAAGGTGAATACACTTTTCCCAGATTTAGCAGAACCGGAACTTATTAAGGTGTTATGCTTTCCTTTCGCTCAGCACTATATTGCCGACAGTCCGGGTCGTCGTACCTATATCAAAGATGTCAATGATATGATCGAAAATTATAACAAAATTGCGGAAATGAAAGAAATGGAAACCTTTTCAACAAATAATATTAAAGTAATGTTATTAATGGGGATTTCATTATTTATGGTGATTTTTGTTTCCCTAATTATACTATTAATAATTAATCTATAAAAATTAAAAAAATACAAGGATTAGATAAATGAAAAAAGAAGAAAGTAGGAATTTTATAAAAAAGATAGAATCTCTAGTAAAACCTCAAGATGTAACTGCCATTAGTTTTTTGAGCGGTTTCAGTAAATCACTTCCTAACAAAACACAACATAAGTTTATGCTGAGCGGCAAGAAGAAAGTTCCTTATATGGGATTCATCGTGGATCCCTATAGTTTATTCTTGGCTTTTAAGATAACAAATACTTCAGTAGCGCAGGAGATGCTCCCCGAAGGTTATGAAATCGTAGAAGTTTCATTTTTTAAGAATGGAGCTAAATTTCCCATGGCAATTGCCAGCGTATTTACCGCTCGAACTTCAGGTTTTATAGGAATGCGGGCCGAGTTTTATGTTATCGCTCGCAATAAAGAAACTGGGTTATTATCTTGGATTATTTGTGATTATGAAACGAACACTAACAGCTATGACCCAAAAAATGGATTTTGTGGTTATACTTGTGATCCAGCTGTCTTCACGACTAGTCCATTTGGTGAATTATTAGTCGATATTAAGAACAGCTCCAATAATAAAGAATTTATTGCCTCGGTCGATTTAGAAAAGGGTAATTCAAGGGAATTGGATGAATCTCTTTGGATTGAAGGAAATCTTATCGTCGATTATGGTGGTGAGATAAAAAGTGAATTTTCAGAGCCTTTCAGCTTGATTTTTGACACAGAAATGGTGAAAGAGGCGGTAAATATACCCCTAGAACATATTTTAATCAAGAAAAACTCTTACTTGAATGATATTATTGACCCTAAAAAACCACTAAACGCAGTAATTTTTCCTTATAGTCAACACTTCGTTATTAAACAAGATTTACAAAAATATGCAATTAAAAATGAAAAAGACTTAGATTTTCAAATTAACTCTTTCCTTAGTGCAACTGGATTTAAACCCATGTCAGGTGATGATATAAAAAAACCCATTTTTGGAATGTTCTTAATTTTTTACCTAATACTTATCGGTGTGATTATATTTTTAGTAATATTACTCCTCCTATAAGTCTGGTAAAAACCTCAATTTTTATTTTTCATCAAATTCTTGGCAGCTGCCAATCCTGTTAGGATCGCTATAGGAATTCCAGAAGGACTGTATACCCACTGTCCAGCTTTAAGTAGATTTGGAATAGGGGTTTTCACAGATTTAGTCATTTTAAGAATACTTTGAACTACTGGAACGGGATTCTCAAACGTCCAGCCTGTTATTGCACCTTCAGAGGTCCCTACTCTATTTGAAATACTGATAGGCGTAAAAGAGAAGCGAAAAAGAATTTTGTCTTTAATGTTTGGATAGATGGTGTTTGATAAAGTCTCTATTATGCAGTTTTCTAATTCTGTTTTAAATTCTTCATACCATCCTCCTTCTTGGACCTTTTTCATGAGTTCATATTCAAAAAATATGTTCACCATTAATCCAGTCTTTCCTTCTGGAGCTAATGTAGGATCTCTAAGACCCGGTATGGAAATCTCGTATGTGTTTAGTTTACAATAAATATCTAACCAATGCATAATTTCTTCTTTGGAAGTTTTTTGGAAATTATTAATAATTTCTTTTAATGTAGTCCAAATTGATTCTCCTAAGCCTTTTCTTGACGGAGTATAAAAAAAATGTCCGTTCGAAATTGATTGAAATTTTTCGAGGGGTTCATCTATCCCTAGATATAAAGAAAAGACGGAATCTCCACCTCGATTCGAGAGGTACTTATCTTTTTGAATTGATATTTTTTGATAAACTTTCTCCTTTAAATTACGGAGTATAAGAGATCGATATAATGTCTTCAAATCCGCGCACCAAATAAGATTTTTATAAGAAAAACTATTTCCATTGATATCAGTTAATTTATTTTCAGAAGGAATGATCTCATTTATTTCCGTATCATAAAGAATTAAACCTCCCCATTCGATAATTTTCTGCTCTAGAGCATCTGGAATTCTACCTGTACCACCCTTTGGATAGAAATAATCAAGGTAAGTATGAAAATACCCCAAGGCAAAAAAGGTTGGTGTGTTCTTGAAGAAATGTTGCGTCAGAATATTACGAAGTGATTGATTTGATGTCATTTTTTTTATAGTTTCTTCAACAGGATCCTTCCTTCGATTTATCCTCCGAATAGCAGGAATAAACCTAAATAAGTACGGAAGAAGTTCTTTAATAACATATCCTATATCATGCTTCATGTCTCTAAAAATAGGATTATCAATCTCATTTATAATAGCCATATCTTTTAAGATTTTTTCAATCAATTCAAAAATTGCGCTAATATCCTTTTCATTATCAGGATAGAGCTTTTCTAATAGGGATTGATATTCATATATACTTTCGTGTGATTTATAGTGTAAAATTTCATTTTCGATACCAATTGAAACCTGACTTTTGAGTAGTTCAATTGAAATTCCCAGATCATTTAATAGGGGTTTTACAGCTCCTGAATTTTCAATGGATCTCGGGCCTGTATCAAAAACAAAACCATTTTTTTGGATGGAATTAAGCAAGCCACCACAGGTTTCATTCTTTTCAATTAAAAGAACATCATGTCCCGCTCTTGATAAATAAGCCGCAGCAGTTAATCCCGCTATCCCTGCACCTACAATGATAATTTCATGATTTGCAGACTTCATTCTAATTCTCCTAATTTTATACTTAAATCCCACAGCTCATCTGCAACTTCTCGATCCAAGGCTGGGGGCGCGGGTTCTTCTTCGTAAGTTAGATTGAAAAATTTACCACTCACTCCCTCAATATCCTTTGAAACTCCAAGATAGTATAATGATTTTGAGGATATCTCTATCGGTCTGTAGGAGCGTTCGATAAAAAGTTTCTGGAATAATCCACTATCTTCTTCTCCCATATTGGTTTTTACACTCCCAGGATGCATTGCATTAATCGTCACGCCACTATTTTGGAAGTAATCATTAAATTTGATCATTGTCAGAAGTTGGGCTGTTTTTGCCGATCCATAGCTTTTGAGTCCCGAATAACGGCGCTTCTCCCACTTGAGATCATCCAATTTCAAACCGAGAATAGCAAAACGATGACCCTCGGAATTTACTAATATAATTCTGCATTTTTTTTGAGCCTTAAGTTTATCTTTTAAAATATAATTTAAGATAAAGGACCCAAGGTGATCCACTTGGAAGACCATCTCATTACCATCATCAGATATCGTTCTCTCGGGTAAATAGACTCCTGCATTATGAATAAACACATCGATATTCAAATTGGATTTTGCGAGCTCTTCGCCAACTTTCTTTACATCCGAAATGTGCGCAAAATCCGCAATTTTGAAATCACATTCTACATTAAAATCTCTATTGATCTCTTCACATAGATTAAGCGTTTTTTCTTTGTTTCGGTTAATCGTTAACAGATTAGCCCCGTGTGAAGCATATTCTCGTGCAGTTGCATACCCAATTCCAGATGTAGCGCCAGTAATAGCCACTAATTTTCCATTAAAATCATCTTGACATTCCAATGGCTCTGCTTTACTATTTCGAAGCATTGCCATAATATTGGATACTCTATACTTCATCAAGTATTTTTTCATATAATTCACCCGAACAATTTGCTCATGAACTTTCGATACCCTTTAGCTATAAGTGGAATGTTATCGAATATATCACCCCAGAGATCATAATAATCCCTTTGTTCTATGATTTTTCCTTTATCATTCAATTTTATGCGACTTGCACCGAATACCTTCGAATTAGGGGTTTTCCTAAAACTTAGTCCCATCTCCCATTCAAAAAAAATGATATTCTCCTCAAAAACTATATTTACTATTTTCATACTTAAATCATTAGATCGCTCAACTAATCGTACAGTCATAGCTTCAAATTCTTTTTTACCTCGAATTTCTTGAATTGAATCGCGAAAATGTATCTTTTCGTCATAATATGGGAGAATATGTGACCAATCAGGTTTACCTTTTGTATTATAAATATTAGTCCATAATTCGACAAATTGTTCTTTACTTTCGATTCTAAAGCTCATGATTATTATCCTAAGTCAAATTTTTTGTATAAATCTTTAATATTAAATAAAAAGTAGTTATATAAATAAAATTCATTAATAATTATTAAATCACTTAAGTTTGCTATTTTTTAACTTTTTAATAAAAGGATATTGAAAGAAAAAGTATATTAATGGAAGTTTAAATACACTTTCCCCTTAAAATCTATATTATTTTTTTATATGATTGAATCTATTTCGCTTATTACCAAATAGAAAAACAGAAAATAGTCTTATATAATAAAACCGAAACACTTTTAAGGACTTTTTGATAATTATTAATTGTAAAGCATTTCTTTACATAGTTTTTGGAATATCCTAAAAATTAAATTTATAATACAAAAATTTATGTATTTATCAATAAGGTGAAAAAATAAAATGGCCGATGAAGATGACAAGGATTATGATAATTTTATACGTAAGATGATGGACGAACTAAATAAAAATATGGATGCTGATGTATTCGACGCTGAATTTATCATCTTTCCGAATGAAGAATTAAATGAGCAATTTGGTCTCGATCCAAAAGAAAAGGGATTTAAAGTTAGATTTCATTATGAAGAAGGGATGGATAAGCCAGAAATAAAGATATCAAAACGGGATGATTTGGATCAAGATAAGCTTCGGGATATGCTTAAGAAAATGCGATTTGTGCAACGATCACATCCAAATTTTAAAAAGATATTAAATTCTCAAATGAAAAATCAAAAGAAAAAGACTAAAAAAGTCATCGATGCTAAAGAGATTTCATTGAATCCTCCGAGTGATGATATAACCCAAAAAAATATTACTACAAAAGAACCAGATCTTGATATTCAAGATTTAGAAGAGCACATTTTAGTAATTTTAGAAGTTCCAGGAGTACGTGAGAATGATCTATATTTAAGCCTTAATGAGGAAAAAAATATACTTACATTTGATGCTCAAAATAATAAGAAGAGCTATTTTAAACAAATTCATTTACCAACTAAATGTTCAATTGTAAACGAATCGATTGGTATTAATAATGGAATTTTATCAATCATGTTAAAAAAGAAAAATTGCTGAGTAGATAGAATAAAATTATTTTTTATGAGCAAATAACTAATATTTATACATTTTAAATCAAATTTATTTTATTATAAGAAGTGAGAAGAAGATGTCAGAAATGGCTGAAGCAGGAGGGCGAGAAGGACGGAAGGTTCGCGTAAAGGACGCGTTAAAGGAAGACGTTGGGAAAGGAAGGGTAAGAGTTGACCCCGCATTAATGAATGAGAACGGATGGAAAACCGGCGATGTTATAAAAATTACACATCCACAGACATTTGAGGATACTGCTGCGTTATTATATCCGGGTAAGATAAAGGATGGTAAGAACATAATTAGAATGGATGGTTCATTGCGACGTAATTTAAAAGCATCTATCGATGATATTGTTATAATTCGAAAGATAGATGTAGGTGTCGCACAAAAAGTTGTTTTTGCCGGATTAGAAGAAGCCGTAATTTTACGGAATTCACAGCAATTAGCAGATATTTTAGAAAACCGTGTTATAACTAAAAATGATGTATTAGATTTTTATGCGGTGGGTAGGAAGTTTTCTCTGATTGTAACCGATTATTATCCGAGAACTGATGCGGTAAAAATTACCGCAGAAACCGAAGTAGAGTTAAGTGAAAAAAGCCATAAAGAATTAGTGGAACTTGAAAAGTCTCGGGTAACCTATGAAGATATTGGGGGATTATCGGACGAAATTCAAAAGATAAGAGAAATGATAGAATTACCGATTAAACATCCCGAATTATTTAAGAGAATTGGAATTGAGCCTCCAAAAGGTGTATTATTGCATGGGCCTCCTGGAACTGGAAAGACTTTACTTGCCAGGGCTGTTGCCCATGAAACTGATGCAAACTTTATTACAATAAGTGGCCCCGAAATTATGAGTAAATTTTACGGTCAAAGTGAAGAAAATTTAAGAAAAATATTTAAAGAGGCAAAAGAAAGTTCCCCATCTATTATTTTTATTGATGAATTAGATTCGATAGCACCCAAGAGAGCAGAAGTTACGGGAGAGGTAGAACGAAGGGTTGTTGCTCAACTTTTATCCCTCATGGATGGCTTAAAAGCACGGGGTGAGATAATAGTAATTGGGGCAACCAATAGGGTCAATGATGTAGATAATGCTCTGCGAAGACCAGGTCGATTTGATAGAGAAGTTGAATTAGGAGTTCCCGATACAGAAGGAAGATATGAAATACTTTTAATTCATACTCGAGGAATGCCCCTTCATGAAGATGTAGATTTAAGAGCTATAGCGAATAGGACACATGGCTTTGTAGGTGCCGATATAGAAGCATTAGCAAAAGAAGCCGCAATGCTTGCTATTCGAGAAGTCTTACCCAATATAGATTTAGATAAAAAAATTCCTGTTGAAACGCTTCTAAGCATAAAAATTAGAAATAATAATTTCCAAAAAGCTTTAATGAATGTGGAGCCTTCTGCATTAAGAGAAGTTTTGATTACCCAGCCTAAAGAGACATGGGACGATATTGGCGGATTAAACGAAGCTATAAATCAATTAAGAGAAGTTGTTGAATGGCCATTAAAATATCCTGATTTATATGGACATTTACATTCCAAACCTCCTAAAGGAATTTTATTGTATGGTCCGCCAGGTACTGGAAAGACCTTAATCGCAAAAGCATTGGCACATGAAAGCGAAGTTAACTTCATTTCAGTGAAAGGTCCAGAATTTTTATCCAAATGGGTTGGAGAAAGTGAAAAAGCAGTGCGGGAAACATTCAGAAAAGCTAGATCGGCTGCCCCTTGTATCATTTTCTTTGATGAGATAGATGCAATCGCTGGAGTTCGAGGTCGTTCTGCGGGATCAACAGTTACAGAGCAGGTCATTTCCCAATTATTAACAGAAATGGACGGATTAGAGGGATTAGAAGATGTTATTTTATTAGCGGCGACTAATAGAGCAGATATGCTTGATCCTGCTCTTTTGAGGGCTGGAAGATTTGGAAGACATATAGAAATCCCGATGCCTGAAGAAGAAGCAAGACGTGAAATATTTAAGATTCATTTACGTGATAAACCATTAGATAAGGACGTTTCCATTAAGGAAATGGCTAAACAATTGGATGGATATACTGGTGCAGATATTGCATCTGTTTGTGAAGAAGCCACCTTAATGACGATTCGGAGAGTCGTGAATGACCCCTCTGTTAAGACGTATGATAAAGAATCGGTAAAGAATGTCTCTGTTTCAAAAAAGGAGTTTAATCAGGCAATTAAAAAGGTACTAAAGAGTGCCAAGAAGGCTCAAAAAGCTCAAAAATTAATGTATGATAAGAAACCATCAGAAGATTTGTATAGATAATTTATTTTAATAAATCTAATAAATGAGGAGGAATAGAATGGATAATTTAAACACAAAAGAGCAAAATGAAATAAAACTTAATCTTGATACTGTATTAGAGATATTGGGAAATCCCACTCGCCGTGCGATCCTTTCAAAGCTTGCGAAAATCCCGCATTCAACCTCAGATTTGCATAAAGCTTTGGGAATCTCCAGACAAGCAGTTCATAGCCAATTACAAATTTTGAAAGAACATAATATTATAGAAAAAATTGACCCAGATGAACGTGGAGGAAAATATCGAATAAAGACGAATTTATCCATTTCTTTGAATATATCCCCCGATTATTATAATATAAATTATGACATAGTAGAAATTGAGCCAAAGTCCAAAAAAATGTTTTTGAGTGATGGAGAGGAATCTATAGATTACACTGATAAATCTCCGAGCGAAAAGATTAAATACCTAGGAGAACGGATTATGAATATTGAGGATGGCCTCTCCAATTTGGACTCTAGAAGAAAAGAGCTCCTGCAAAGAAAAGAGAGTTTCATAATTCAACTTAAAAATCTAATGAAGAAAAAGTTTAAAGATAAACTCTCGCCAAAAAAGACTGAAATGGATAATTTGGAACTTGAAATTTTTTATACATTATTCTTTGAAATGTCACGATTCCAACAAAAAATAAACATAGATCATCTGCTGGATGAACTATTTTTTACAAATCTGGATAGATTTTCCCGAGCAACTCATAGAACCTCAATCGAGGAATTATTAAGAGAATTATCTAACACCATTGATGTGTTAAAAAGAATTGATAATGACTTTTATTTCGTTTTTTAAATTTCTTTCCTTTTATTCAATTATTAAGGATTCCATATTCTACTTTTAAACTAAATCATCTAAGGTGATAACCTATATGAATAAAACCAATTATAGACAAATAAAACAAGAATTACCCGATATATTTGAAAAGGTTAAGAAAGATGTGAATAGAGTTTATGATCAACATCGAGCAGGTTTAAATCTAGGCCTCGCTGATTTGGGAATTATAAAAGGTTCCTTCGTAGGAGGGATGCATTTTTATCCTGGTAATGAGATAGTTATGAACAAAACACCCCTTAAACTATTGATCAAACAACATCCCTATGAAATAATATGGGCTTATGTCTATCATATCATTCTTCATGAATATCTTCACTCTTTAGGGATTTTAGATGAGAGAGAATGCAGACTAGCAACCTTAGAAGTGACGAAAGAGATATTTAATGATCAAAATCACCCCGCGCTTGTAATCGCAAAGAAAGGAATTGGAGCTTATTTTAGCGATTTAGAATTCATATATGCCCCTCCAATCCGTCGTCCAGACGGTATTTTGGTGGAATATGTGAAAGGTTTTGATAGAAATAGTTATTCATATTATTCTTAACTCATTTTACAATTATTTTTTCTTAGTTTTAATTTTTTAATCCTTATTTTTTTATTATTTTTTTATTGAAATTATCAAAGATAAGCAAAAATACTTTTTTTAAAAAATATTTTTTAATCATGAGGTGTAATTTGTATCTCAGAAGTTAAGACAGAGAAGGAACTGCAAGAGGAACAAGAGGATAAGATCGAAATAAAGATGGATGTCAAGCCAAATCAGCTAATTCTTAATTGGAAATATAAAGAAGTAGACAAAAAGCTTAAATATGATATTGACAAGTGTATAGGATGTAGTTTATGTAAATTGGTTTGTCCAGTTGATTGCATCGAAATAGGTCCAGTTCCAGAAATAGCTCAAGGCCTGATAGATGATTCAAATCCAAAAATTATGATAAATGAACAAGAGTGTTGCTACTGTATGCTCTGTGCAGTTGTATGTCCTACAAATGCATTTCATGAGCATATAGCGCCAGAAGGGCAAATAGATTTAGACGAATTTCCTCACCTTGCACCATTTTATGTAATTGATGAGGAAAAGTGTATTAAAGATGAATCAAATGAAATTTGTCGCTTATGTCTTGAAATTAGAGAGCAAGACCGAAATCGAGTAGAAGAGTTTTATAAAATACAGGAAAATTGCCCAACTGAGTGCTTTAAACTCAGATCTCCAATTGAAGGAGAAGTTATCTTAAGAGAAAATATGTTATGGAAATGTGATCCCACAGGATGTAAGGCTTGTGTTAATATTTGTCCTAC
>SDNL01000047.1 GCA_004524365.1 Promethearchaeota archaeon | reverse complement strand
GATCCCCGTGAGTTCCGAATATGTAAAAAAAATGGAAAATTAATTTGGGTTAAATCTACCCCCTCCCTAATGACTATGAGGGGTAAAAAGTACATCCATTGGATTGGAACAGATATTACAGAATCTAAGAAACGAAAAAGAAAACTTAAAATCAACAAATTTGCTATTGATCATACATCAATAGAAGTATTTTGGATCAATCATAAGGGAGAGTTTGAATATGTTAACAAAGCCGCTTGCGAGAATTTGGGATATAATTATGAAGAATTAACCAATATGTCCGTGCCTGATATTGATCCGGTACACCACTCCCAAATTTATAAGCAAACATGGGAAAAGATGAAAAATGACGGGACTTATACTTTTGAAACTAAACATAAATCCAGAGATGGTAGGATTTATCCCGTTAGAGTTTCAATAAATTATTTAAATTATCACGGAAAAGAATTAAGTATCGCTTTTGCTATTGATCTAACCGAGCAAAAGAAGGCAAAAGAAAGGTTAAAAGCATCGGAAGAAAAATATAGATTGTTATTTAGGAATTCTCCGTACTCAATTTTTCTTATCAATATGGAGGGAAAAATTCTAGATTGTAATCAAGCCACGGTTGATTTATTAGGATTTCCACGAGAAGAAATCATAGGTTCTTCTCATCGTGAATTAGCAATACATCCGGAAGAGAATATAAATACCTTTATTAAGCGATTTGTAAAACTGATAAAGGGGGAATCGGTAGAACCAATGGAAACTCAATTATATACAAAAGATAAAAAGTTAATTTGGGTTCATATTCGGAGTTCCTTAATTAAAATTGATAATGATTATTACATTCAAACAATAATACAAAATATAGACAAAAGAAAGAGAGCAGAAAGTGAATTAAGAAAATTAAACAAGATTAAATCAGAACTATTAAAAAGAACCTCCCATGAATTAAAAACCCCTTTAGTTTCGATAAAAGGATTTACTAATTTATTAACTGAATTTTATAGCCATGAGTTCAATGAGGATATAATGTCATATATCGGTGAAATTAAGTATGCTTGTAATAGATTGGAAGATCTGATTAAGGATATTTTGCAGACTTCAAAATTAAAATCAGGAGATAAAGTGATTCAAAAATCTGAAGTTAATCTAACTAAACTTATTAGAAGAATAGTCGATCAGCTAAAAGGATTTATTAAACTCCGAAATCACCAATTAAAAATGGATTTAAGTCAGAAAATGATAATTAAATGTGAAAAACAAAAAATAGCTGATGTAATTAGTAATTTATTATCAAATGCAATAAAATATACGCCTTCTAATGGATTAATTAAGATTAAATCTACCCTCGAAGATGGCTACGCCGTTATTTCAATTCAAGATTCTGGAATTGGATTGACTGAATCTGAAAAGGAAAAGATCTTTACCCAATTCGGAAAAATTGAACGTTACGGTCAGGGATTTGATGTTGTAAGCGAAGGAAGCGGCTTAGGTTTATACATTTCAAAAAAGATTATCGAATTACATAATGGGGAGATATGGGTTGAATCTGAGGGAAGAAATAAAGGCTCCACATTTTATTTTTCACTTCCAATAGTGAATTGATTAAATTTAAATTCACCATAATAGATTTTTTAATAATTTCCTAAAATCACTTTATTTCTATTGAAATTTTAAAGGATTTTAATAGAGATGAATCTTATGATCATCATATGAACCCAAATGAGTTTAAGGATATTATATATGAAATAGAAGCTAATGGAATTCTTACAATTACCTTGAACAAACCACAAATAAAGAACGCTCTTTCACCCCTTACGTTATTAGAATTATGGTATGCAGTCGATCATGCTGCAATGGATGAGGAAGTGAAAGTTATGATATTAACAGGATGCGAAGAGGCAGCAGCTTTTAGTTCTGGAGGATATTTCAGTCAAGATATGCTAAAAAATATCCCTGAGAAATACCGTAAAGAAATCGATTTAATGGATATGGCATCAAAAAGGCTTTGTTTGAAATTTTGGGATTTTGAAAAACCAGTAATTACAGCGATCAACGGTCTGGCTGTCGGAGGTGGTTTTACTTTACCATTAGTTTGCTCTGATCTTATTTATATTTCGGAAGATGCATGGATCGCCCTTTATTTTGTAAAACGGGCAGTCATGATGGATTTTGCGACATCTTATTTACTCCCCTTAATCGTTGGTTTTCAAAGAGCCAAAGAATTGTTTTATTTCGGTGAACGAATTCCAGCACAAAAAGCTTATGAATTAGGCTTGGGTATAAATAAGGTACTTCCAAAGGATAATCTAATGTCATATACGAGAAAACAAGCTCAGAGATTAATACCTCCCAAAGGACCAAGTTTAGCAATTAGTTTAATGAAAAAAACAATACACGCACATTTTCGAGATATTATCGTGAAACAACTTGATTTAGAAAATAAAGGTTGGAAAAAAACACTTAGGAGCATAGATTTTAAAAGATCAATTGAAGCACTAAAAAAGAAAAAGGAAACTGAATTTATCGGTAAATAATAATTATCTAAATTAAAAAGAAAAATAAAAGAACTAAAAAAATTTTTATAATTATTCAACTTGTCGCACGATATACCATACTCCGCCAATTAAACCAGGAATTCCGGCAATTAATAGGAGCATTAAAAACGCTAAAAACCATGTGTTTATCCAATACATAAATGATAGATCACTAAAAGGGGTATCCCAATTACCTTGTAAAAAGACAAGTAATAAAAAGACCAAGGTTACAATAAAGCTAAAAACGCTACCCCCCACATCTCTATTCACTTTCTGCTTTTCTCTCTTGTCTCTTTCCTTTATCATATCTTTTTCTTCTTGTGGTAAACGGCTCCACCAAAGATAAAATAAAATTCCTTCATATGCCACAAATGGAAGCCCCACGAGTAAAAACTCAAAAAGAATAACGATAATAAGCAAACCTAAGGATGTTCCAATTGAAAATTCGCCTATATTCCATGTTCCGTATCCTCCAATCCAAGTATTTTGAATAGTGAAATAAAACACGAAGAATGCTCCAATTAAGGCACCAATGACTCCGAAGAGAAAAAGGATAAACGCTATCGAATGATTTTTTATCATTCTCTTAAAAAGACTTGCATCACTCAAATTATTATTTTCCATTTTTTTTTTAACCCATTATTTGATTTTAATTAGAAACTATGGATCAAATTTTTTTCTATTTAAAAAAAAATCTGGAGTCCAATCTTTATTGAATTTTTTTATTTAAAATAGGTGAAAATGGATTATTTCCCATTAGAATGGTTAATTTTTCCTAATTGAATGATTTCTTAAATTCTATAAGCTTTTTATATAAGCTCAATAATTCCTTCGCTTTAATTTGTCCTGGGGCCCAATTAACTTGGCAGTTCGTTCCAAAGATATATTTAATTTCATTAGTCGACTGGAGTAACTTTTCTAATTCTTGGAGTGTTGCTTTTTGTGGCTGAAGTTGAATATTAACTGGATTAATACCTCCACATAAAATTAACTCATATTTTTTTGCTAACCCTATATTTTGAATAATATGAGGAATATTCAAACCACTAATTCCAGCTTCTTTCATTGGTTTTATAACATCCTCATTAACTACTTGTCCTGTTTTATTAGAACAAAAGTGCATTATACTGGGTATCTTTAAATCTGAAACGCAGTATTTAATGAGACTATTCATGCTTTCTTGCACATATTTTATATATGATTTTTTCATAATCGTACATTCGCTTGGGGCTAAGATAAAGAATGTATCCACGAATTTGTATATCAATTTAGCATATTGTTTGAGAATTTCCGTTGAATGTGCGATTAAATTTTCAAGGAATTTTGGTTTAAAAATCATTAATTCAGATGCTATTTGTAATTCAAGCACTAATGATACCAGAGTATATGGGGCAGGTACATATCCTCCAATGTAATGAAATGAGTTGTTATTAATCTCATGAATCCCCTTTAATACTTGGTATGATAAAGATTGTTTAATATGTTTCTCTTGGGGTATTTTTAAAATATCCTGTGGTTGAAATTTCGCAAATTCTTGACTTTTTTTAATAGATTTCGTTTTATCTTGTAAGTTTGATACGATTTCTACGTATTCATCTAAATCCATTATGGGAAATGTTAATTCGAAACTGTGAGTTTTCTGAAATTTTTTAAAAGCTTTAATCTGGTTTTCAATGTTATTTTCAATATTATTGGCCTTCATAAATGATTCAAGGGCAAAAAAACAAGACCATGGCTTACGTTTTTTCAAATTTTTGAAAAGATTAGAAATAAATTTCTCACCGTTGATTTTGAGTTTAAAACGCTTAATTTAAGATAGATTCATAATTATTCTTCTTTAATTTCTGTTCCTGGAACTGGTGCCGAGGCTGATTTTAAATCCTCTGCTTCCATGTAATCCTTTAAGGATCGTGCTTCAACTTTTTTCATATATTCTTGTAATTTGTTCTCTATCTCTTTCTCGATTTCAGGTGGTTTATGAGATTCAAGGGCTTTTTGTACTTTTTCGCTTGCTCTTTCTATAATATCTTTAGCTCCTTCTTTCCACCAAGTACTTCTTCTACTTCTATCCATTAATTTTGGCATATATAATTCTTTCTTCATATTTTGAATAGTATGAAGTTCCCCTAAAAAGGTAGACCCTTTCTTTTTGCTTGTAGCCACTTTTTCTATTACATCTAACGCGATTGTTTTTTCATTGACTTCAATCCCTTCCAAGGCGCGTTTTACCATGCCAACGAGATCATCATCAATAACCAATAATTCCAGAGCTTCAACTAATGTAGCTTCATATGTCCCAGCACAAGTGATATAATTGATTCCCGACTGTGCTGCGAACATTAGCGTTTGTAATCGTTCAATTCCATTTTGAAGATCTAATACTTTAGAATCAGTTACACTCCCCGGTCCACGCGAAGGATACCCATAAAAATCAGCCAATTGGGAAACACCGGCAGTAATCAATCCTGTTTCAATTGCGCCCATTGCAGAATTTCCAGTTTTCATATCAGTGATGTGAGAAACAGTCCCAAAAAATAAAGGTGCTCCTGGCTGAAAAACTTGTGCTAATACTGCTCCTCCAAGATTTTCAGCATTAATTTGGGTTAGTAACCCTGCTAAAGTAACTGGGGCAGAAGAGCCGGCTAGTGCTTCGGGAGCAACTATTGTTGGCTGCTTATATTTAGCAAAAACTTCAAAACCATTTGTCATAATCTTGGGAAAATGTAAAGGACTGGTCGTGCTAAAAAAACCAACCAATCTAGGATTCTTTTTCAATTCTTCTTCTCCTCCACAAGCAATAGACGTCATATTCATCATATCTTGAGAAGGTAATCCTCCAAAACATCCTAATCCGTAAGGTTTATGAGTATTTTTAACCCACTGATAAATAGCATGAGCATGTAGAGCCGTATATTTTACATCATTTGGCCATACATCAACGTGTGAACAGTGAATATTCTCTAAGGTGTCTACTATCCTAATTTGTTTGATTGTATCCTCTAAAACCGTCTTTCTTACTCCCTTCTTTTTATCGGGATCATAAATCTTTACTGGCGTTCCAATTGTAGCAAACTGCGTCTTTTCGGTGTTAACTTCAAAATTAAATGAGCCATCTGCACCATGGAGAGTAAATGACTTCGGAACTTTTTTCACCATTTCCATTACTAACGATTCAGGAAACTTAACAAAATCCGTATCATGATCAACTTCTGCACCATATTCTTCGAGTGTCTCTTGAACCCCTTTAGAATCTATTTTTATTCCCACATTCTTAAGTAAAGTAAGAGTTGCATTATGAATTTGTTCTATTTCATCTTTAGTTAAAACATTTAGTTTACTTAATCTCATTTTTTATTTATTATGAATTATTTTTTCTGTAATAAATTATTAATCTTTATAACAGCTTCTAAAGAATCATCTGCCCACGCATCCGCTCCAATCTTAACTGCCCAGTTCTCTGATGTGGGGGCGCCGCCAACTATTACTTTATATTTATCTTTTAATCCTCTTTTGTTTAACTCTTCAATTACTTGCTTTTGGAAGTCCATTGATAAAGTGACTAATGAACTTAACCCTATTACATCTGCATTTACCTCTTCTGCTTTTTCAATGAACTTACCAGCAGGAACATCAACACCGAGATTATAGACTTCATATCCATTTGAAAAAAGAAACGACGCAACTAAATCTTTTCCGATTGAGTGAACATCGCTTTCTACAGTTCCAATCACTACTTTTCCTTTTGATTCTCGTTTTTCACCACGTGCTTTTATAGCGGGATCAATTATCTCATCAATGGTATCTTTGACTATATTTGCTGCGACAATTAATTCGGGGAGCATTATTTCTTCTTTTTCAAATTGTTCTCCTAATAAAGCCATAATATCACCGATTATATTTACCAGTTCAATTGGAGTGAGCGCTTTTTCTTCAATGGCAGTTCTACATAAATTTTTTAACTTTTCTTCCTCATAGTTCAATATTGCTCCAGATAATTCTTCCTTTATCGTCATTTTTCTCTACTATATGTATGTGAAAAATTTTTTAATAATATATTTATAAAAAAGATAATACATTAAAATTTACCTTTATAGTAATTAAAATGAAGACTAATTACATGAAAGTGTTATCTGATGGGGAAATTGAGCAAATCCATACAAAAACCTTGCAATTATTAAAAGAAGTTGGAATTAAGGTAGAAACCGAGGAAGCTAAAAATTTATTAAAAGAAAATGGTGCTATTATAGAAAATAATGGAAATAATTTTGTTAAATTCCCCGAAGAATTAGTTACAGAGCAATTAAAAAAAGTTCCGCGTGAATTTTCTCTCTGGGGTCCTGATAGTTCCTTTAAATTAGATATAGATACAAAGTCCGTTAACTTCGCAACTGTGGGAACACCAGTTAAAACTTATGATCCTAGTGAAAAAAATGATGTACGAAAATCAGTTCTAGAGGATACAATCAAACAAATTAGGATAGTAGACACCTTAGAGAACATACATTGTTCCCATGTCGATGTGTGGCCTAATGATGTTCCTTTTACAGAATTGCATTGGCATACTATGTATGCTTGGGGGAAACATAGTTATAAACCATATGGTCTCGGTTGTTATGGTAAGACTGCTTCAGAAGATATGATGAAAATTGCTTCGATTATTGTTGGTGGAAAGGAAGAATTAATTAAACATCCCCGTTTGATCTCATTTTTTAATCCTACAAGCCCTCTTATGCTTACTAAAATAATGTTGAATGGGCTTTTTGTATTTGCAAAGCATAATCAACCAATTATTATTGCACCCGCCGCGAGTGCTGGTTCCACAGCTCCCGTAACCTTAGCAGGATTATTAATTCAGTCGAATATGGAAATATTGTCTTCAATAGTTTTAACCCAACTAATAAATCCAGGAAATCCCGTTTTTTATTCTACAATGAATGCGATTATGGATCCCCCTTCTGGAAATGTGGCATGGGGTTCTATCGAAACTGGTTTAATTTCTGCCGCTCATGCGCAGTTAGCACGGTATTATAATATTCCTTCGCGTGGACCGGGGGCAGTTACAGAATCTAAATGTTTTGACATTCAAAATGGAGCAGAGAGATTAATGACTCTCTTTTGCTCTGCTAAAGCTGGAATAAACTATATTACTTGCGCAGGGACTTATGAATCGTCTTTAGCAGAAGCCCTAGAGCTATTAGTGATTGATGATGAATTATGTAGTATTGTAAAACGAGGATTGGAGGGAATTCGGGTTAATGAAGAAACTTTTGCTATCGATCAGATAAAACAAGTAGCAGAAACAGGTAAAGCGTATTTAATGCTGCGCCATACCGCTAAAAATACTCGAAAGGAGATTTTTGTCCCCGAATTGATGGATAGAGAACGAAGGAGAAAGTGGGAACGGAATGGAGCAAAAGATATTATGGCTCGCGCAAGGGAAAAAATTGATAAGATTCTCGAAACCCAAGAGGGTCCAGGATATTCCTCTGAAGTTGATAAAAAATTAAAAGAATATTTAAATCTTATCTCATCTCGAACAATGGACGATTATAGGAAATTAGAAGGACTTGATGAGGGAGAAAGTGGCTCGATGGATATGCCTGGCGACAATGATAATTAAAGAAATTAAAATTTTATAAAAAAATAATATAAATTGAATTGAAAACTATGGTAAATCAAGAAAATAAAAAACCAAAAAGCGAACGAGAACAAGATAGACAGAAGAAGTGGGAGAAATTAGGATTTGATACCCAACTAATTAGTGCTGGAGAAGACCCTTATCCTGAAACATCTCATAGTTTACGCACACCGATCTACGCTACTAAGTCCTATGTTTACGATTCATTGACACAATTGGTTAAAAATCATTATTATTATTCAAGAACGGAAAATCCTACTCTTTATGCATTAGATAAAAAATTAGCCACATTACACAAAGGGGAAGCAGGACTTTCAGTTGCCTCTGGTATGGCCGCTATTCACTTGGCATGTATGAGTGTATTACAAGAACGAGTCGAACGATTACGACCACGAAAAGTTAACAATCTTTATCCACAAAATCATCCAAATGAGATTCCAATTATCGTAACTCATAAAAATCAATACACAGGCACATATAGACTTATAACAAATATATATCCCCAAATGGGAATAGAAACTAGGAAAGTTAATTTAAATAACTTGGATGAAGTAAAGGACGCTATTGATGAACAAACAAAATTACTCTTTATTGAAACCCCTGCAAATCCAACTGTTGATATCATTGATATAAAAGCATGTTCTAAACTTATCCATGATAATGGAGGTAAATGTATTGTAGATAATACATGGGCCTCTCCAGCGATTCAAAAACCTTTAACTCTAGGCGCCGATCTGGTAGTAGAGAGTCTAACTAAATATATTAATGGACATGGTGATTGTTTAGGGGGTGCGATTATTGGACCAAAAAAGGAACTTCGAGATATCCGTTATTATTGGTTAGAAACGCAAGGCGCAGTACTGAGTCCATTTAATGCGTGGTTGATTTTACGTGGTATCCATACTCTTGGAATGAGAATGAAAAGACATAGTTCAAATGCTATGGAGATTGCTCAGTTTTTAAACTTTCATGATAAAGTAAAAACCACGGTTTATCCCGGATTAGAATCGCATCCTGCTCATGAAATTGCAAAGAAACAAATGAATGATTTTGGTGGAATGATAGGTTTTGAACTCCATTCTGTTGACGAATGTAATAAGTTTATCGAGCTCTTGGACCAAATTAAAGTAGGAGTTTCTCTGGGAGATGTCACATCTCTCATAGAATATACTTCTCTTATGACGGGGATAGATCTCGCTTCTTGGGAGAGACGATCGATGAATATTTCTGATACACACTTTCGTTTATCTGTAGGTCTGGAAGATCCAAAAGATTTAATTGATGATTTAGAAGATGCATTAAATCAGCTATAATTCAAGAAAACCTATTAAACTATCTTTTCTTCTTTCTTTATTTTGATAATCTTCTATATAAAAAATAAAAAAAAAGATTTGAAAAATATAATTATTTTAAAGTACTTCTTACTTTTGCTTTTTTTTCCTTATGCAGTTTATCCAGTTTATCCTTCATTTCCTCAACTCGCTCTTTTGTATAAGGATAGAAATATAAACATATCAATGTAATACCTAATGCGATCCCCGGAAATACTACAAATAATACACGAAGGCCCAAAACAGGATTTACAATTGGATTGTACTCTTCCCACCCAACTTGCCTAAATACTAACCCAACTGTTAAGATACTAGCAATCATAGATAATCGCATAAAGAAATTGGTTATCCCAAAGAAGGAGCCTTCCCTTCTAACTCCTGTTTTCAATTCATCGGCGTCAATAATATCGGCGATAATTAAGTATATATAATAGAGCATTCCTCCGAACCCAATACCAAGACCAATCGCCGCTATTAGAGAGATGTAATAATTATCAATAATTAGCATTGGAAGAGTAGCAACAAAATAAAGAACTATTGACATTGCATATCCCTTTCTACTCCCGATCGCGACATCTAGCTTTTTCCATATTACAACACTAACAGCACCAACGATATACATAATTCCCATAATTATACTCGTCTCAAAAGCCGAAGAGGTATTTAAAACATGTTCGCCGAATAAGGGGACTATGGTTCCTAACAAAAGTAAAATATATTCATATAAGAAAAACATTATCGTATATAATATGAAACTCTTATAACTCAAGGTATGTTTAAGGCTTTCAATAAAGTTGAACTCATGAGTGTGGTCTAATTGGAATTCTTCCCGTTCTATAACTCCCCATTTAAGGGAGACTAAGAGAGAGATCCCTATAATCACCGAAGTCACAATCCCATTAATAAGATACCCGTCAATTTCTTCGACTTTTCCTATAAAAATCCCTGGAACTAATGCTGCGAATATCAAGCCCACAACAGAAAGTATTTCTTTAATAGTGTTTACTTCAGACCTCTCTTTTACTGATGTATATAATTCCGGAAAAAGAGAGTCATAGGGTAATGCAATCATAGTGTAGAAGGTATCATAACAGAATAACATTATAAGTAGATAAATAAATCCAAGCAGTTGACTGTTAGTTGGAGGAGTCCAAATAATAATCTCAAGAATTATAATTGGAACGGTAGCAATCATAATGAAAGGTTTGCGGCGTCCGTGACGTGTAGAGGTTTTATCTGAGATAAAACCGATTAAAGGATCATTGATCGCATTGTAAGCGGACCATAAGATAAAGGCAAGCATAATATAATCTATATTTAGTCCCACTGCGGAGAAATAGAAAGTAAATACCCAAAGATTAAACGCACTATTGACAAACCACTGAGCAAATGACCCCAACCCGAAACTCCACTTCTGTTTCGCATCAAATTGTTGAAATTCAAGCTTTTCTGTATCTGACATTTTTTTAATATTAAAATTTTTTTATTGAGTTTTAAAATCAAAATGAAATTAAATCTTTAATTATGAGAAAAATATCACTGGTATGGAATTTTTATGATTTATAAAAAGAAGAATTATATAAAACCCATCTATATATTAATAACAATAGAGGTGAGATTTTAAAATGAGCTTTACAGAGAGAGAAAAGAATTTAATAGAAAGAGAGATTTCAAAATTAAAAAACAAAATTGAATTATCTGTATTTACTGATTATAAAATTGATGAAGAGGGAAAAAAGGATAGGAGTTGCATGTCTTGTAATACCCTTATGACTTCTTTAACTTATTTTCAAGACGTTTCTGAAGGAACATTAACTATAAACGAACTTTCTACAAATGAAGATAAGGATTTAGCTACCAAGTTTAACATTAAAAGAATTCCAACGATCTTATTTTTAGAAAATGGAGACAAAGAAATCATTCGGTATACTTCAACCCCTAATGGGAATCAACTTGTTCCTTTTTTGAAAACATTACAATATTTTTCAGGAGTAAGTCCCTTCTATAAGGATCAAATTATAACTAATCTAAAAAATATAAAAAAATCAAAAATTAAGGTTTTTGTCACCCATACCTGCAATTATTGTCCACAAATAATTCCTACTGTTAATCTTTTCGCTATTGTTTCAAACGGGAAAATCGAGGTAGAATTAATTGATATTAACGCAAATCCCGATGTTGCCCAGAAATATAATATCTCAAGTGTTCCTAATACGCTTATTAATGAAAGCGAACGATTAAGTGGGATGTTTAATCCCCAAGATCTCTTGGAAAAATTAACCAAGGGGCAGCGGGATTTTGGAGGGATGTATGCTTAAAATTTAATAAATAGAGGAAAAAAGGTGATTAAATTGGCTTCGGATAATGTATATAAAAAAATAATTCAAAATGAAATGAAAAAGCTTCAAAAACTTGTTCATATTAAGGTTTTTACTTCATTAAAAACAAATCCAGATGGAACTAAAGTAAGAAAGTGCACTGATTGCGATCAAACCATGCAATTATTAGGGATTTATGAAGAGAACTCTAACAATTTGCTTAACATTGAGGAGCTCTCAATTTATGATAATCCCCAATTTGCAGATAAGTTTGATATTCAGAGGGTTCCAACAATTCTCTTAATGGATAGTACGGGGCGGGAAGTAATACGATATCTTGCTAATCCGATAGGACAAGAGACTCAATCCTTTGTTTCAGCTATATTTGCTCTAGGTGGAGGTCCAAATTATTATGAAAATACGATAAAACAAAATATAGAACGAATTGATCCTGCCACAATTAAAATAATGATGACAATGCAATGCCCCTATTGCCCGGAACTAGTTAAAACGGCAAACCTATTCGCAGTCGCATCAGAAGGAAAGCTCAGAACAGTTGTGGTCGATATTATGGTAAATCAAGATATTGGACAATATTACAGAGCTTCGGGAGTCCCTTATACCATCATTAATGAACGACCTGCTATACAAGGCCTTATTAAACCACAATATTTACTTCAAGAATTGATTAGGTAATTTTACTAAAGAGAGAACTAATTGAAATCTCCCCGCCCTGAATAAAGGGAGGGGACTTCTTTCGCAATTTCGTTAAAATTATAAATTTGAACTTCAAACTCTACATATAAGTTTTTTATGGCTGTTTAACTCTTTTTTCATATACATTTAAATTTGAATGTTTCTTATTAATTTTTAAATTAAGTTTTTACTTTTAAAAACCTAATCCGGGAATAAATTTATGAAAAAGAAAAATTTTGCAATCCTCTTCTTTTTATTAACCTATGGGATTTTAGGAGGAACTATTTCTTCTTTCTTTAATGGAAATTATATCTATGCAATTAAAAACAATCAAGTATCAAATCAAGTTTCCTTAAGCAATGACAATAGTGCAATAGTAATTTCAGATGATATTACTCTCTGGAATGATGATAATAGTCGTTCACCATCTATTGCCATTGATACTTTGAATACAGTACATGTAGTTTGGTATGATTATACCAACGGTACATGGGGCAGCGATATCGAAATAATGTATTGTACTTATACTGCAACAGCGGGATGGTCTAATGCTACAGTGATTTCAGATGATGAAACAAATTGGAATAATGATGATAGTTATACTCCATCTATCGCCGTTGATAGCTTAAATACAGTACATGTGGTTTGGTATGATCATACCGACGGTACATGGGGGAGCGATACCGAAATAATGTATTGTAATTATACTGCAGCAGCGGGATGGTCTAATGCTACGGTGATTTCAGATGATGAAACAAATTGGAATAATGATGATAGTTATACTCCATCTATCGCCGTTGATAGCTTAAATACAGTACATGTGGTTTGGTATGATTCTACCGACGGTATATGGG
>SDNL01000046.1 GCA_004524365.1 Promethearchaeota archaeon | reverse complement strand
TGGTTATCTAACAAAAATGTTTGAAGATTTCTTAAATCTTGAACGTGATGGTAAACTTATTGAGGTAGATGTAGATATGGTTGGGATGGTTCGGTGTGGGGATACCCTTAAGACAGAAGCCACTGTAAAGGAAATAGATGGAAAAAGAGTACATTTGGATGTAATTCAGCGAACCATAACTCCCGTTCATGTTAAAGATATTGAGGGAAACATCGTAAAAGAATTTGAAGCTGGAAAGCGAGGCTATGTTTCGGATAAAGATCGAGAAAGAAATTTAGTTCATGAGAAAGAAGTTGAACAAGGAATACTCACTTACAGAGATCGTGTTTCACTTGAAGGGAGTGCGATCATAGAGTTAAATAACTAAACTTATTAATTTTTTAATTTTCTTTTTTTCAAAAAATATAATTTTTTATTATTGAAGCACTATATGTAAAATGTTAATCTTCTATTAAAACAACATATCTGAGATACTAATATTGCATTTACCCGAGATAGAGCAACTGATATTAAAAGGTAGGTATGAATATGCCACCACTAATTTATTAGAATTGATAGAAAAGTATAGATTACAAAATAATAATGAACAAGTCTATAATTGTCTTAATATCCTTGTAAAAATATGCGACAAAACCCCTGAGATCTCACTTAATACTGCGGAAACCCTTAAGCCTTTAATAAATGACTCGGATTCTTGGATTAGATTAGCTTGTCTTGATATATTGGATCGGATTTCACGATATAGACCAAATTTATTGATTGAATTATTAGAAGAAATTAAATCCCGATTGTATGATCGAGATACTTCAGTACGCCAGTTAGCTGTCAAAACTTTGGGAACTCTTATTCTAAATCTTCATATCGATTCAAATAAAATAGCATACATCGTTAAAGAGTTCACGGAAAAATTAATGGATGATAACTGGGAAGTTAAATTAAATACTATAAGAGCAATTAAAAAGATATCTAAAGAAAAGCCAAGGACGATTGTAAGGTTGGAACCTTTACTTTCAATGGTCCTTGTCCATTTAAGACATGAAGACTCGGAAATTGCGAGATTATCAGCAGAACTTTTAAAAATCTTGGGACTAACTTATATTTCAAAAGAAAATATCTTTTATCTTTTACTAAATCTTTTACATAATGAAGAACCTGAGGTTCAAAATTACATAATTTGGTTATTTGGCGAAATCGGACATGAAAGACCCTCTGAGATAATATCTTTTATTCCTAGGATATTAAATTTTTTCAAAACGGACGATTATCGGATTCAAGATAAAGTAATCGGAGCCCTCACCAAGATTGCAGAGAAGAATTTTAAACAAGTATGGGCGAGTTTTATTGCAACCATTTCGGAAACAAGGCAAAAATCAGAGCGAATTTCACTCGGTCATGCACTTTATCAATTATCTCAAAATCATATTAGCAAGATTTTTCCCACAATTTTTGAGGAATTAGATAATCCCAGTGAAAACGTAAGAGAAACAATGGCGCTAGTGTTAAAACGATTATTCCGAGAGTATCAGATCGAAATTGAAAATGAAATTTCAGGAATGTTATTGAAATTGGAATCACTATATTGGAGGGAAAGGAAGGGCGCAATTCAATTAATTGAGAAACTGATAAATATTGGACATATTTTCCCAAAACGAATTATCATTTGGATTTGTCTGGAATTAAATAATAACTTAGATGAGGAGGAGGATATGGATGTAAAGAAGGAAATATCTTATACTTTAGATAAAATCCAATCACGGTTCCCAGATACTCAAGAAATGATAAAAGAAATAAATACTCAAATCTCGTTCTTGAGAAAGAAAATTAAAAAATTTAACAAAATCCCTTCAGAGTTTCGAGAAACCTTAAATTCATACATCGATAATTTTAGATTTAATACAACGGAGGTCCAATTAAAACATTTGTATGATGAAATTTTACAAAGGATTCAAATATTTGACAAAGAAATCAATACATTTCAATATAAACGATTGGCTTTTGAAGTCCTCGAGGAATGGGAGGATACAAAAATACAGATTATTGATGAGTTGACAATTATAAGAAGTCATATTACTGAGATGCTTGAAACGAAGGAAAAAGAACATAAAGCTGATTTAAATGCAAAAATTAATATATTAATTGATAAAATCAACATCTTAAAAGCCCAATTTGACTATATTAAAGAGGAACCTGTTGAGGAGGATAAAGAAGATTTAATAACTCCAGATCTATATTCTAAAGCAACCTTAAAAGAAAAGTTCGATAATATATCTTTAATCCGTAAAAATCTTCTAAATCTGGATCTTTCAATTCGCGAGTTAATAATTAATAATGTAGAATTTGATGATCTTTTCAAACCCTTAATTGACAAATGGATTTCTGTAAAGATTGAAATTCAAATTAATTTAAACAAGTGGGATAAACAAATTAAAAAAATGAAAGATTTATTAATTAAACAGATTAATACACCAGAAAAAGAAAATGATTCATACCAGATTCAAGGAATAGATAAAAAAGATCTACTCTTCCAAATTGTACAATCCCGAATTAATTCAATTGTGACATATGGTTTTAATGGACTTAAAAAACTCCACCATAATATGGAAAATTCTACTGTGAAGTTAAATTCTTTAATCCATAAAGGACAATTTAATAATACAGAAAAAATGATAAATGAGATTTCTTCTCAAATAAAAGCTTTTATTGATGAGACGGAAAAAAAGATTGATAGATTGATAGAGAAAAGGGATATATTTAATGAATATAACGATGGATTTAATCTCTATATCCAACCCGCATTACAGAAGTGGCAAAATTCAAAAGAATTAATCATAAGAAAATTGAGAAAATTTGTCAATAAAAGCAGAGAAACATTATTTTTACATCAAATTAAACATTATTTATGTATTAGTAATCCCGTTTCATTTGATCTTCTCTCAAATAACATCGAAATGGATAAAGAAAGAATTAAAGAATTAGCATTTAAATACATAAATGAGGAGAAACTGGATGCTAAAATTATAAACAGCTCACTTTTTATACCAGAATTAGAAACAGAAACCGCCGAAATAAATCAGCCAAGCATATATAAGCAAGTGAGAACAGTTGGAAATTATTTAGAGCTAAGTTTACGATTAAATAATACAACAAATCATGATTTCCGGGATTTAGTCATTAAATTAAATACTCCAAATTACATAAAAGTCCGAGGGTCGAACCTATTTAAAATAGATAAATTGAAAGCGCTTCAAGAGTTCAGATTTAAATACTTATTAAAAATAGATCGAAAAGAAAAGAGATATTCTTCTCCTAATGAAATAGTTTTGCGGATTTATTACAATTTATTGGGACATCCGCACCAGATTAAAAAGTCAATGATCGCTCTTGATATTTACAAATAGTTTGATTCTGTTAACTTATTTTTAATTAAGATTTTTAATTAAAATTAAAAAATCCTTCATCTTATATAATTATATACATTGAATTCATTTTGGATACTAATTAAAATATTCAAAAATGATGGAGCATTCTCAGAATTTAAATAAAGAAGGAAAAAGGAGAGATATAGATATGATTCATAACAAGATTATTCTCGCTGTAGAAGATGAACCGGATATTCTCTATTATTTAAAATTAATCTTAGAAGAATACGAATATCAAGTTATCACCGCGGAACACGGAAAAAAGGCTCTTAAAATTCTTCAAGAGGGGGATCAAGTGCCAGACCTTATTATTAGTGATATTAAAATGCCTCTTATTGATGGATACGAGTTATTTAAAATCGTTTCAAGTAATCCAAAATTAAATCATATTCCATTTATCTTTTTATCTGCTTTAGATGAACCAGAAGATATTCGATTAGGAAAATTACTTGGAGTAGATGATTATTTAATAAAACCAGTCAATAAAGATGATTTATTAGCAACAATTGAGGGAAAGATTCTGAGAAATATGAAACGAAAATCTGTTTCTAAAAAATTTGATAAATTATATCCTATTAATGATGAGGAGTATAATTTAAAACAAGGTGAAAATCTGGGAAAAGATCAAATCTATTTATTGCGCGTTGATTGGGACGATATAATTGGCCCTCATTTAATAAATAATTATCCTGAAAAGACTGAATTACCCTTAGAAAAGATGGGAATCCAATTATTTCACGCTATAAATAGTATTTATGGACAGAAAAAGCGGCTTGAACGAGCAGAAGGAATCCTCATTAACTTAAAAAATTTTAAAGTCACAGGATACGCTTATTTTGACTCTTATAATGATGAAAATTGTAGAGGAGGAGAGAGAGAATATATGTTTGCAGTTATTGCCCCCCAAATTTCATATTACCAATCGCTTCAAATTAAAAGTATTTTGAAAGAATTGAGTAGTTCCGTTACTCAAAATATAAGCTTGGAGCAAAAAAAAATTAAAAAATATTGGAAAACTGTGACTAATTTTCTAATTCAATAAATATTAGCGAAAAGTCTTTAACTAAAAGACTAATTATATTGAATACAAAAAGGAATGAAGGTTTTATGAAAATATTAATTACTGGAGCATTTGGGAATCTAGGTCAATATACAATTCAAGCGGCACTTGAGCTACAAGAAAAACATGAATTAATTTGTTATGATATTAAGAACGATAATACTGTAAAAGTTCAAAATAGACTTTTAGATCTGAGTAAAGATCATGGTTTTAAAACAATATGGGGAGATATTTGTGATAAATCGAAATTAAAAGATGCGGTTTGTGATGCAGATGCTGTTATCCATTTAGCAGGACTCCTTCACCCTAAAACAGAAAAAGATCCTAAATTATCACATAAAATTAACGTAAAAGGTAAAAGGATTTTACTGGAATGCATGGAAACGTATTGCAAAAACAGATCATTAAATGAGAGACCAAAAGTAATTCTTTCTTCTTCTGTTTCTATATATGGTCCTTGGTCCCCAAAAGATCAATTAATAACCACAAATACACCCATAAAACCCACAGATGTTTATACTAAAACCAAGAAGCGAGCAGAAGATGTATTAATGAGTAGTGGATTTCCTTGGATTATATTAAGGATCACGGGGGCACCACCACCCTCTATGGTTTCAAGGGATTATATGGATTTACTTTTTGAAATGCCGTTAGAACAACAGATTGAGTTCATTCATCCGAAAGATGTGGGTATAGCGTTAATTCAAGCCGCCATAAAAAATATCCAAAATAAAATCCTCCTAATCGGCGGCGGAAAACGCTGCCAAATTACTAACCGTGAATTAATGAAGGGATATTTTCGAACACTGGGAATAAAAATGATTTCAGAAGACTCATTCAAAAAGCCTAAAAATGATGATGATTGGTTTTATGTTGGTTGGTTAGATACTCAAGAATCTCAAAGACTCCTTAATTATCAAAAGCATACATTTGAAGACTTTTTAGAGGATTTCAAGCGCGAATTAGGATGGAAGCGAAAAGTCTTTAAGATATTCAGCCCATTAATTAAAAAGTATCTGGAATGGAAAAGTCCATACCGAAGGAATAGTTAAGACTTATGGATTTTGTCAATGCTAAATTTGTTTATCGAATTAATCGATAATTATTTACGAAAAGATTAATACTTTTTTGAAACTATCATATATACCGTATAAAACTTAAATAATAAAATTAAATCTTATTAAAATTAAATTAAAAGGATTGATGGTGATGAAAGAGGAAAAAAAGTACAGATTAACATCACAGGTTAAAATACATGGATGATCTTGTAAACTTGGCGCGTCAAATTTAGAGGATCTTTTAAAACGAGTAGGGCTTTACGGGGACGTTGAAGATGCCGCAGTTATTCCAATTAAAGGGACGCAATTAGTACTTGTAAAAAACTTGGATATATTCACTCCCATAATAGACGACCCCAAAATTCAAGGAGAAATCGCAGCTTGCAATGTTACTAATGATATATTTGCTATGAATGTTCCCGAAATTAATTCTGGTATGCTAGCATTTTTAGGAATTCCTTTAAATGCACCTAGTGATATTGTTGAAGATATGCTCTTGGGAGTAAAAAATTTTATGGAAAATAAAATTAATTCTAAAATTGTGGGAGGACACACTATATATTGCGATTGGCCCCTAATAGGGGGAGAAGCATCTGGAATTATCAACCAGAATTCGATCATTCGAAAAAGTGGAGTGCGAAAGGGAGATAAATTAGTACTGACTAAACCTATTGGAATCCAATCTGTTATGGCCGCATATCGTGTTTTAAAGGAGATGCCCGAAATTTTGGAATCATATTCCAAATCTGAATTATATAATTCTATTGATATTGCTATTAAAGTCATGACAACTCCAAATCAAGAAGTGGTTAGAACGATTCATTCATTTGAAGACTTTTCATTTGTTCATGCAATATCAGATGTGACAGGATTTGGTCTTGCAGGACATACTAAAGAAATGCTCCAACATTCTTCACTTTCAGCAATGATCACGAAAATTCCTTCAATTAAACTTTCAGAACAATTATCCGCAGAATTAGGATATGCTTTTGAAGACTGTCAATCGAGTGAAACTGCGGGCGGTATGCTCATGGCAATAGATCAAGAAAAAGTAGAGGAATTTACGAATACTTTATCTGCAAATAAAATTCCAAATTGGATTGTTGGATATATTGATGATAAAGATCCCAGCCAAGTGCGAGTTTCTCAAGAGCTCGAAAATTTAGAGATTTCAAAGTTTTAAATGATGTCGATGAAATAGCTTAAACGCAAGAAGCGTGTGCTTATGGAGAATTACACTTGCAAAGTGTCATCAGATATTTTCAATTTTTATTAAATCAATATATAAAAAAAAGGAATTTATTTCTTCCTTATAAAGATATTTTTCACAGGTTCTGGAAGAACCCATCCAAAATAAAACGCGATTCCACTAAGAATTAATATAATTCTTATTATGGGAAGAAATAATGGAGATAAGGGTAACGTATCCGCAATTGCTCCAAAAAAGTATGATATAAATGCAATGAACAAGAACTTTCCCTTTAAAGTCGTTGCTTGATTTTTCGATCTAATAGATTTAACGGCAAAATGGAGACCTGTAATAAAAACAAGTGCAACATCAGATAACAAAATAAGCCGAAAAATGGAATCATATTCTACATCAACAGCACCATTTACGATCCCTATAAAGCTTGGATCTAAGAAGAGAAGCGTAAATAAATATATCTCAAAAAAAACCATAAAAACCGAGAAAGCAATCAAAATATAGGTTTTATATTTTGGATACATTAATTTAGTCAGTGCATACATCCATCCAAGGGTAAATATCGGAACACCTATATTCCCTATCAAGAAGTAGAGTGAATCCGCTAATGGTTCCATCGTCAGTAATGTTTTTATAAATGATACTGAAGAAGGCCACCAACCTTGATTTAAACCAATCCAAGCAGCTCCAATAAATAGAAAGTTTTCATCTCCATACTTAAAGTACCTAGAGGCAATATATATTCCAATAATAATCGAAAAAACAACCACAAGTATGCTAAATGTTCCGTTTAGTATATCTGCATCTGTTAATATATAAGTAATTTTTAACACCTAAACCCTATATTATTAAAGTTATGATCTTTTGATCTTAAATTATCTATATATAATTTTCTTTTTTTAAAAATAATTAGCTAACGAAGAACTCGAAACAATGAAATATGTTAAATATAAGAAAAAAAGATTTGAAGTAAGAGAAGCGAGACTAGATTTGAGTAATTTAAAGATTAAAAATATTTATGAGATTGAGCGATTAGAGGAGATTGCTGATCTGGAAGAATTAAATCTTTCTAATAACTATATTCGGGAAATAAATAACCTTGAAAATTTAAAAAGTTTAAAAAAGCTAAACCTTCAATTTAATGAAATAACCGAAATTAAAAATCTTGAAAACCTCACTAATTTAACTCACTTATATCTTTATAATAACAATATCTCAAAAATAAAAGGACTCGATGATCTTATCAATTTGACAGAATTAAATCTTTTCGATAATAGAATTCAGAAAATTGAAGGTTTAGGAAACTTAACTGATCTCAAGGAATTATATTTGGGTAGTAATCGAATTTATATAATTGAAGGGCTTGAAAACCTTTCTAAGTTAAGATTTCTAAATATTGAAAAAAATTTTATTACAAAGATTCAAGGTCTTGATAAGCTTAGAAATCTGGTTCTATTAGTGATCAAGAGAAACCGAATTAATGAGTTAAAGAATTTAGAATCTTTAGTCCAATTAAAAAGATTAAATCTCGCATTTAATAAAATCAATGATATAAAGGGAGTAGGGGGTTTAAAAAATTTGCAAATCATAGATCTCCGAGGTAATCCTGTGTATGAAAACAAAATTGAAATTTCTAACACTAAAATAAAAGTAAAACTATTAGATGCACAAGATTTGGTAAATTATTGCCAATAACATAGCTAATTGTTTTTTAGAAAATAGAATTTCTCTCTATGTTATTTTACTATGCTTTTTTCCTTTATAGTTCCCCCTAACTCTTTTACAATCTCCTTTAATTTCGTAAGGACTTCTTCTATCTGTTTTTCACAAGTGGGTTTATCAAAGCATGTAATCGAAATCTCCACTTCAACTGAGAGTCCAACCCGGGGGTGGGTTTTTATCCATAGATCTGGATGTTTATCCTCTAATTTGCTTGTGTATTTTGCAATTTGAGATTCTCCAATTCCAGAAAAAATAAATCCGTCTTCATAGAACTTTCCCTTTTTCTCCTTTAAAATTGGTTTTATCACGGTTCTGAACATTTTCTTCATTTCCGCAGGTACTCCAGGTAAAATGTAAATATCAATATTATTCTCTTCAAGCTTTACTCCCGGTGCGGTACCTTTTGTATTTGGGAGGGGGGTTGATCCTTTTGGCATATACGCCATTTTTTTACGTTCGGGTGTCATACCTTCCAATTTTAAGATACCTTGTTCATATGCATTCTTATATGCCTTTTTAATTGAATTATAGGCATGTTCATCTAACACTAATTCTCGATCTAATCCTTGGGCGATGCCTTCATTGGTCATATCATCGAAGGTTGGTCCAAGACCCCCCGTTGAGATAATCATATCAGGGTTTCGATTTAATATCTCTTGTATAGCTGAAGCAATTTCATTCAAATCATCACCAATAGTCGTAATTCTCCTGATTTTATGTCCATATTTCGTGATTCGCTTCGCCATCCAACTTGAATTGGTATCTTGAGTCTTTCCTATTAAAACTTCATTTCCTATTACAAGTAATTCAAGTATCATAACAATATTTCTATATAAATTAACAATTAATTTTAAGCTAATTATAGCTTTAAATAATTTAATTTAATATTAAGAAAAAAGATGAAATTAAATTGAAAACTAGGGTGTTTTTCCCACTTGAGATGATAAGCATAGAGTTTTGTGACTTCGATTGATCTTAAAAATGTTTATAAATAAAACTAACTTCATTAAGATTAATTAATATATCCGAAAAAATAAAAATTTAAGAGAAAAATGAGTGTTAATATTTCTGAAGGAATTGAAAGTGGAAAAGTTACTATTAAAGTACTCACAACGAATACTACCAGCATAACAGTCTTAACCGAAGAAAAGTTTAAAGGTCTTGTGACTCAGCCAGAGGCGTCAGCTAATAGACTCTTAGGGGAGCATGGATTATCAATGAGTATTGAAGTAAAGGAAAATGGAGAGTCACATTTATTCTTATTGGATACGGGAGGGTTAAGTCAAGCAGTAATTGAAAATAGTACTCAGTTAGGAGTAAATTTAAATGATGTTGAAAAGTTAATCCTTAGCCACGGACATTTTGATCACTGGGGTGCATTGCCTGCTGTTATTCCATTATTGCATGAAGGTGCAGAACTTATTTTAAACCCTCGAGTATTTGAACAAAATTATATAGTAATTACAAAAAGTGGTGAGGAAATCCCCGCAGAAGAATTAGGTGAAAATTTAAGAAAATTGGATAAAGCTGGCAAACTCAAATTAAACAAAAAACTACCATCATTGAATAAAAAAATGATAATGGATTTAGCTGAAAAGCATAAGATTAAAATTATTGAAACCAATAAACCTATGAAATTATATAAAGGGATAACCACCAGTGGTGAAATAGAATTATTTGATAAGAATGAAGCTACTAAAGGATTTTACATCCAAAGGAGCAGAAAGGAATTTGAAAAACATTTATTTAGAGATGAGACTTCAATTTACATTAATGTAAAGGACAAAGGTTTAGTAGTTTTAACGGGTTGCGGTCACTGCGGAATTAAAAATACGATTAAACATGGACAAAAACTTACCGGAATTGATAAAATTTATGTAGTTGCCGGAGGGTTTCATGAAGAATGGAATCCTGTGGAAAAAATAAATGAAAAGGTTAAATATTTTGAGGAAATAAACCCAGATGTTATATGTGGTATGCATTGTACTGGTTTTGAATTTAATAAATTAATGGCAGATCATCCAGCACATACTTTAGGGGTAGTGGGTACAGAATTTCATATCTAAGACTTTTTTGTAAATAATTTCAAGCTTTTTATTTTATACTATTTTTGAATTTATAATCTAAAAAGTCAAAGTTTATTGAATTTCAATCTAAATTTAATTTATGAAATTAATTCTTTCACGGTTTGAACATAAGAAGAAATTAAAAATTTTATATACTATTCCAGAGCAAAACTTGTCTGATGACATTCAAGCGTATTTGGGAAACGTTTTTCAATCACATTTGGATAAGAACTTGAAAATTGATAAGAAATGTTATGATGATGGCTCATTTTTATCTTTTATTTTTAAGGTCGATTCTTCATGGGAAAAAGATGTAAAAGTAGATCTTATGCTTACGCTTTACCTTGATGAGCATGAAAATACCCATTTTTTTAAACCTATAATGGAAAAGACTATATCAAATCTTAAAAATATCCCTAATCTTACTAAAATATTTTCAGTTAATACCCCTCATGCTGAAAGAGAATCATATAGAATTTTTGGAGAAGTCATTAAAGAACTGACTGAATGCTTTTTTGAAGCTTCAAAACTCCATTCGACGTATAATTTAGGATTGTCTGAAGTACTTATTTTAGGAGAGAAAGGAACAGGTAAGAGTGCTATTATTGATTATCTTATACATGGAAAATTCATTCCACAAGCCACACCTACCCTAACCCCTCAAATATTCCAACTAATATATAATCAAACGGATTTTCGTGTTTTAGATATTTGTTGTGAAAAACATTTAAAGGAAATTTTTGAGAGCCACCCAATAGAGAAAGGAAAGTTACCACAAGCAATCGTTTATGTTGTGGATGCTACCAAGAACGAAAAAGAGATGAAAGAATCTGTTGAAAGATTTAATTATTGGATGAATTTTCTTAGTAAAGAATATTCAAAAGACAAATATAAGACTATTCCTTTATTAGTACTTTTCAATAAAATCGATTTAAATCCAGAATTTAATTTAGAGAAACATAAAGAATTATTTAATCCGGAATTATCAGATTTAAATATAAGATATGCATCAATTTCTGTCAAAAATGGGAATGGATTGGAGAATAATTTCTCCTGGTTGGTAAAAGGGATAAAAGTTACTGAAAAATATTAGAATTCTTTTTAAATCTTAATTGTAATAAATTTATATAAAAAATATAGAAAATAATAAAAAAAAGGAAATAATATTCACCATATCTTAAAAAAGATGGATTAGAGAAAGAAGGTCTTTAATATCTTGTACGGGTAGATTGGATTCTCAATTTAGCTTTTGTTTGCTCATCCTTATCTTGCAATACAACATATTTAGTTTTTTGAGGGAGACTAATTGAGTAAGTTTCTTCCGCAATTACTTCATCTTTCCGAAGAGGATCCTTTTCTCTTAATTCTATCTTTATTTTTACATCGCTTTCTTCTCCGCGACGAACAGTTTCAAACTGACTCCAAACATTCATATCTGCTTTTGAAGTAAAGGTTTGATTCTTCGCTAATTTAATCTCACCAGCGTGTGGATACCTGGATTTAAAAACATTATCTGGTCCATCTGCTTTAAGATAAAATTCTCCTGTAAATCCGATATCTTCATCTGTTAGGGTTTTTAAGGATATTAAGTCAATACTGACTTGGAATCGCTCCTTTTCCTCTCCAACATTATCTTGCTCAAAACTCTCATCCTTCGCATGGGTCTTTTTTCCCTTCCTGTAATACCTAGCCATATTTCTTACCTATATTTTTTCAAAATTTTTAATTTAAAATTAGATATTTAATAGTTTGAAAGTATTTATTTTTATGTATTAAATAATCAATAATATCCCTCTAAGGATTAAAAACTTTGAATTAGATAGATTTTAAAAATATAACCCTATTTTTCGAAAATTACTTGTAAAAATCTTTACATTTATTAAGAAAATTAAATTTAAATGATAATAATAATTTTTTAAATAATCATTCAAAATATATAAAATAAACATAAAATCAAAGTGTAAATTGTATGAATATTGAAATATTGAACCTCTATAGCAATATAGCTAAACCCGACAGTGATTTAATCGGTAAGCATGGACAGAGTTTTTTAATAAAAATGAATGGTGAGAATATCCTATTTGATGTAGGTGGTGATGGAGATACATTATTACATAATATGAAAAAATTAAATGTTGATCCTAATGAGATATCAAAATTAATTTTTTCTCATGGGCATTATGATCACACAAAGGGTCTTCCAGAATTTTTAGATGCTCGTTCTGGAAATAAGAAATTACCTGTATATGCTCACCCAGATGTTCGGGAACCCAAATATGCGAAAGTCTTATTTATTAAAAAAAATATTGGATTTCCAAAATTAACAAATGAACAAGAGGAAAAGATCGAATTTAAATTTAATCGAGGACCGATTCAAATAAATGACATTTTGAGAACAACAGGAGAAATAAAGGAAAGAAAATATCGAGATGGTGCTGAACCAACAGCAGTTCATATGGAGGGAGATGAGCTTAAAATGGATCCCATATATGATGATCTTAGCTTAATATTAGAATTGGATAAAGAGCAAATAATTATTACTGGTTGTGCTCACGCAGGAATACTAAATATATGTACAAATGCTAAAAAAACATCTGATAAACCAATTAAAGCTATTATAGGGGGTACTCATATGGCGCGGTACTCAGAGGAAGAGGTTTTAGAAACGGGAGAAGTATTTAGAACTAAATTTAATGACCCTAATCTTTATTTAAATCATTGTACCGACCAATTACCTTACTTCTTTATGAAAAGCACAAACGCTATTGATATCTTACGAGAAAAATATGGAGCAGAAAAGATCGAACCTTGTTATGTAGGGACCAAAATATCATACTCAACAGTTTCATAATTTTTTTTTATTTTATCTATTAATCATAGTTATTATCA
>SDNL01000045.1 GCA_004524365.1 Promethearchaeota archaeon | reverse complement strand
CTTGGAAAGGGGATGAGTTCAGGGATATATCCTTTAAGTGTCACCAGTTATAAGGGATTTATAGAAAAGAAAATATTTAAAGATGATCCGTTTATTCATATTTCCACTACAGGAGGATCCGATTTAGGTTGCGCAGTCGCCCATAAAATGTTAGAAATTCAATCTGATCCAAAATTTCTAAATCATGTAAAAAAAATGGGAAAGATTTTTGGAGATGGTCTGAAGAACTTAGCTCAAGAATTCTCTAATATCATTAAAGAAGCGCGTGGTAGGGGATTAATGTGGGGTTTAGAGTTTAAAGATGAAATAATCGCAGAATTAACTATGGTGGCCATCATTAAAGAAGGAGTCTTACAGAATTATTGTGGTAATAAAAAGGATACCCTAATCATTATGCCACCATTGATAATTGAAAAAGAAGATATTGAGGAAGTTCTTAACCGAATTCATAAAGGAATTGAAAAAATAAATAATCTTCAAGGAAATTAACAATTTGAGGGGGAATTATATGGATATAAATATCGAAATATTAAAAAAATTTGAACAAACATTAGATACTCTTCATCCTGAAAAAGGTAGGATTCCTATAGAAATCTTGGGATGGGGTGAAATTAGTATGGTCTTCCGTTTAGAAGGAGATAATATAGCATATAAACGAATTCCTATCTTCGACGATGAAACGCAAGTTAAAAGACATATTTGGGCATATAATACCTACAATAAATTACTGAAACGGATTGGGTTGAAATTACCTGATTATGATGTAGCTTGGTTTAGAGATCAACAAGGAAAAATTCAGTTCTATTGCGTCCAGGAAATGATTGATACTAATTCCGTTGCAAACAAACTAATCCATCAAATATCAAAGGAAGATATAAAACTTCTAGTTCTGCTTGTACTCCGGGAAATGAAAAAAGTATGGGACTTTAACCAAGAAAATAATATATTTGAAGTTGCCTTAGATGGACAGATTTCCAATTTTTCGGTAATTAATTTAAATCATGTTAACCCTACTATTGATAAAAAGACAAAGCTTCAATATTTAGATACCAGTACTCCATTATTTAGAATTAAGGGGAATGAAGCAATGGAGCCCGAATTATTACTTAAAAGTGCCCCATCTTTCTTGCGTTGGCTTTTAAAAGCCCTTTTTCTTGAAGATACCGTAAATAGGTATTATGATTTTCGACGGGTAATCATCGACTTAATTGCAAATTTTTATAAAGAACAAAAATCAGAGATGATCCCAGAATTGATAGGATTAGCAAATCAATTCTTAAAGAATGAGGTAAAAGATCATAACATCAAACCCTTAAATTTGGAGGAAATTAGGGATTATTATAAAGATGATGCCCAAATGTGGGAAATCTTTCAGAGAGTTAGAAAATTAGATAGATGGATACATAGTAAATTATTAGGAAAAAGATATCCCTTCTACCTTCCAGGAAAAATTGAAAGATGAATATATCATCTCATGTAAAGTGAACTTTACATCTTAATTTTTCTTTTTTTAAATATCTATTAAAAGGAATTTTAGGTTAAGAATTTAAAAGAATAGAAATTTTATATATTTTATATATTTATAAATTCAAAAGATTTATATATTAATGTTTAATATGTTTTACATGTAATACTAAACTAACAATAAAAAAATTGGTGAAAAAATAAGTATGAGTCAAAATTCATATGAAGGAACGATAAGTAAGAAATATAGAAATAAAGAAATCATAAAGACCAGTATTGGTTCATTAATTTATATTATACCTATGTTGATAACATTTTTATTACTTCTATTTCTACTTAAGCATGAAAATTTCGAAGAAGCCTTAATTTTAACTATAATCCTACTGGTGACCACAACCTTGCTGCCTATTTTAATTATCCTCATAATTTCATATCTTTATGAAACTGCATATATAAATAACTTTTCTTATTCGTTTTCCAAGGAGAATATTGTCATAAATCACGGTGTATTTACAAAAACTCGTGCAACGATTCCATACAGTCGAATTCAGAATATTAATATAGTCAACGGGGTTTTTGATAGAATGTATGATCTTTATACTGTAAAGATTGAAACTGCAGGTTCCGCTGCAGCTGCTCAAGCTGCACAAGGAGGGGGATTTGTAAGACCAGAAGGATATATTCCTGGATTAAAAGAACCAGATATTATTGAGAAAAAAATCAATGAAATGGTGACTCAATATGCTGGAGTCCCGAGTGGTCTTGAAGATAAGATTTTTAAGCCAGAAGAATTAGCATTCGATAATTTCATTAGCTACATCATGTCAAAGATGCGAACTGGGGAGAAATTAGAAACGAAAATCACACAACTAAGACAAAAAGCGAATTTAAGCCAAGAAAAACTGGCCGAAGAAGTTGGAGTACCAATTCAAACAATAGAATATTTAGAAGAGGGAAGATATAACCCCAGTTTATTCCTTGCTTATAAAATAGCAGATGCCTTGAATTGTGAAATAGAAGAATTATTTAAAATGCGCTGATATTTCTTTATAATTTCAATTTTTATTTTTTATTTTTAGAAGATAATATAGACTTAATATAATCAGATAAAGAGGAAATTTTTAAGGGATTTCATTTGAAGTTTAAAAAAAAAATAAAATCAAGAGTAAAAGAATTTCGAGAAGAACTAGGATTAACCCAACAAGAATTAGCGAATCGTGTGGGTGTCTCTCGACAAACAATTTATTATTTAGAAAAAGGAAATTATAATCCCTCACTTACCTTGTCGTTTAAAATAGCCGAAATATTGAATAAACCTTTAATTGAAACTTTTTATAGAGTTCCCATAATAAAAGATAAAATTGAGTCCTTATCATTTAAAAAATTGAAAGAAATATCTAAAAAGGTGGGGATTTCCTATAATAAACTTGGTTCTATTACCGAAATGAACGAAAAAGAATTATCTGAAGCATTTGATGAAGAAATTCTAAGAAAAATTGCTAATTTACTAGAGTTGGATTTTAATGAGCTTTTTATTAATTAATTAGCAATTCATTTCTTTTTTTCATCGAATTTATTAAAGTGAAAATTAACAAATTGTTTTTCATAAATTATATTATATTTGTTTATTTCTTTATTTTAAAATTAATTATTTGAAAACAAATTAAGGTTAATTAATGTGATTCTTGAAAAATTATCAACTAAACCTTCTAATAAAACACTTAAGAGACTGCTTCTTCTATCGATTATTATTTTTGTTATCGTTTATCCGATTATGGGAATTTCCTTTATGTTATCAGGATTCCCTGTGGATTTCACAACCAGTCAATTATCATTTAGCGGAGCAAAATTGAAAGTTTGGTATGCACAAACTGCAGATTTGAACCTATATACTCTTGCACAATGCTTTGATTATGGTTTTATGGTAAGCTATGGATTATTAGCATTTTCCTTAGCATTATTAATAGGACGTAAGTATGAGGAGGGCTCGAAATGGAGAATGAGCGGAATTATTATTGCAATAATAGGAATACTCGCTGCGATATTAGATGCTTCTGAAAATGCGTGTATACTTATAACTTTAACTAATCCCGGTTCCTTTCCTGATATTATAGCTATAATTCATTCTGTATTTGCATTGATAAAATATTTATGTTTAATTATTGCTATTACTTGGGCACTCATTGCGGGTGTATATTATCTGGTCAAAAAACGAACTTAATTCTATTATTTTTCCCTTTTTTTATATATATATTTAATTAAATCAAAAAGTTAATACTTAAAAATTACTTTAAATCAATATTTAATATAATTAAAAAAGTGATAAAGAATTTGACATATTTAAAACGCGTCGGAATTGGATTATTGTTTGGGGGGATTGCAGGGCTCTTATGTTATCTGGGATCTCTTTTATTAGGAATTCCCGTCGATTTATTACGTGCTCTTTTTATTTTTGTTAATAGGATTTTAATCGGATTTGTAATTGGGATTTCGGGACTTAGTAGGATAAAATGGTATATTCATGGGATTTTAATCGGTCTTATCGTAGGGCTTCCATTTTTTCTTTTTGACATCATTATGAAAGTAGAATTGCTTGTAATTATCGGGATTCCGGTTATAAATTGCCTATTTGGATTAATGATCGAATTTTTCACAACAAAGATTTTCAAAGCGCCCTTAAAAGAATCAAAATAAATTTATTTTTCCTCTTTAACGATTTCATTAATAGTTTTGGAAGGGGTTACAATACTTTAAATAAAATTAACATTCTTATTATATATGATATACCTCCTATATAAAATTATATTATTTCAATAAGTATAAAACATATTTGAAAAAAAAATTGACAAAAAACGTGTGATAAAGTATTAAAGATCAGTCAGAAATAGAGAAAGGATTAAGAAACATTCTCGATTCAGCACCTATTGGAGTAGAATTAATTCAAAATGATAGAATCATCTATGCAAATCCAAAATGCTTAAGTTATTCTGGATTTGAAAAAGATGAAGTAGTAGGGAAAAATTATAAAACATTACTGAAAATAATTCATCCTGATGATAGAGAATTTGTAAGAGAACAAATAGAAATGAAATTAAAAGGAGAGAGTAATCAATATACTCATTATCAATTTAGAGTAATAACAAAAACAGGAGAGATTCATTATTTAAATAATTATTCAACTGTAATTAATTTTAGAGGAAAGCCAGCGGATCTTGTTATTTTTATTGATGAAACCTCAGAAAAGATACAGAGAGATATGCTTAAGTATTATAAGATGGCGATTGAAGGCTCGGATAACATCATTGTAGCAATAACTAAGGGTTATAGATATCTCTTCGTAAATCAAACATTCTTAGATTATAATAACTTGGTCCGTGAAAATGTTGTGAACCATAAAGTTGAAGATATATTAGGAAAGGATATCTTTCAAAATATTATTAAACCACAAGTCGATAAATGCTTTAATGGTAATAAAATAAGTTATGAAATGCAAAAAACTTATCCTAATCTAGGAGAACGTCACCTATTAGTAAAATATAATCCAATTAAAAATAAGGAGGGAGAGATCTCATTTATTACAGCCATTATTCGAGATATTACAGAAGAAAAGGAAACAAAGAAATTATTAAAAGAAACAAAAAGAGAATTTCAGTATTTAATAGAAAAATCGCCCTATGGTATTTTTTTAGTTAATAAAAATGCAGAGATAATTAGAATTAACACCAAATTAATGGAAATCTTGGGATATAAAAAGAATGAATTAATGGGAAACAAATTTTACAATTTTCCGGGTATTAATCCAGAAAAGAAAGAGTTATTGAAAAAGAGATTCAAAGCGTATCTTAAAGGAGAAAGTTTAAAACCAATACAATTAAAGTTAAGGAATAAAAATGGAAAATTAATCTATATCGACACAATTGTATCGATTATTTCAATGGAAGGAGAGAAAATATTTCAAGTAAATGTTAAAAATATTACAGAAAAGAAGCAAGCTGAAAAGGCTTTGAGGGAATCAGAAACGAAATATCGCCTTATAACAGAAAATATATTTGATCTCATTGCAATATTAAATGATAAATTTGAGTATGAATATATTAATGAACCCACAACTCAAAGTATAATGGGATATTCAAAAGAAGATGTTTTAGGAAAAAATGTTTTAGATTTCATCCATCCTAATGATTTAAAATGGGTTCAAGAGGAAATAAAAAATGGATTTGAAAAAGGAAAAGGAAAAGCGATAGTAAGATTTTTACATAAAGATGGACATTGGGTTTGGCTGGAGACAAAAGGGAAAACTTTTAAAGATAGAGAGGGAAGATTAAAGGGGTTATTCATTTCAAGAGATATTACTAAACAAAAAGAAACCCAAGATCAATTGAAAAAATCGGAAAAAAAATATCGAGAAATGGCAGAATTACTTCCTGATATTATTTATGAGGCAGATATTAACTCAAATCTCACATATGTTAACCCTATAGCTTTTGAAATATTCGGATATACTAAAGAGGATCTTAAGAAAGGAAAAAAAGTCTTTGATTTAATTCATAATGATTACAAACAAAAAGCAATAAAAATACGACAACAGCTACTCAATGGAAAAAGAATTGAACCAACGAAAATGGTATTAGTTAAAAAGGATGGTAGTAAATTTTATGGTCGATTTCATTCTAAAGTAATATATAGAAACGGAGATCCCGTCGGATTTCGTGGGACATTAACTGATATTTCAGATTTAATTAAAACACAACATCAACTGGAAAAGTCTAAAGAGAAGTATGAAGAAGCATATCATAAGGGTAATTTTTATAAAGATTTACTTGCCCATGATATAGTTAACGCATTAAATAATATACATCTTTCCATTAAATTAGTTGAAATGAAAGGAAGAAATGGAGAAATGTCTGACGATATAAAAGATGCTATTGATTTAATTCATTCTCAAGTCCAAAAAGGAATTGATTTAATTTCTAATATTCGTAAATTAGATAAAATAAAAAATTCAGAAATAAAATTAGAAAAGACTAATGTTCTTAAATTATTAAAGGAAATAATGGATTCAAGCAGCATCCTCAATCAATTTAATGTTTCAGTCTCTATAGAAAAGATTATAGATAACCCTTTTATAATGGCAAACCCATTCCTACGAGATGCTTTCGAAAATATTATAATTAATGGAATAATACATAATGAATCTAAAGTAAAAACAGTCAAAATTTCCCTTTCTCGAGTTAAAGGCAAAAATATGGATTATATACAAATAAATTTCACAGATAATGGTATTGGGATTCCAGATTCGGAAAAACATTTAATTTTTAAAGGACAAAAGGATCACTTGAATGATTCAAAAGGAATGGGTATAGGTCTCACGTTAGTAAAAGCTATTGTAATTGCATGTAAGGGAAATATTTCAGTAAAAAACCGAATAAAAAATGATTATACTCAAGGTACGATTTTTTCTCTTAAATTTCCTTTAGTTTAAATAGAATGACAATTTCTTAAATCATTATTAATCATATTAATTTTATGAAGGGTATTAAGAAATAAATGGGAGAGACGGGATTCGAACCCGCGGCCTCCTGGTCCCAAACCAGGAATCAGTTTGGGAAAAGTGAGTTTAAAGAGAAATCACATTTCTTACCAAGCTAGACTACCCTCCCATCGTTAATTTAAAAAATTTAGGTTGTCTAGGTTTTACTGCACTAGATACTACTAAAAATGTTTTGTTAGTTTTTAACTTTTTTATTAATCCACATTGAAATCTTCAAATAATCTCTCAATTCAAGAATAGATTAATTTATTTAAGGTGATTATATTTGCAATCATAATTATAATCTTATAAGATAAACACTTTGGCTTTAAAATAAAGAAAATGACCTTATATACACTAAAAGATATTTTGACTCCTGCTCGAGAAGAAAAATATGCTGTCGGCAGTTTTAATATAATAAGCATTCAAATGATCCGAGCAATAATAGAAGCTGCCGAAGAAGAATATTCCCCCGTCATAATAGCATTTGCCGATATCCATTCCAAAATAATGCCTTTAGAAATCATATTCCCTTTAATGAAAAAAATGGCTAAACAAGCTAAAGTACCAGTAGCAGCGATTTTAGACCATGGAATGAGTTTTGAATCTACTATGAAAGCTCTAAAATATGGCGCGTCCGCAGTGATGTATGATGGGTCTTCTTTATCATACGAGCAAAATGTAGCAAAAACACAAGAGGTTGTGAAAGTAGCTCATTCGTCTGGAGTATCTGTGGAAGGGGAAATTGGACATGTTGCTATGGAAGAAGATAATCCCGATAGGCAGGGAAAGAAAAGAGAGGACCTAATCTATACTAATCCTGAGGAGGCAGAAAAATTTATAGATGAGACGGGAGTCGATGCCTTGGCCATTTCGATTGGAACTGCTCATGGTATTTGTTTAGAAAAGCCAAAACTAGATTTTAACCGCTTAGCAAAAATTAATGAAGTTTCAGAAGTTCCATTAGTACTCCATGGTGGCTCAGGTGTCTCTGATGATGATTTTAAAGAATGTATTCAAAATGGTGTATCAAAGATTAATTTCTTTTCTCGCATTTCTAATTCAATTGCTAATGCAATTAAGGACAAATTGAATAATACAGAAAGGGAAGTTTATTATCAAGACATTCCTCCAGTTATCTTGGAAACATGTAAAGAAAAAATAAAAAGTAGGATAAGAGTATTTGGTAGTAATAATCGTGTTTCTTTTTAAAAAGATTGAACTACCAAGCCCTAAAGGGCGATGGATTCGTAATTCATCGAGAATTGCTGGCTCAATGTCAGTCTTACATCCTCTCCAAACGCTAACCCCCGTAGTCCCTACGGTTAATGATGAACTTGGTTATCATTCATCATTCTTAATAGTGTTTTTATTCTTTATAATAATATTGGGGGTGCCGAATTAATAATTTATATATGCGATTCATCACTGCTCTAAAGGACGGTGCTTTCTCGCACTCTTGTGGTAAATTTTTGAATGTTTATATATATAAAAATTCCAAAAAAGAAATCTCTAATAATCTATTTTAAATTTTGTTAATTAGAATATCTAAAAAATCATATTCCTTCAAGAAAAAATAAATATGTCAAAAAATAAACAAGATTTTGAATGTGATATTAACTATAATGAAAAAACGGGATATATTCATAATTATTGTACATCTCGTGGATTTCCCTTGGGCGGACTCGGCACAGGGGGATTTTCTGTTTTTACTGACGGGGGATTTGGTAAATTCCGAACCAATCATAACTGGTTCCAAAGTATCGGAAAAGCAGAATATCCAAGAGGCTCGTTTTTTGGTATATGGGTTAAATCAAAAGAAAAAAGAATAGCTAAGATATTACGGAGAACTTTTCAAGGAGGAAAAGAGTTTTCCAATGTTTCATCAATCCATCATACTCATTTTAAGGGCAGAATTCCATTTTTTAATTTAAAATATGAAGATAAAGCTTTACCCATCCAATTAGAACTTTCTGGTTTCACTTCACTTATCCCTCATAATATTAAAGACTCCTCTCTTCCAATTGCTTTTTTTCAAATAAAAATTAAAAACCCAACTGGAGAAAACATGTTAAATTCGGTTTTATTTTCCTTTGAGAATATCTTAGGGATTGGTGGGAGTGGAGGAAGCAGATTTCTTCTTCCATTAAATGGTTCAGTAGTATATAATTCCACTGAAGGTAATTATGGTGAGAAGTTTGAACTAAATGATATTGAAGGTATAAAATTTGGCACAACTCAATATTATGAAGGTAATAATCCTCGTAGACGAGTTATTGGGCAATATTATATTTATACCGATGTAGAGAAAAACAATAAAATTTCTATTTCAAAATGCCCATCATGGGATTCAAATCTTGATTCTCCACTATTATGGAATTCTTTTAAGGAAGATGGAGAAGTAAATCTAAATAAGTCATCAGGAAATGCTGGAGCATTTTCCATTAAATTTGAATTACAACCTAAAGAAGAGAAAAAGATTAATTTTTATCTATTATGGTGGACACCTTATTATGTCATTGAAAAAAAGCAGCGTCTACGGAAGGTCTTAGGAAATCATAAGGGTAAAGATTATGGGCACTATTATTTACAACATTTTTCTAATCCAGAAGATTTAATCCAATATTCAGTAAATGAACGAAGTAGGATGGAAAAGGAAACTCGAGAAATCATAGAAGTCATTGATCAATCAAATCTTCCTTATTGGCTAAAATCTTATATATTAAACTCGACCGACTCGATGCTTGTTAATTCTGTGCTTACTAAGCGTGGAGATTATTATATGATTGAAGGAACCCCTTGGGATTGGCCGTTTGGTGCATTAACAGGAACAATTGATCAGCGCCTAGTTTCTCATATTTATTCTTATGCCTTTTTTCCTTCACTTGATAGAAATGAACTTCAAGGTTTTTTTGAATTAACAAAAAATGGAAAAGTCCCCCATGGAAATGGACATGCCGATATCGCCTTGGGAACAAAACATATCCCATATGGAGAACCAATTAAGATTTTTAATCGCTCGGAACATTGGGTTGATCTTCCTCAATCCCTTATTCTTCAAGTAGGCAAGCATATCATCCAATCAAAAGATATTGAACTACTTAAAGAATTTTGGCAGAAAGTTCCTGAAATTATGCAATATCTTGATGAAACACTGAGGAATTCAATTCCAGAAGGAATAACCACATATGATTATAAAAATTATCACCCTTGTTTTATATATACTGCGATACTTCATCTTGCAACGCTTAGGATGGTGATATATTTAGCAAAATTGTTAAAGGAGAGAATTAAAAAAGATAATCCTAATGAATCGAGAAAACTTTCTAAATTCATAAAAAAGTATCAATCTCAATATCAAGCAACGGATCATTCATATCAAGAGTGTCTATGGATGAATGAAGGATATTTTAAAACTTGTGAACAAACTGATACAGTTTTTACTAGCGCCCTTGCGGGAGATTGGATCAGTAGACTTTGTGGCTTGGGTCCTGTTGTACAATATGAAAAAGCAATAGCCCATAGTAAATGGCAAACTAAGACACTAGTTAATTCTCATAATTATTCTATTATTAATGAGAAAAAAACACGACCACTTATTTACCGAGAAGCAGATATTAATGGAAATGAAATCCCAGTTAGAGTTTTATTCAGAAAGAAAACTAAAGTGAATAATCCTTGGCAAACCCTAGCATATCAAGCATTTGAATCCATTTATCTAAATAGAATTGAGGATGGATTAGATATAATCAAAAAAATTTGGGAAAAAGGATTTTATGAAGGATATCCATGGGATATGGATCATTGGGGGTGGGAAAGAAATCATATTTATATGTCTCACCCGGTTATGTGGGCAGTGCTTAATGCTTTATCTGGTGTTTCTTACAATGGATTTGAACAAAAATTAATGATATCTCCTCATTTAATACCTAATAAAAGTGAGTTAAAAATCCCTATTTTCTTTCCTGATTTTTGGCTTATGATGAATTATTCGAGCAAAAATGGAAATACAGAATTTAAAGTATTGAAAACATTTAATTCCGAATTAACCCTAAGTAAAATTGTTTATCAGAAGGTAGATGGAAAGGAAGAAGTACATGAATTGGAGAAAAAAGTTAAGCTAAAAAAAGGAAAAAGATTTTCTATTACTCTTGAATAATTATATTACTTTTACTCTATATTATTTAATTTTGTTTCTTCTTCTATATGTTTTATAAAGTCTCTCAGCGACATCTAAGATATATTTAGAATTTTTCACGAGTTTAATTAATTTTTCTGGGATTCGAGAATATCCATGAAATGCTCCAGCTATTGCTCCTCCAACTGCCGCTGCGGTTGCTCCTCCTCCAGCAGTGCTTATAATATAAATAAAATCATCAAAAGAATCTAAATGTTTTAAAAAGAGAAATAAGACACAAATTATTGTGCTAATTGCGTAGGGATGGATAAAAGCTTTTCCTAAATATTCTTGAATATAATAAATTTGAGAGACGCCAATTTGAGAAAATTTAATTAAGCCTGCCTCAATTGACAAATCTAAACTAATTCTTAATTCCTCAATATACGAAATTAAATCGTTCCATACTTCTTTTTGGGAATTTAAGATAGATAAAATGAGTAATTCGAAAAATTCATCTAATAAGAACTGATTACTAGGAGATTTTTTAAGTAAAAATGAAATTGCTCTAGCCAACAAAATCGAACTACCAGAAGCTGCCGGATGAGAATGGGTTATAGAACTTATCAGCTCAGCTAAATTGTTTAAATTATCTTCATCATTATTATAGAGAAGTGCAATAGGAGTGGTTCGGGTGAGAGTCCCAGAACCTCCACTATTTGTAGCCACATTTTTCCATGAGATATTATTTTTTAACTTACTTATTGAAGAGATGCAAGAAAAAGCGTTAGTCCCCGGAGGATCATCAAGCCATTTAATAAATTCTCGAATTAAATAATTCATTTTAAATCCATTTCCTTGAATTAATGCTTCAGTGACATGGAGGGACAATTGGGTATTATCGGTATAGGTTTTGAAAATTTTCCGTTTATTTTTCCATAAAAATGTTTCAAAGTTTTCAAATTTAGATAGAATATCTAGTCGAATTTCACCATTAAACGGGCTTCCAAGAATATCACCGATTGCCAATCCAATTAAAGCCCCCTTAAACTTATTTAAGTAATCAATTTTCATTAAGAAATAATATTATTTCAATTAATTAATAATAAGGTAAGGAATTAACTTAAAATATTTATCGTCAAAAACAATAAAGAATTTTGTTCTTTTATAATGTGTTTAAGAATTCTATTAAATTATTAAGGCTAATCGGTTTTTCTAAAAAGCTTGTTACCCCTAAAGATAATGCTTCTTGTTTCACACTTCGATCAGCACTGATAAAGATAATATGAGAGGTGTTTGAAATCTCAAGAATTTGTTTAGTTGCATCTATACCGCTCAATATGGGCATTCTGTGATCCATCAAAATAACATTAGGTTTTTTTTCAAAGTTCTTAAATTTTTCAACCGCTTCTTGCCCATTGGAAGCTGTATCTATTACATCATAACCGCGAAGCTTTAAAAACTTTTCATATATCTTTTTGATTGAGCTATCATCTTCGACAATAAATATTGATTTCATTTTTATTTAAAAACCCCGTGAATCTCTCACAAATGACTCACATTGATCAATATTATATATTAATCAATTTTATATATCTTGATTATACAATTATTACTACATAAACTCATATATATACTTTTTTAGTTTAATTATCTATTTCTTTTTTATTAATAACTATCCCTCATCTAATATTGAAATAAAAACTGTAATCCATTTTAAATCTTCTCTTTTTAATTCTTAGAAATAAAGTTTGAAAACTTTACTAGAGTCTAGGAATTTTAAGAATAAAATTTGACCCTCTATGATAATCCTCTCGTATCCGATTCTCAACTTCAATGGTAGCATTATATGTGTCTAAAATCCTTTTTACTAAAGAAAGTCCCAATCCAATTCCTTTTCCTTTTTCCTCATCAAAATAATCTCTTTGAAAAATATTTTCCTTTCTTTCATCTCTGATGCCTCGTCCGTTATCTTTAAACTCTAATTGATAATATTTTTTTCCTAGTCTCTCTATATTTGAGATAAGGACCTCTATTTTTTTTATTTGGTTATTATTATACTTAATAGCATTTAATAAAAGGTTTTTGAATACATCATAAAGTAATTCATTTGCATTTATTAAGAGTTCGCCTTCTGGTTCTATAACTTTAATCTGAATCTTCTCATTCGAATTATCTTGTGTGATTTCAGTAATTAGCCTTTGTAATATCTCTTTAATTGAAATTTCTTTCAAATCAATACTATCACTATCAAGAAGAGATAATTTTCTCACATTAGAAATAAGATTTGCACCTCTCAACACTTGAGATTCAATTATATCAACCATTTCTT
>SDNL01000044.1 GCA_004524365.1 Promethearchaeota archaeon | reverse complement strand
CCCGAATCATCAATCGTATAGTTTAAACCATTGAAATATTCATACCCATCTGGTATGCCATCACCCTCTGTATCTGAGTTATTAACAGAAGAACCTAATTGATATTCTAATAGGTTATCCAACCCATCACCGTCAAGATCAAGCCCCGAATCATCAATCGTATAGTTTAAACCATTGAAATATTCATACCCATCTGGTATGCCATCACCCTCTGTATCAGGATTCGTGGCATTTGTGTTTAGAAATAGTATTTCAAAGCCATCAGAAAGACCATCATTATCCGAATCCCAATCAGTCACATTTGTACCATGAATAAAATATTCATCTCCATCAAGTAATCCATCACCATCAGAATCGTTTGAAATTGGATTAGAGCCTCCATAATACTCAAAGCCATCAGAAAGACCATCATTATCACTATCATTCGTTCGAATATTCATATTAATATTTAACTCAACTAAATCAGGTACCGTATCATTGTCAAAATCATTATTATTTGAGGTGTGACAGAGATTAAATAATTCATTACCTTCTATTGAGGCAAAGATTCCATATCCTGTTAGATTATCAACTCCTTGTAATTGAATGTTTCCTTCATATAATTCAAACCCCGTAGGTGTCGATGCGTTTAATTTTAAATCGCGCTCTATTATGAATAGATCTGTCGAATTAATATAATATAAATACAAATTTAAGCTATTTATTTCACCGGTTCCAAAAAGATTAAAGGAATAGACTAATTCATTAGAAGAAGCGCTAAAATTCTTATTTCCAAATTGTGTATTTAATATACTCTCACCTGATATCCCATCACTCTCTTGAGGATGATGTGTATATCCAAGTGAACTCGACCTTGAAACTGTCGCATCATAGGTATATTCGTATCTCTCTTCCATAGAAATAACTCCATCTCCATTCAGATCAGAAGCTGCTTCTAAAGATTCAAGAAAATTATAAGTAAAACATCCATTCTGTCGTTCAGTATCTTCAAGACTATATTCGTCAGCTTCGGCGGCAGTCATAATATATCTTCCCATAGATTGCACCTCGGGGATTAAGCCTCCGCTATGGCAGGAATCAACTACAACATATTTCTCATCACAATTAAACTCATCCAATTTCGAATCAATTAATGAGTCCAAATAGTAGTTATCAGGGTTATTTGGGACCGAATCATATGAACATAAGTAATGAGTTCCATCGGGCATTAAAGCTTCATACTTATCAACTTTATAGCCATATTTAGTAATGCTATAATCGCTTAAAAACCGTAAATAATATCGATCTACTGGAATATAAGAAGACCAAAAATTATAACCGTAATATCCAGAATATAACTCATAATAATATCCACTATACACATCGGAATCTCCACATAATAAAAAATCATAATCATGTTCAATATCGACTTTATAAAAATGAACTCTCATATATTCCGCCCCAGAATGTGAAATTGAAGTGGTATAATCTTCATAATTACTATAAGGATGACTGGTTTGGCGGACCTCAGAATAGGGGCCTACTTCTTCGGTTCCAAATCCCCCATGCCCAGAATAATAGAAGAAAAACACGTCATTAGGTGTAATTTGTGCTGCGATTGTGTCAAATGCGGAACTGATTGCGCTTTTTGATGCGCTTGAATCTTGAAGATAAATAATATTTTCTGGTCTAAAGTTATAATCATTTATTAGCATTGAATAAACTTCCATCGCGTCATCATCGCAGTAAGATAAATCATTACTGCTTCCAGGATAATCAGAGATACCTATCACAATAGCATAGCCAGTTTTAGGCTCTAAAGAATCTGATGATTTGACATTCTCTTGAGATTTTAATAAATTCGAAGATTTTGAATACGTTTCTTTAGCTGATCCTTTGGTTTTAGTGTTCTTATTTGAAAGATATTTTTTTGATTTTATACTTTGAATATCTCCAATTGGATTTTCTTCTTGCTTGTTATCAAAGTCCTCATCATCAATTATAAAAGATCTACGAGTGTTATTAAAATAGAATCCATTGTGAAGATTTAAAAAAAAACAGAGAGAAGAAAATAATAATAGAGATAGTAAAATATATTTTTTCCTATTAATTTTTGTCAACTTCTGGTTAAGTAATTGAAGGTATTTAATATTAAGATGCTTTTTTATATAAATGTATGTTAATAATAAATTACCCATAAGATAATTATTAATGATACCATTATTACTAAATTTTAATTTATAAACTACGATATTTTTATTAATTGCTTTCTTTGAATTAACGTCATTTTAATTGATAAAAAGAAATAATTTAAAAAGATCTCTATGTTAAGTTTTGAAATATTAAGTTTATAAGGGGTTTGGTTAATAAAATAAGTGAGTCTTCAAAAAAGATTAATACTTTTACATATCTATATTTTTATGAAAAATAAAATAATTAAAAAATAAGAAATAATTTTAACAAAAAAAGAGAAATTAGAAAATGTCTCTTAATTCTTTTGGAACTTCTTGATTTGCGTCCATTAAAGAAATAGCATACATTTTTTCCCCGCATTCACAAGTCTTTCCCTCAAACAAGTAAAAACCAAATTGATCTTTCCATGTAGCTTTTCGATAATTTTTAAGTTCTACCATTTCCCCGCATTTACAAAATATTGCCATTTCAGGAGAATAATTAGGTAAAATCGACTCGATATCTTCTTTAAGCTCCGAAAATTCACTGTTATTTAACATTGTATTAATTTTTGCCGCTTTTTTCTCTTTTAAAGTGGGAATAAATTCTTTAATTTCTCCGTCTTGTATATTAATATTTTCTAAGAGGACAAAATTTCGTTCAACCTCCTCTGATGGAATCTCAGCCATTTGAGTTAAACTTTCAGGAATAGGAAATGGACCTACATCTGGAGGATATTTGAAATTAACTAAATATTGAGTTACATTTTTCTGGCTTTTTTTCTTTATTACATCCACTGTCTCATAATCACGACTACTTAGTATGAATTTAATTAATTCCAAGGGTACTTTATATTGAATTAAATCCGATCGTACATTCTTCAATACGTCCCCTGCAAAATTTTTCAGAATCATAATATCGCTGCGATATCTTTCGAACAGCGCCAATTTATTTTCATCTTTAAAGCTATACCATTTTTTTGCATAATAATTCTTGATTAAAGTTGGAACAAAACAGAATACACATAAAACGGGTAAAAGAAATGTGAAATCAAGGTAAGGGAGACCAGTAAATTGTAAGATAGTATTTATAACAAGAAAAGCAAGTACCGGAATAGTTGTAATTAGACTAAGATTGCGGATTTTTTTATCGACTGAAGTGCTCCAACCTTTTTCATTGGCAAGCTCTTCTGTTTTGGTTTGCAATTGGTCAATTATTTCAGGTATTTGCTTATTCTCAAAACTTTGCTTTAATAGTTTTTCCTCTTCAGAAGCTTCAGAAGCATCGGCAAAGGATTCTACTTTTTCTCTAATTTGTTCTTTATAATTATTAAGTGTCTTATCTCGATACATAAAATCAAACAATTCTTCCGAAAAATAATCGATGAATCTTGCTATGAATAATTTCTCCTCTACTGTCTGAATTGTTTCAGGTTCTAGTCCTAACGCTTCTTGAAGTACTTCTCGCTGAGTTCTTTTTCGTGGTTTACTTGAACCAGAAAGCTTACTTTTTATTTTATCTGCCAATCCCGAGGAATCTTCCTCATTTCCACGTTCGGTTTCGTTTTCGTTGTCAGTCATTTTATTTTTATATTTATTAATTATTATTAGTGATAAATCCTAATTTTTAATTAATTTAATTGTATTCAAATAAAAGATAAAAGAATAAATTTCATATTGGGAAATTAGATATCTTTATACCTATATAATTCCATAGTTCTAAAAGTTAATTTAATTTCTTTCAAAAAAGATCCTCCGAAAAAGTGTTTTCTCTTTAATATGATATCGAGAATTATCTTGATCCTTAGTTCCATTCTTTTTTATTTAGGATTTATGCTCCCTAAATTTTTATGGACTCTATTTTCTATAGAATAAATTTTATACTTAGAAAAATATTTTTTTTCAGAATAAGAAAAATAATCTAAATTGCTCTTGCTTGTTATTAAAAAAAGGATAAAAAAAAGATTTTACTTAATTAGGGTACGTTTACGACTTCCTTGGCTTCAGGCACGTATTTCTTAATTGCTCGCTCTATTCCGTACTTTAAGGTTTGCTGAGCATGAATACAGCCCGCACAGTGTCCTTGCAATCGTACCTTAACCGTTCCATCATCAGTAATCTCAACTAACTCAACGTCCCCACCATCTCTCTGTAAAGAGGGACGAATTTTTTCGATAACTTCTTTAATTTTTTCTTTATTAACCATATTAAATCAACTCTTAATATTGTTTATTATTGTGAAAGAAAACAATACTATAAAGATTTGTATTATAAAATATGGATTATTATTCAAAATCATTAATTTTCGTTAAAGAAATTATTAATTTGATTAATAAAATATTATTCTTTATATTAGATAGAATAACATGAAACCTGAAGAATTTATTCGGCAATTAGTGGAAGCTGAGGATCTTATTAAGGAAGAGAATTATACAGAGGCATTAAAAATTCTTTCTGAATTGAGAAAAGAAGAACAAAAAGAAGATTTTGATCCAAATCTCACACATAAACTCTATCAATTGATATCAAATGCAGAATCCTTATTGAATCAATCATCTCTTATAGAGGGGTTGATTGAGCTAGCCCAGAAGAATCATAGTATAGCTTTCAAAGATCTAAGTGAGTATTTCAGTAAACATAAAAATATTAATCTCAAACCAGCAATAATAAGAAGAGAAATAGAACTTTTAATTTTAAGGGAAAAAATTCCATATAAAATTAAGCAAAATAAGTTAATTTTCGAATAATAAATGTTATTCAATACAAAATAACTAAATTATTAATAGATAAAAAAATTTAATTTTATAAATTTTATTAGGAGGTATTATTATATGACAGAAGAAAGTCCCGAAGATTGGTCATTCTTTAAAACCTTAGTGAAAAAATATTGGTATATGTTATTTTTATTCATATTAGGGATTATTGGGGCAATCTTGGGAGCTCTATTTACCTTGTTCTTCATCATTACTAATTCAACTGTTGGAGGGATGGGTAGCTGGACTATTGCCGACTTTTCGTTAGGTACAGTAATATTACTACTATTATGGGTATTTTTATGGGAACTCTTGATTGTTGGACTTCCAGTGGTGGCTTATTTTGGTATTATCGTTGCACTTTGGTGGGTTAATTTACCAGAAGATGAGAAGATAAAATTGAAGGAACAACAAGCGAAGGAAAAAACAACTACTCAAAAAGTAAACGAAGGTGGAGGAGTGTTCGGATTTATTGTATTTCTTACATTTCTGATTTTAGTTTGGATAAATGGTAATTTATTCACTCCATTCAGTGACCTTCCCTATACTTATTGGATAATTATGGGGCTCTCGGCTATATTTTGGCTCTTTATCGTGATAGGTATCCCGATTTTAATAGTTGGATTAATATATTTATGTAAAAAATGGAAAGAATGGTAAAAATGTTAAGATTCTATATCTACTTTTAATATATTCTTTTTTTTATAGCTATTTTGATTCTAGAATAATGATCTTTTCTTAAGTCTATGATTTTTCGCACTCTTATTTTTCTTCCATTCACTCTAATTTACTAATATATTTTTATACTAATTATCATAATTAATATTTATATTAAATACTCTAATATATATAATTAATAATAAAAGATTATAAAAGTATCATATTTGTATTAAAATGTCCGAACGATACCAATTCAAAGTAATTCTCATCGGTCCTGGTTCTGTTGGTAAGACAAGCCTTGCGAATCGGTTTGTTCATAATCAATTCTCCAATAGTTATAAAATGACTATGGGGGTTGATATTTTGAATAAACAAGTCGATCTGGGAAAGCGAACGGCTCTTTTAAATATCTGGGATGTAGGAGGCCAAGAACGCTTCAAGTTCCTCAGGAGAAATTTCTATAGGGGTGCTGAGGGTGCCCTTTTAGTGTTTGATTTAACTCGAGCCTTCACCTACAAAAATTTAACAAAAAAATGGTATCAAGAACTTTTACAATTTCTAAAAGCTGAAGTTCCATTTATTTTAGTTGGGAATAAACTTGATTTAGTATCAGATATAGGTAGATCTATAGAGATAGACAAACCAAAAAGTTTTGCAGAAAAGAAGGATAATATATATATAGAAACAAGCGCAAAAACGGGGAATAATGTAGAGGATGCATTTATTGAATTAACAAAAAAAATATTTGCAAATAAAGAAAATTAAGGAATATAGTATCATCTATTTATTCCTTTTTATTTTAAGCCTCTTTCTTAGAAGAATTTTATTTCAAACGAAATATATTGTTCTTTTTAAAGTTCTATTATAAAATATTGATGAATATGATCATTAATAATTTAGATAAACAAATTCAGTTTAAACTCGTGTATTATGGGCCTGCTATGTCGGGTAAAACAACTACATTAAAGGCATTATTTAAACATTTCGGGAAGGAGGGTCAAATCCAAAGCATTGAAAGTACAGTGAATCGAACACTTTTTTTCGATTATGGCACAATTATGTTCCAGAATAAAAATTGGGATGTTAAATTAAATTTATATACTACTACAGGACAAGATTTTTACTGTGTAACCCGTCCCACCATCATTCAGGCGACGGATGGAATTATTTTTGTCGTAGATTCCCAAAATAAGGCAAGGGAGAGAAATGTAATTTCTTGGAAAGAGTTAAATAGATATTTTACTCAACAAACTATCACAAATATTCCTATAATTATCGCATTTAATAAACAGGATAAACTCGATAAATTCAAAATCCAACCGTTTTTAGAAGAAATTGGATATAATAATTATAATAATATAGCAATTAAAAATACAATCGCAATCAACGGAGAAGGAGTCTTAGAATCTTTCGAAGAAATAATTAGTTTAGTAATTAAAAGTTCTTATGAAAAAGAATTCTTAATTGAGAGTAATTAATCTTAATTAAACTAATATGCAACAGCATGACCATCTTTTCTGGGTTCTGAAGCCGCTAAATATCCTTTATCCAATTTGAATATTATTTGGGCGCCACCAAAATCAAGAGGATTACCTTGACTTAATTGGTGTCCTTTTTTTTTGAGATTTGTTATCATTGACTCTTTAAACCCCCTTTCTATAATGACTCTTAAATCTTTCATAAATCGCCATCTCGGAGCATCAATGGCCGCTTGGGGATTTTCTCCGTAATCAAATATTCGAGTTATAACTTGTATATGTCCTTGAGGTTGCATAGCGCCACCCATTACTCCAAAACTCATTAAAGGTTCTCCATTTTTAGTAACAAATGCTGGTATAATAGTATGGAATGGGCGCTTTGATGGCCCAACTTGATTAGGATGTCCTTTCTCTAAAGTAAATAAATTACCTCTATTTTGTAAACTAATTCCTGTATTTGGGATAACAATACCAGAACCAAACCCAAAATAATTTGATTGGATATAAGAAACCATCATCCCATTTTCATCGGCTGTTGTTAAATAAACCGTATCACCATTTCCTAATGGTTTTCCTGCGTTATAATCCTTTGTCTTATTCTTATCAATTTGTTTAGCCCTTCTTTTAAGATAATCGGTTTTTATTAAAGTTGAGGGGTCAACTTCCAAATGATTTGGATCTGATATATATCGATATGAATCAGCAAATGCTAATTTCATTGCTTCTATTTGAAGATGAACGGTTTCTGGCGAATTTATTTCATGATTCTTTATATTAAATTCCTTTAAAATTCCTAATGCAATTAATGCAGCTAATCCTTGTCCATTTGGGGGTAATTCATGCACTTTTATTCCATTATATTCAATATTAAGTGGATCTTGCCATAAAACTTCATGACTACTTAAATCATTTAATGTTATCAAACCCTCAGTATTTTTTGCATGCTCAACAATCTTTTCTGCTAAGATCCCTTCATAAAAAGCTTCACCTTTGGTATCTGCTATCAGTTCTAATGTCTCAGACAGTTTTGGGTTTCTAAAAAGCTCTCCTGGCCCAGGACTCCGTCCATTGGATAAAAAAACTTTATGAAATTCGGGAAATTTCCGCTTTTTATAGACTTTACTGAGAGTTTTCCATATGTTCGCAATAATAGGGGGAACCAAAAAACCATGTTTAGCATATAAAATTGCAGGCTTAAATAATTCCTTAAAATCAAGCCTTCCAAATTTTTTCCATAACTCTACCCAAGCAGATACAGCTCCAGGAATCGTTACAGTATCCCAACCCGTTAAAGGCATTCTTCTATATTTTGCAAAATGTTCTTTTGTCCACTTTTCGGGTGATTTTCCACTGGCGTTTAAACCATGTAATTTATTTCCGTCCCAAATGATCGCAAAAGCATCACTCCCAATTCCATTATTAACTGGTTCTACAACAGCCAAGGTGATTGCTGTACAAATTGCTGCATCAACAGCATTACCACCTTTAGATAGCATATTTAATCCTGCTTGAGCCGCTAATGGGTGTGATGTTGATACAATATTATTTCCTAAAACAGGGATTTTTTGGGACGAATAGGGGAATTTCCAATTAAATGATGTTTGCATAGTATTCTTAACTTATTTTGTGTTATTAAAGGTAAATTAAAAATTAAAAAGCTGTTTCTTTCGTTCATAACAAATATATCGGGCAGTTTTTAGGGCTAAATTGGGGGGAATCTGCCCTTTCTCAACTTGCGTGCCTAAAACATCTGAAAGAACTCTTCGAAACATTTCCGTCCTAGACCCATAAGACATCAACTTTCTTGAATCTGATACCATTCCTGCAAAATTCATAAATAAATCCACGGAGCCTATATACTCAAGTTGCCGTTTCATACCAATTGGTGAATCATTAAACCACCAAGCGGCACCTAAATTGACTTTTTCTCCAAATGCTCGGGTGAGAGTCGCTATTGTTGAATAATGATTAGGATCAAGAACATAAAGGACTATTTTTAATCTTCCATCGAACTTATTAAGAAAATTCTTTAATGGCTCAACAATCGGAATAAGGTGATTAGAAATATCTCCACCAGAGTCTGGTCCAAGAGTTTGATATAAAGAATCGCAAATATCTCTAACAGCACCGATATGAAGTTGCATTACCCAATCTGATCTCACATTCATTTCGCCGAATCGGTGAAGCATATAGGATTTGAATGCTTTTTCTTCTTGTTCCGTTATCTCTCCAGTTTTCAATCGTTTTTGAAATATCTTATTAGCTTTCTCATCACTAATATCGCGCGCATAAGGAATTTCTATTCCATGATCACTGGCTTTTGTTCCCATATTCTCGAAATGATCGTGAGTAATTTGAAGCCCCTTTATCAAGTCAGCTAAGACATTAATTTCTATACTAGTTCGACGGCCTAAGTGTTTGATATAATTTACAAATTCTTCTTTCCTTATTTGCATTGCCTTATCTGGTCTCCAAGTAGGAAGAATTTTGGTTTTACAACTTGAATCCTTTAAAACTTTATGATGTTCAAGAGAATCGAGGGGGTCATCAGTTGTGCACATAATTTCTACGTTCATATGTTCTAATAATGCTTGTGGTCTAAACTCATCTTGTTTTATAAGTTCTTTTACTTGATTCCAGATAGTCTCCGCATTTCTTTCATTGATCAGTGCTTCAATTCCAAATCTACGTTTAAGATCTAAATGAATCCATTCATAAACAGGATTACCTACAAAATCTTCAAAAACTTCTGCCATTTTCATCCATTTTTCCTTATTCGATGCACTCCCAGTAATATATTTTTCTTTGACCCCTCGCTTTCGAAGCAATTCCCAAACATAGTGATCTGTTGCAGCTTCTATTTGCCATATATCGGAATATTTGTTATTTTCCTTAATCTCTTTAACATCTGCATGATTATGTGCATCTATTATCGGCAAATCCTTTATTTCTTGATAAATTTGCCTTGCTGTAGGATTTGTTAATAAATAATCATCATCTAAAAACACCATAGATAAACCTATCTAAACATTATAAAAAAGTTTTGGACTAAATCATGGAAAGATGATAAAATGATTTAGAAAATATAATTTAGTAAATTAAAATAATTGTTTTATAGTGAGTTGAGTCCATTATACTGGTTTTTGGGTTCGTACAGGTCTATGTGAGTTGTCTTCTATTATACTAACCAAGGCGGATATGTTTTGCTTGATCCTATATTCAACCTCCTTCACTTCCCCCTTATTCCAATCTTTGAATCCAATTAAATGGGGAGCAGTTTCAAATAGCCCTTCTTGAAGTCCAGATAATTTAATCGTCGCACCTTCAAGATCTTGCTCTGAAATATTCTTGATTTTCACTTTATAAATATTAACTTTTTTTTGCGTTTCCCCTGCAAATTCAACCCCAATTAACTCAAATCGTTTCTCAAACCTTGGTGTAACACCTTCAAATAAGGAAAAGGCATCAGGTTTTGACCCGGCAAAAAGATCGCTTCCTTCTCTTTTTTCTGTAATTGGTTTTGATGATATAGTGATAGGTAATTCAAATTCAATTTTTTCTTTCCCGAATTCTGGTTTTTTATGAGCAGTTATGAGTAAACTCCATTGAGTATAATCTCCCAGTTTTAAATCCCAGTGTTCTTTTTCTGAAGGCTCCCATAAATAATTATGGCTAGGCTCTGCAACCTCAGGAACCTTTAACAATGCATTTCCCTCTTTTGTTGTGATTCTTGTTTTATATTTTCCAGCTATGGCGGGGGGCAGTTCTTCTACTTGTTGACAACTTCTTCCATATTGAGCGCAATGGCAGATTAAATTAGCCTTCTGTAAAAGTCTTACTTCTATTTCATCCAGCTCTTCTGAGGAATAGGAAAGCTTAATGGTTTCCCCTGGTTTAAAAATATCTTTCTTTAATTCTACATTTAAACCTGAAATCGAAAAGGAAATAGGATTCGGAGATTTTTGAAGGGCTGTTTTCTGTGGACGGATGTCTAATTCCTCTTTTCTTTTAATAAGTAAATCTTCATCCTCATTAATAGGGTTGGGTTTTCTCAAAATTAATTCGAGATTATAGATTAAATCGCGCTTCTTTATGGTTGGAACTACATTTTTCTTTAATGTTATTGCTTTTTCCCGGATATACTCTCCCGCCTCAAAATATCCATTTGAAAAAATTTCTTTTTGCGCGATTAAAAAATCCCTTTTACATGGAGGGGAGGTCACTAACCGAACTCCACTCCATAAAATATTATTATCTTCCTCAAACTCGAATTTACTCCTAATGGGGACTTTATCTCCTACCCTAACAACCTTCTGAAGTGGAATGAGTTTTAATTGCATAGTTATAAGAAGTTAAATTAAATTGATTTAAAGAAATTTATTACAATTGTAATAAAGAAATTTATTTAATTAATTTTTATACAATAATCCTAAAATGCGATTGATTTTAGAAATGCTCTATTTTTAATTTGATAATGTAAGAAGTTGATATTTAATTTAAGGTTTTTTTTTGAAATGATATAAAACTTTCCCTAATCATATATAGTTTTAATATACTTTTACTATATGAAATTGAAGAGGGTTTATTCAATTGAAATAAAAAGGAGTAAAAGAATTATAAACTCTCGTATTATTGAAAGTAAGGTTCAGTAAATTTTGATTCAATTATGAAGGAAAATATTAAAGCTATATTATTTGATTTAGATGGAACTCTTATAGACGTGGATCTTAAAAAATTTATACCGGGATATGTCAAACTACTTGCTGCGTATACAAAAGAGTATGTCTCAACGAGAAAACTCGTTGCTCAAGTAATGGAAGCATCAAATCGACTCGAAAATAATAATGGTGAAAAAACGAATGAAGCAGTCTTTAACGAGTTCTTTTTTCCTCTTGATGGTCGAACAAGAGAGGAATTAGAGCCAATTTTTATGCAATTTTATCGAGAAGACTTCAACAAGCTCAAGAAATATACTCGTAAAAAACCCGAAGCAAGGCCAACAGTTCAAAAGGCATTTGATAAAGGATATAAAGTAGCAATTGCGACTACACCGATTTTACCAGAAATTGGGGTCCAAAAACGTCTAGAATGGGCAGGAGTTGGGGATTTTGAATATGATCTCATCACTAGCTACGAGTATGTAACAGCAACAAAACCGAATCTAAAATATTATGAGGATATCGCTGAAATCCTAAAAGTTACACCTGAACAATGTCTTATGATTGGAGATGAGGAGAAAGATATGGTTGCTAAAGACTTGGGATGCTCAACCTTTTTAATAAGGAGCCAGAATACCGAATTATCTTCTGAGACTCCAAAACCTGATTATGAAGGAGATTTGACAGATTTACAAAACTTATTATAAATGGAGTCTAAAGTATTTATTTCTCCTACTCAACATTGTTAGCTCTGCGTAAAAAAGCTTTTTTGTTCTCCATTTTCGCATAAATTACGACAATTAAGGTTAGCTGTAATCGTAAGCTTAAGGATTTTCATAAAAAAAAACAAAAAAAAAGAATTATGAGTGGTATTTTTTATAAAGCAAAACACATGTAATCCCCAGCATGGCAATCACAAAGTAGAGATTATATCCGGGAATCTGATCTGTTGGTCCTCCCCCAGAAGTCACTTCAGAAATAAATAAACGCCTCATAAAAATATCTTTATCCGTTCCTGAACTGATATAATCATTAGTTTCGTCAATCCAGACGATATTAATTGTTCCATTACTATCAATATTTATCAATGGGTCTGATGATGCATTAAGACTATTAGAAGAGACTAATTGATCTGAAGTCCAAGTTCCTTCAGCAGAATCATAACGTTTATAATAAATATCCTTATCTCCTCCACTTGGATAATCGGGATTATCAACCCATACTATATGAATATTACTTGAATCATCAACCGCAATATCTGGATTAGGCGGAAATTGATTTGTAATACCTAAACTTGTAGTACTCCAAGTATCAGTAATTGTATTTAGAATTGTATCTTTAGGATAATATGTTGATGTCGGAGTAGTTATTAATTGTACCCATAAAATATGAGGATTTCCATTAGGATCTAATGTTATGTGAGGGTCTAAACCCCAAATGGAAGGATTGCTTATCTCTTTAATTCCACTCCAAGTTCCATTATAAGAGAGATAAAATACAGTATCATAAACTGAATATTTATCCCCTACAACATATAAGTTTCCATCTTGGTCGCTTATGATATGAGATCTCGTGCTACTTTCGGCTTTTGAAGCGATTTTCTCGCCAGGTAAGAAATTTGTACTATAATTTATATGATAATTGTTAGAGTTAGTTCGATTCTCTTGGGTCCAGATTAAGTGTGCGGTTGTTCCCTCATAACTTAGAGAGGGATATTTCTGTGGTGAGGAGTTAGTATGAGTTATATTTTGTGG
>SDNL01000043.1 GCA_004524365.1 Promethearchaeota archaeon | reverse complement strand
CTCATCAGTACCCGAGATTCAATCTTTGAGTACAGACACTTCTTCTGTTAATAAAGGAGGAGAGATTGATTTAGTAGCCGAAATGGATGATGATTCCTATCTTGATTTTAATGCTTATGTCTCATATTATTCTTATGGATTCCATAATACTGAAGAAACGTTAAATAATACTAAACTATTATCAAATTCAGGCTTTCTTGATTATACATATGAACAGAGTTACAATATTCCTTCTGAACCGTCGGGGTATGGAATTTTCTACGTAATTCCTGAAGAAAGTGATTATATAACTCCAAATTCTCCTCGAGAGATCTTCGAGATTACTAATGCTGAACCCATAATATTTGAAAGCTCTTCTTATGTAGGGTCTAAACAATTTTCGGACACTCAACAAGGAGATAATTTATTGGCTCAATATGCCACACAAGGAGATTCTATTAATTTTAGAGTAAAAGCTGAAGACCAAGGAACATATGGTGATACAAATCCTCAATTAACCGTCTCTGTAAGTTTTTTTATGGTGGTTTTATCAGAAGAAATTGATGGAACCAGTTCTATACTGTTAATGTATCCATCTGAGTTTGCTACCTCTGAGTTAAGTTATAATAATGGTACTGAAAAGTATGAAGGGTCGATAACAATTCCACATACTATGCTTTTTAGTTCGATTAAAGGAAATACTCTTATCTCTACGGAATCCTCACCTAATCAAAATGATATCGATTATCTCAGTCTTTTATACATAAATGTTTTAGATAGCGATGGTACGGCAACTGAAGATCCTTTTTTCATTCTTTATTATGTAAACCCGGCGCCAGATTCAATTCCTTGGCCATTGATTATTATTATTCTAGTAGGTATCGGAGGATTTATAGGAGTTGCGGTGTTAATATACGCTCTAAGAAAAGATAAGATCCACCCCGAAGGAGAAACGGTTTATGAAAAAGAACCAACCATGGAAAGTAGTAGCTGGGAAGAAAAACAATCATATTCATCAGAATATAATTCAAAAGCCTTTCATTGTCCGTATTGTGGAAGAGCAATAGAAACTCCCAAACGGTATTGTCCGGGCTGCGGTAAATCCATAGATATGTAGACGCTTAAATATTCTATAATTTCATTTTTTCCTTTTTTTAATATTTATTATAATAATTTTTAATAGTATATTATTTATTCATTTTTTAGGAGAATTATTTAAATTTAAATCATACTTTTATCATTTTATATTCTAGAAGAAAAATTATTAAAAGTGAAGAGTTGAGTTTCAATGTACAAGATTGAAAATCTTGGAGGAAATGCCTTCTATATAAAAATAATGGGGCGTATTCCCCTTCAAGCAGCGGAAGGTTTTTCAAAAAAGTTTTTAAAAGAAATAGAAGGTATGAATAATGTTCGAGTAATAATAGATTTATTAGATTCTAATCTAGTTAAAATTGCTTCATTGGATACGATTATAGAATTAATGAACATAACAGAAGAAAGATTGGGAAGATCAGCATTTTGTGTGCCTCATAATCCTCCTTTAAGGGAAGAATTGAAATATGTATTAGAAAAAGCTCAATCTCCTAAAAGGAAAATAGTGTATAGTTTAGAAGAGGCAAAACAATGGACAGGAATTTCAGAAATAATAATAAAAAAAGAAAAAAATATTGATTAACATTAAGGGGAAAAGATTTAGAAGATAATTTTATAATTATATGCTTTAAAATGTGATTATCGTATAACCATCTTCAATATATTTTCCCATTGAAGGATGTCCTTTCATCTCACTACAAGTTTCAAATCCCAACTTCTCAACCATTTCCAAAGAGCCCATTTTATTACTACATGCCTTACAGAAGCAATCTACTAACTCCGATTCCTCAACCTTTTTATATAGTGAATGCATAGGATTATCTTCGTTCTCAAATTCTTTAGCCAATTTGGTTGCTGAACCTTCAATAACAACTTTTACTTCAAATCCTTTTTCATCTAAATCAAGAGCATTTAATAAAACATGGATAAAGCACATAGGATCTCCATTAAATGCAAACAAAGCGTATTTTCGTGCCATTTACTCACCTAACATTGAATTATTTTTATTGGAGTATTTAATTTTAAATAGTAATAAGAGATATAATTATATCAATCTTTATTATATAAAAATTAAGTTTTATAAAATATATAATAATCTTAACGTATTATTGGATCTTATGAAGGATAGGAGACTTAATAAAGAATTTTTAGAAGAATTCAAGCCATATGATTTTTCCAAGATAATAGAAAACAAAATTTTTCTTGTTGGTTCAATAACGAAAGCTAAAGAAGAGTTTATTAAAATTGAATCAATTCTTCAAATTTTATATAATAAAAGAGTCTCAATCTGTTCTGTTGATGGGTTATTGAATAAAAATATGTTTTCGAAAGAAGAGTGGACTATATTACAAGACATCGCCCTAGAAAAACTTAAAGATCATAACGCTATTCTTGTTTTAGATGTTGAAAATTATATTGGAAATGAAACAAGAGAAGAAATCGAGTATGCTCGTGATATTCTAAACAAACCAATCTATTATTTATCAGAATTAAAGAAAGAAAACTAAAGGGAAAAGAAAAAAGTTATTACCTTTCGAATTTTAAAAATAATAAAGGAAATTCATAACAATATTTTAATTATTATTTCAAGAGGTTATTACTATTCTTCTAAACTATTTTATTGGAACCGCCGGTTCTGGAAAAAGTACACTTACAGGAACTTTAAAAGAATATATACTAAACAGAAATCCTGAAGTTTCATGTATTACTTTAAATTTAGACCCGGGAGTAAAGAAGATGCCCTATATCCCTGATATTGACATTAGAGATTATATAGTCCTTGACGATATTATGGAAAAATACGGGTTAGGACCTAATGGAGCAACAGTGCTTGCTTCAGATTTAATGATCCGCTTTCTAGATGATTTAAAGTTTGAAATCGATCAATATAATCCAGATTGGGTATTAGTAGATACCGCAGGACAATTAGAATTATTTTCATTTCGAGAAACTGGGCCGTTAATAGCGGATTCCTTGGGAATTGACCCCGTTCAGAAATCAGTTTCTTTTTTATTTGATGCTAATTTCGTTCAGAGGCCAAATGGATTTGTTTCAACTTTGCTTTTAGCTGCATCTGTTCAATTTCGATTTAAAAATATCCCACAGATAAATATTTTATCTAAATCAGATATTTTGGATGAACGTAAATTAGATATGATTATTAACTGGTCGCAAGACCTTTTGGCTCTTGAAGATGCGACTAACGAGCGCGAGAAAGGATTAATAAGAGAATTATCAATGCTCATTTCTGATGTGTTTATACAAATGGGATCTACCGCTGAATTAATACCCAGTTCTTCAAAGGACGAACAATCCTTAGATTTACTTTTTGGACATTTGCAGAGGATTTTTGATTCAGATCAGTCAAAGTTTTATTAATTAATAGATTTAAATAAAGAGGGCACGTAATATGGCGCCCAATCAATGAATCCATTAATTTCTTTGGGATTATGTCTTATATTAATCCTTCGAAGTTCAAATTCTAAAAGATCCCCAACTTTTGCCCTTGGGTCCACACGAACCAAATCTTTCTTATAAAAGTTATAATCTAGAGGATTTTCTTGAATTATTGGCTCGGATTTAAGGATCGCATAATAGGGAAAGGTATAGGCAGTATTTCCAGTATGTCCTTTTGGACAATAATCCAAATTTTTAAAATTCGAAATTAAACATCCTTTATCACAAAAATTGAGAGAAAAATATATATTTTCTTTGCTCTTATATTCTGAAACTTTACCAAGAACTATTGTATGATTATTGATGTGATTTATTTTGAGTTTCTCATATTGGGAGAAGTCGATCCTTTTTTTATTCTGTATAAAATCATTAATTTTTAAGTTTCCATTGAATTTTTGCTTAAAATTTGGTTGTACTTTTAATAACCCCGAAATACAAGTCGCTCCCGAACCATATGAACCAAAATAAATAATATCATTATCATTAACATAATTCTCTAAAAGATATATAATCTGACTCCACAAAGAAGCAGAATATTGGTTTCCGAAATACATTGGAACTTTTAATTGGGGAAAAATAGAATTTCGAAAAGTTGCTTCTAATTTATTATTTTGGGAATCAGAGATCTTTTGTTGATATTTATTTTTAGTCTCTTCTATAAAAGTATCAAATTTGGAAAGAAAGGAATCATCAATCTCTTCTAAGTTTTCCGAAATATGTAAAAAAGTTTCATCTTTTTCAATTTTTTCAATAATTAAATTAGTCAAAAATTTTAGGACAAGTTTAGGAAAAGGTGCGTGAAATACATAACTCTTTATGGGAATGTCCCCCACTTTATTAAAAAGATCATTATAGGCAGCTAACTGAAAACTGATATAGGACTTTACTGAAAATTTTCCAAATACTTTTGCATTATCTGATGCTGGAGGGCGATAAAAATCATTAATGTTCCTTGAGATCCTTCCAAAAATGTTACTCAAAACGGCAATTCGGGGATTTCTTGAGATTACAAATGCTGCTGATCCTGCGCCTTGAGTTGGTTCCCCCGAGTCTTCCATAGCATAAGAACAAATATCGGAAAAAATAATGAGAGCTTTATTAATAATACCTTTTTCAACCAAACTAAAGGCATCTATCAGCGCTAAGGTCCCCCCGGCACATGTATTATAGATATCTTGAGTAATAGCATTTACCGAAATATCAAAAAGTTCTGAAAGAATATTTGAAACTGATTTTGCAGCATAAGTCATTGTTTCTGTAGCGACAAATAGACCATCAATTTCCCTTGGATTAATATCACCATTTCTTAGAGCATATGTCCCAGCCTTTAAGCTCATAGATACAATATCTTCTTGAAAGTCTGGTACTCTGAACTCTTTTAAGAGTAATCCTACGGTATACTTTTCTGGTGGAACGTTTCTATTTTCTGCCAATTCTTCTAAATCTAGGTAATATCGTGGAGTATAAAATCCTACTGAATCTATCCCAATATTACTAAAGAGACCATTATTTAAGTCCATCATATCAATTAATATTCTTAAAAATAAAATAATACCTAATTATTTAGTATTTTTAGTCGTACGAGAATTTTAAAATTTTTGAGAGAGAGGGATGAGCAATTATAAAAGTTTTAAGTAGAAATTAAATATCTCCATAACAAACATATTCCATTTGCTTTTAATTTTGGTTGATCACATATTTTCAACTGTTTGGTGAATCTTTCATAAAAAAGAATATAAAATACTAATTATTCTTTATACTATAATTAATTCATTTAAAAACAAACTTGTATTTTCGATAAAATCTGAATTATGAAAATCATCGGCCCCATAGCAGGTATAGGTTCGAGATTGAGACCATTCACTCTTAGTAAGCCTAAAGCATTCATTAGAGTCGCAGGAAAAACTGTTTTAGATCATATTCTTACAAAATTTTTAAACACTTTTGATGATAATACCGAATTAATTCTTATCGTGGGATATAAAAAGAGACAAATTATCAATTATGTAAAAAAACATTATTCTGATAAATTTAAATTGGTATTTTTAGAACAGGAACCCCGCGGATACCGAGATGGGACCCCATATTATTGGGGATTAGCTGAAGCAGTATATTTAGCCCATGAAAGATTCGAGGAGATAGAAATTAAGGATCCGGAAGATAATAAACGGCATGGGTCCCTAATTTTTCTCGGAGACATGATCCTGCTTGATGAATACTCCTACATTCTTTACAGATATTATGAATCTGATGTTGACGGAATTATTACTGTCATGACGGTACCTAAAGAAAAAGCAAGTTCATATGGTATTGTAGATGTAGATGAGAATAATATAATTCAGCGAATGGTTGAAAAACCGCAAGAATATATTTCTAATTTAGCAATCGCAGGAATATATGCGTTTTCTCACTCAACAACCGAGGCTCTCTTCAATCATATACAAGGAAGATTAGATAAAAGAAGTGAAAAAACCGAAGAAATCTACTTAACCGAGAGTTTACAATATTTAATAGATAGTGGGTATAAAATAGCTGCTGTAGAATTGAAAAAGGGAATTTTAGATTTTGGAAATCCCTCTGCCTTATTAAATGGTAATAAATACTTATTAGAACACTATAATAGACCTTCTAGTAATAATTATAAATCAAGAGGGATTAAGATTGAAAAATCGCTTATAAAAAATTATATCCATATTGGAGACAATTCGGTTATCAAAAACAGTGTTATAGGGCCTTATGTGTCAATAGGGAGGAATTGTGTTATTAAAAACTCCATTTTAGAAAATTGTGTAATTGAAAGAAACACAAAACTTAAAAAAATTATTACTGAAAACTCTATCATTGGAAGCAACGTTATTATCGAGGATATGTCAAAAAGTAATGTTATTATTGGCGATAAATGTACTATGTAGTTCACTTATTTTTAATCTTATTTTTTGGTTTAAATTCTGCGGGAACGAATGGCTGGGCATATTTATTAACAATATGGAAAAATTCTTTATCGCTCAGTCCTGTGGAAATATTATTCAATTCTTTTTTAATCTTTTCGAAGGATTCCTGAATTTGTTCCTTAGATGAGAGTTCATATTGTTTTTTTACTTCATTTACAATTTTTTTAATAACCTCATCAGGAATGACATCTAAATCCAAGACTTTTAACTTATTTTTTAGGGCATGAAGAATAGACTTTGAACCTGAAAATTTGCCTAAATAGAACTTTCTTCTGCGACCGACCATTTTTGGGTTTATAGGCTCATAAGTAAGTGGATGAGCAAGTATAGCTGCAATATGTAACCCACTTTCATGGCTGAAAGCATATTCTCCAACAATAGGTTTATATTGAGACAAGGGTAAGCAAAAATACTTTTCACATACCCTACTTAGTTCTGGTAATTTAGTTAAATTAATATTTGTATCGATACCAATACGTTCCAAAATGGTAACCACCTCTTCCAATGCTGCGTTGCCTGCTCTCTCCCCGTAGCCGTTAATGCATGTGTGAGGGTAAGTACATCCTTCAAATACTCCCGTGACGGTATTTGCAACCGCTAATCCGAAATCATTATGTGTGTGTATTCCCATAGGAATATCTTTTTCAAGTGGAGCAATAACTTCATCACGGATTCGTCCTACTAAATATTCAGAAGATTTTGGTGTTAAGACACCAACCGTATCTCCCAGAATGACCCTTTCCGCCCCAGCATTTATAGCAGTTGTAAAAACATTTTTAATATGATCAAATTCAGCTCTTGTACCATCTTCAGAAACCCAATTAACTTTAAACCCATTATCTTTAGCATAATGAATTGCTGTACGTATTTGTTCTAATTCGTCTTCTTTTGTTAGTTTTAGAGTTTCCATAAAAATTCCTGAAATGGGCATAAAAACAACGATTTCCTTTAAATCGGCATCAATGCACGCATCAATATCTTCTTCTTTAGGGCGCGCAATTCCAACAATCGATGAATTTTTACAATCTTCATTTACAATAGTTTTGACAATATGCTTCTCTTGTTCACTGACTGCTGGATATCCAACTGCGATAACTTCAACTCCAATTTCATCCATCATTTTCGCTAAATGGATTTTCTCATCTAATGTTAAATAAACTGTGGGACTTTGCTCTCCATCCCGCAAAGTTTCATCCCAAATATGCACTTTATCGGGTAAATCTTTCTCTTCAAGGGCAAGTTTATTATAATCTACAAGGAGTTTTTCCAAATCTTCTTTACTAAATTTATAAGACATTATGAATTCGGAATAAAATTATATTAATTATATTTTAACTAATAAACAAAATAAATTAAAACTATGCATAATCTTTGAATATTTGAAAAGCACTTGAATTTATATTTTCAAAGGAAACACTTTTTTTTGTATTATTTTCTTAATAGAAGGAAGAATTTTGAAAAATCTTTAATGATTGATTATTTTAGATATGTAGATTCTTTTTTAGAGATATAAAATTAAAAAGAGTCCCATTTATCAGACTAATCAAGTAAAGTTATCTTTTTAGCGCCTAAAGGAGATAATGATGCGTATAGTTCTTTTTTTGATTTAAGAAGAAAGTTTTCGGATGCATTAACGCATGTTTTCAATAAACCAGGAGGGCATCACTATATCTTTTTACATCCTAAAGACTATACTACAAAACTAACTTCAATACTACAAGCATCTGAAAAATCCAAAGAAGAAATAAAAGTTTAGAAAAGCTTACTAAGTCTTATTTGATAACATCTGTAATAAAGCATGTTTCGATGATTTTTATCCCATCAATACTAGAAATCTTCCCTTCTATAAGAGGATTGAAATCTTCAATAGAAGGAATCTCAACCTTTATGAAAAGTCCACACTCACCTGATAATCTCCAGATATCAGTAACTTCACTTATTTCTTGTAATTTTTTTAAAATAGATTTCATTTTTTTGAAATCAGGTTCAATTTTAATCGTGGCTCTTGTCATTTGTTTGGAGTTATTTACTTCATAATCTATGGTAAAATTCTTAATGACTCCTTCCTTTAACATACTTTTTACCCGCCTTCGGACAGTTGCCTCAGTACGGTCAACAGCTTTAGAGATATCATTATATGACATTCTCCCATCCTTTTTAAGCTCTTCTAATATTTTTATATCAATTAAATCCAATCGAGCCATTTTTACGCAAACATTTTAATTTTTCAAAGAAAAATTCAATTAAAAATTATAAATTACCAATAATAAAATGGTAATATATGTAATAAATTCGTGATAAATTCAAAATAAAGTTTATGAAAATAGATAAATTTAAAAATTTATTATAAGATGGAATAGTTACTTCTTATGACTATTTATGAGTAAATTATTTCTTGGACTAGATTGCTCAACTCAGAGTTTAACAGGGATGGTTATAAATTATGAGGCAAATGAAATAGTTTGTGAAGAAGTTATAGATTATGATAATGACCTACCCAAATACGGGACAAAAAATGGAATTATTATTAATGAAAATCCGACTATTGTCCATTGCAACCCCCTAATGTGGATAGATGCTCTCGAATTATTGTTCGAACGATTAAAGAATAAATATGGATTTTTAAAAAAGATAAAAGCTATTTCCGGTTCCGGTCAGCAACATGGGACAGTATACTTAAATGCAGATTACGATTATACACTAAGAAATTTAGATACAAATATATCGATTAGCGATCAATTAAAAAATTGCTTAACGCGTGAATCTAGCCCTATATGGATGGATTCAAGCACTTCTCCTCAATGCGAACAAATTCGAAAAACATTAGGGGGGAGAGATAAAACAATTAAAATCACGGGCTCCAATACTTTTGAAAGATTTTCTGGACCACAAATTAGGAAGTTTTATCAACAAAATCCTCGACTATATAACAAAACCTCAAAGATTCACCTTGTAAGCTCATTTATGGCCTCTATTTTATCGGGTAAGAATGCTCCAATAGATCATGGTGATGGAGCGGGAATGAATCTGATGAATATCAATAGTAAGGATTGGGATGAGAGGGCAATAAGGGCCACAGCACCAGACTTAGAATCAAAATTACCGCCTCTTGTCCGCTCTAATACGATAATAGGCACTATCTCACCCCATTTTGTTGAAAAATATTCATTTTCTCCTGAAACTATTATAATAGCATGGTCAGGTGACAATCCTAATAGCTTAATCGGTGTTGGCTTACGAAAAACGGGAGACTTTGCAATAAGCCTTGGTACCTCTGATACATATTTCGGAGTTCTTCAAGAACCATATCTTGATTTTCAAGAGCAAGCTCACATTTTTGGATCCCCTATGGGAAATTATATGTGCTTAATTTGCTATAAAAACGGCTCTTTAGCCAGAGAAAAGATACGGGAGACATTTGATCTAACTTGGAAGGAGTTTTCTAGCATTTTAAGACAAACTCCGGCTGGAAATTATGGAAAAATAATGCTTCCATATTTTTTTCCTGAAATCGTACCCCTTGTATTAAAACCGAATGTATACCGATTTGGATTTGATAAAGAAGACCGATTAGGGAATGTAAGAGGTATAATTGAAGCCCAATTCCTTTCAATGCGAATTCATTCAAAATGGATTAAAGAACCCCCAAAAACAATCCATGCCACAGGAGGTGCTGCAGCGAATCGCGATATTTTACAAATTGCTGCGGATATATTTCAAACCCCCATCATTAAATATAAATATCCTAATTCTGCAGCTTTAGGTGCTGCATTAAGAGCTGCTAAAAGCTATTATGATGAAAATGTTAGATTTATTCCTTGGAAAAATTTTGGTATCGAATTGATTGAAACACAAAAAATGGAAATAATACGTCCTAATCCAAAAAATAAAGAGTTATATGATAATATGGCAACACTCTACAAAAAATATGAAAATTATGTACTAAAAAAAGAAAATAACCCAGAAAGTTTTCGAAAATTGTTTATTAATACCTATTTTTGAAAACCATAAACATTTTTTTTCAAATTAATTTATTGTTACTAATATTATTCATACTAATTATCAATAATGGATATGATGTGTTATTTCTAATGAAATACCTGACAGTGTAAAGGAAGCCCTTAGGAAGATTGGTTTGACGGATTATGAGATCTCCATATATTTAACATTAATTGCGAAGGGTCCTATGGCTGCAAAAGAATTATCTGAAGAATCTGGGGTACCCTATTCCAGAATATATAATATTTTAACTCAACTCGAAAAGGAAAAGAAATGGATTCACAAGGAAGAAGAAAGTCGTCCTTCACGTTATTTTGCCAAAAGCCCTGATGAAGCCTTAGTAATTGCTAAAAATCAATATAATGAAACGTTCGATGATCATTCCAAAACAATAATTCATAATCTTAATCCTATATATCAGAGCCATGATACACCAATTAAAATTGCTCTTTATATCCATAGAGGTAGGAATGTATGTTTAAATCGTTCACTAGCGCTTATTAATTTAGCAAGAACCTCCTTATATTTATGTACTACGAATTATGAATTTTTGGACATTTTTCACGATTCAATTAAAAAAGCCAGAGCACGAGGCGTCACCGATATTCGTGTGTTAGTAGAGGAGGAAACTATTAAACAACATAAAGATATTTTATTGGAATATAGTGAAATCGCCGAGATTAGATATCGAGACCAGCTTTTTGGAACATCATTAGTTATTGACGAGGGAGAAAAAGCTTTTATCGTACTCTCTCAGAAATTTTTTGAAAAAATGTCTTATTTTGGAGTTGTGACCGATCATATAGCCTTCGGACCAGCTGCAAACTATTATTTTAGCTATCTGTATGATACCGCTTCAGAATTTAAACCTTAATTAAAAAGATTTTCAAAATTAATTGCTTTATATTAATATTTTAAAAACTACCATATAAGGGCTAAACTATATTAAATCTTCCATAATTTTGATTATTCAAATCTGGAAAATATATTCCCAACGGGTTTATGATCGAGAATTATCAGTTTAATTAAAGCATCTCTGATTTTAAGGTGTTTTTGTCTTATAATATTTTTATCTTCTCCCTTCTCAGCAACTTCCATCTTTCGCAATAATACAGAAAAATCATTCATGATGAGGTTTATTTTATTCAAATTGCGATTTGCAAGATTTTTAAAATCATTTCTGATTCGTTTGGCTTCAAAAGTATCATTAATTCTCTTTTGAAAGAGAGATTTCTGTTCAGCAATAAAATCTGAAAATTCAGTATGTTCCTTCCGAAAATGATAAAATTCGTCCACTTTTTGTACTAGTTTCTCTAAAGAGATTCCTGACATTTGCCGGTTATCTGATGTACCTGATGAAGGACAAGTGTTTAATCCAAGGATTGATTCGAACCAAATTGAGGTAATCTCAATATAGATTTCATACTGTTGTTTAAATCCTTCAAATCTTTTAATATGATTTCCGGGACTATAATTTTGTGCTTCATTATTCATACCTGTTAACCTTGCGACTAGTGATTTTAAAGTGTCACTGGGTTCTGAATTTGATGATTTCCCTCCTATTTTTGAAAGAGTTTCGAAGAGTTCAGCCTTAGGTTTTTTATTATTTTTATCATTTCTAGAGATCATAGTCTTTTTTTGGTTTTTTTATTCTTTATTAGAGTAGATAAAAAGGACTATCCGCTTAAAAAATATAAGATAAAGTACTCAACCTATAGTTAAGGAAATAATACAAATATATCGTGACTATCTTCAACTTAAACTATTAATACTTAATACCTATTACCTAACTATATATAATATATAACACTAATTTTTAAACTTTAGGAAGAGTACGAATTTTCGTGCGAAAACTTTGAAATTGTTTTCAAAATTCAGATTTAAATAAAAAGAGAGAAAAAAGTTTTTGTTTTTGAGAGCATAAAAAAATTACCATTTAACCGAAATCGCATTTTCGGGACAAACTTCAACGCATTTCAAGCATCGAGTACATAATGAGCCCCAGAGAGGAGAAATCCTCCAGTCTTGAGGATCATATGGATTTTCTTGTTCATCTTCCGTTCCCAGAGTTTCGTGCATAATAAATACAGCGGGATCACATGCTTTTAAACATTTCGTGCAATCTCGAGGATCTACTTTGCCATTTTCTCCACATAAGGAATAATCGATTGATATTTTTGTTCTACCCATTTTCTTTCCTCCTTCTGATTAATATGTTCCATCAAATCCTGGAAATTCTTCTCTCGGGATTAATTTAAGGGCATCGTGCTGACAAGCATGACGACATACTCCGCACCCAAAACATTTATCGTAATCGATAATAACTCGGTCCATAGAGGGGATATATCGTATCGCACTGAATTGGCACATCGCTACACATTGTTTACAGCCTTGACATTTATCTTGATCTAAATCGATTATGTATTCCGATTTATAAAACGCATTCAAGCCAAAATTTTGCCGAAGTGTTAGACCCCCACATTCTGGACTTTCACAAGAACAGATTGCGTTAATATATGGAACAGGCTGAAACCAAACGGATGCTATATATCCTTTTTTATTATTTTGTTCCAAAATTTCTATAGCTTCCTCTCTACTTATTGGATTTGTACGTTCTTTTGGCATAAATCTGGGCATTTTTTCAAGTACGCCTGATAATGCTCCAAAATTGAGACATACTGCTTCTTTTTCACCACGTTGCATCCACCTGCACATACAATAATTACATAAGATAGGTTCGGCAGCAAGTTCTGAAAGAATTGCTTTTCCATCTTCTAAAGGAATTGCTTGACCAAAATGACCATCGGCCCGTTTAGGGTTTCTTCCTTCTTTTTCACTATGAATCATGCTTTCCGCTTTCCAGCGAAGTAAACGACCAATTATCGGCATCTTCATTTTATAGCCTAGATCTTTTGAGGAAAATCCCATAATTTTTCTTATAAAGACAGTTTCGAATTGCATCCACTGCTCTTCGAGATAATTAACCATATCTTCTTCGCTTTCACCTAATTGATCGAGTTTGTAATTCT
>SDNL01000042.1 GCA_004524365.1 Promethearchaeota archaeon | reverse complement strand
GATGGGTATGAATATTTCAATGGTTTAAACTATACGATTGATGATTCGGGGCTTGATCTTGACGGTGATGGGTTGGATAACCTATTAGAATATCAATTAGGTTCTTCTGCTAATAACTCAGATACAGATGGAGATGGATTACTTGATGGAGATGAATATTTTATTCATGATACAAATGTGACTGATTGGGATTCTGATAATGATGGTCTTTCTGATGGCTTTGAAATACTATTTCTAAACACAAATGCCACGAATCTTGATATAGATGGTGATGGCATACCAGATGGGTATGAATATTTCAATGGTTTAAACTATACGATTGATGATTCGGGGCTTGATTTTGACGGTGATGGGTTGGATAACCTATTAGAATATCAATTAGGTTCTTCTGCTAATAACTCAGATACAGATGGAGATGGTCTATCGGATGGAGAGGAATATTACATTTATGGTACTTGCATTTTTAATCCAGATACAGATGGAGATGGGCTCTCAGATGGAGAAGAAGTAGCATTGGGTTTAGATCCGTTAAATAAATTGTCTTCAGTGCATACTATTGTCCTTAATTATGTAAGTATACCTACTTTTTGTTTAATAGGATTAGTATCAGTTTTTACAATCTTAAAACAAAATAAGAAAAAAGAGAGAGAGGGGAAGAAATATAAAAAGGATTTTGCTCTAAAAAACTCAGAAAAGGTGTATAATGGTTTAAAAGTAAAAGAGAGATTTAAAAACGTCCCTACACATAAATATCATAAGCAAACTCAACTTAAAAAAAGAGTAGAAAGAGTTCCTATAAATTCCATATCAAATCAGAATAACTATCAACTAAAAAGATTAGTTTCCGATTATCTTAAATATCAAATGCCTCCACCCCGTCCTCCTTATGATCCGAGAGGAAACGAAGCTTTAATTATTGGCCATAATGCTCTTGAAGCTCTTAATAGACATGATATTAGAAAGGGAATGGACTTAATGATCCTTGCCTTATCAAGAGGAATTCCAGAACCATTAAATAGAAAATTTAGATCAATCCTATTGGAAATGGCAGAGACAGGTGTTATTAGAATTAGAAACCAAACGTCTCCATCAGTTGAAACAAAAATGTGTCCATTTTGTGGAGCAAGAAATCAAACGGCAGCGATATATTGTAAAAATTGTGGGAGGTTAATTAAATAATGGAATCAAAGATGAAAGTATCTGCTGATACAATTGAATTCTATAATACAAATAAGTTTTATTTTCCGAAAGTATGCCTTATATGTGCCAAGTACACAGAAAATAGAGTACAAAAGTATTATCACCATGATATAGATTATAGTAGAAGTACGAAAAAGGCTAAAAGCTATCAATTCCAATTACCAATCTGTAAGGAATGTCATCAGAAAATAAAAATACAAAAGAAACTAGAACTCATAAAGTTATTACTTCCATTAATGATAGGAATAATCGGCGCTTTTGTTCTTTTTTTTATTACGTTTTCTTGGCTAATATCACTTTCTTTCTTTACAGTTTTGGCTGTTATGGGAGTTCTTTATCTCCGATCCAGATTATTGTCTCGTTTGCAACTCGAAGATTTTATTTCGCTAAAATTTAGAATGTTAAAACAGGAGCGCTTAAATAATATTGTTCAGATAACGTTTTCTAATAAAAAACTTGTAAAATTATTAGGGAAGATAAATAAAGAAAGAAATGAAGATCTCCAAATCGTTTTAGATTTTGAGGATGAAAATCTTAAAAAAAATAGTAATAAAAACGATTGAATTTTCGTAGAGATAACAATAATCAATTAAAATAATAAATTCTTATTTTTTTTTTATTTTATTATAATAATGATAGAGTAATTTATAACCACGTACAGCTCTTTCAGGTTCGTTACTAAATACAGGAATCTTTAAGTCTGAAGCCGTTTTAATGACTCTCCGGGCCCCTTCTTCTTCTGCTTGTATTAGTGTCGCAATAATTGGCTTATTTGGATACATTTTCTTAATTCGTTCGAAGATACCAAAATCGAACTCGATCTCAATGAAAAATTCAAGAGCTAATATTAAACCGTCGACTGAATTATCTTTCAAAAGCGTTTCGGAAGAAGTTTTATAAATTCCACAAACTTTTGTTCCTATAAATCTGTCTGGAGGCCAATAATCAACAGGATTCCCTGATTTACATGTAGAACCCCCAACTTTATTTAATATAGCTTCCCTATTATTATTATTTAATTTAGCAAGCGATAAATTTTGCTTTCGCATTTCCTTGGCAATAATGTGAATCGCGCCACTACTCGGACCTATGATCCCAAGGTTCGGTCCTTGAGGTTCGGGGCACCATAGGAAAATCTTTGCAAAGTCAAATAATTCGATATAATTATTAACACTCAACCCTCCTGCTTTCTCTAAATCTTTCTCCCTATTTTCATTTTTTCCAACATAAAAGAATAAAATGGGTTTAGTTGTCGCACATTGTTTTACGGAATGTATTAAATCATCTGAGATTTCTCTTAAAAACAAGAGTATTACTTTAGTTTTTTCATCTTTTATTAAATAATGAATTACATCTGACTCTTTTATAAAAAATCCTTGCCCTAAATGGATAACTTTAGAGATTGGAACATCTTGCATGGGTGCCCACCACCCTAAGGCACCTGCTAGCCCTCCAGACTGAGCAATAAAACTGGCTCTGGATTCTGCATGTTTATTTTTGCTTAAAATATGTTGTCTTACAGGAATAATAGAAGTTGTAAAATTATTAATAAAATTAATACACCCTATCATAGAAGGTCCCATATATTTTACATCGTATTTTTCAGCCATTTGATTAAGATGTTCAATAATGCTTTTTCCTTCTTGTCCCGAAAGTAATGCATATTCATAATCTATCTTTAAATCTGCTTCAATTACGATATTTTTTATTCCAAATTTAGCTAAGTCTTCAAAAATCGTTAGGATATTTGACCCTACCACGATCACGGCAAGTTCTGGAATTGTAGGTAATTCTTCTAATGAATGATATGATGTGATTCCCAAAATTTCATCAGCATTGGGATTTATAATATAAATTTCGCCTTGATAAAAGATTTGTAATAAATTTTTGAGAACTGTATAAGAGAATGTTGATTCCTTTCTTGATGCCCCAACAATTAATACTGACTTTGGATTAAAAAAAGGGCTTAATTTCATATGTTATCAAAATATAATCCATTTTATTATTTATATTATGATAAGAAAATGGTGAGTAATTTATTTTTTTATTCTCATATAGAATTATTTAAAAATAACTTTAGAACTATTCTTTAATAGTTATAAAAATGAGAAAAAAAATTAAAATTAGTTACTTATTAAACGGACCCGCCATCAGTAATAACCCATTCATATTTTCCTTCAAGGATAACATCGTGAGCATATTCTGCATCTCCTCCTGCAGTATATGTGGAAAGCCCCCCGTTAAATGAAACACCATTTTGAAGAGTTGTTAAATTATTCCATCCAATAAGCAAGCTATCATAATTTACTGTTGATAATTGGATATATTGAAACATGTCGACCATAGTGGTTACATTAGAAACATCCCAATTTCCGATGTCTTGATCGAAAGATGTAGAATTATAAAACATCATTTTCATTGTCGTTACGTTGGAGACATCCCAATTTCCGATATCTTGATTGAATAAATAGGCATTAATAAACATTCTTTCCATACTTTCTACATTGGAAACGTCCCAATCGCTTATATTTTGATCAAAAATCCGTGCTCCATTAAACATACTCGTCATTACTTTTACATTTGAAACATTCCAATCTCCTATATCTTGATTAAATGAATAAGCATAATTGAACATTCCTTGCATATCTTCTACATTGGAGACGTCCCACCCACTTATATCTTGGTTGAAAGAATGAGCTGCACCAAACATACTATTCATTTCTTTAACATTGGAGACGTCCCACCCACTTATATCTTGGTTGAAAGATTCCGCCCGACAGAATAGATTCCTCATTTTTTCTACTTTGGAAACGTCCCAATCACCTATAGAGGAATTAAATTTGTGAGCATGCCAAAACACCCCATACATATCTGTAATCTTTGAAACATCCCAGTTATTCATGCTTTCATGTCCAACTAAATTGACACAACTCATGAACATGCGGTTTAAATCAGTAGTTCCATTTAGATTAAGCGTGTCATCGGCAGTTATTTCCAAGTTTGCACATCCAGCGAAATAATTTCCCAAATTTCCTAACCTTAAATCGCCCCATTTTTGTATTTCCATTATTTTTAATTCATCCGTTCCATAGGCAAAATTCCAACCGTTAATTGAGCCGTTAATCCTAATAGTATAGACCCCTTCTGAACTATAGGTATGGACTTTTTCTGATTGGGAATAATTTGTAATTAAATCAGTCGTGCCATCACCCCAGTCTACATTAAAGCAATAGGTTCCCCCCGATACTAAGGGTAATGAGACTTGATTGCTATTACTTGAACCTGATTCTGTGGCGCTGGTATTCCATTTTGAAATAAAAAAATTACCTGAGTAGTAAATTGGTTGTCCATTATCATCCCCTCCTTTAGGAAGTAGAAAAAATAAACCTAGAATAATTCCAACTATAACTATCGCAACGATTAGGATGCCTCCAATAATAATTGATTTTTTCATCATTATTTCACACTTCATCTCTATTTTTTAATAGTAGATGAAAAATAATTAGTTAATTCTCTATTTAAATATTATCATTTTTAAATCTCTAAAAAAAGTGAAAATGGATAATGGATTTCTTAATATGAATTTATTTCGGAATAGTATCTTTATTTAGAAGCATGTTATTTTATAACTTTGAAAATTAGTTCTACTTGCTCACTACAAATTAAGTCTAAGCCTTCAAATTAGTTTTACCTAAATTGAACTAAAATTAATAGTTTTATAAAATTAGAGAAAAAGAATAAATAAAACTCGCGCAATTCGTTTTAACTTATTTCTACTTTGTATAATGGAATTTGAACTCGTTTTTCGTCATCGTATAATGGTAAACCCGCACGCTTCAGATTTTCTACTTCTTTATATTTTAATAGAACGATCTGACAAGAACATGGAAGTTTTTTAGACGCGATGTTTAATCGTTTCTTTGCAAATTCTAAAGCTCTCATAGGAATACCTAATTCTAGTACTACTTGACCCGCCTTTACTCGAGCAGCAACTGTGGTTGCACGTCCAAAAGAATTGCGCATTCCGCTCTGAACCCTATCTGCTCCTGCGAATGCCAGCATTTTATTTTCGCGAATTTTGTGAAATGGTTTGGGTCTAATTCTTAATCTATAGTTTTTTACACCGAACTTCTTCATTATTTTTGCGTTCACGGCTACTCGCATTGCTTCTAACGCGCTTGAGGATATTTGAACCTGTTTATCCACTTTTAGCCCAATGACTACATCAAACTCTTCCCAAGCTTTGTTCTTATTGCCATTCCAAAATCTTTTAATTTTTGCTTGCGCTCCACCTCTCGCAAATTCCCTTCTACGATTAGATGAACGTTTATATTGGTACGGTCTCGCATCCCATTTGCGGTAACAATGCCAAGGTCTCTTTGTGGCCATACGTATTTTTCACTGGTAACAATTATTTTAATCAATATAAATATATTAATTCTTAAAGTATGTAATCTCTAAAAAAATTAATGAAAAACTAAAAAAACCAATGAATATTTTTTAAGTAAAATGGCAACGATTAAAGAAGTACTTGAGAAGAAATCGGAATTGCTCTGTAAAGGGCTTTTTATTGATCAAGAATTAATTGACCATTATAAGAAGCAAGGGATCAATATTGATTTTGGAAGAAAAGGTGGTGCAGGTCCCCTTGGAGGCCGTTATTTTAAGTTTGACTCTCCATCTCAAGAAAAGCCAATAATAGTAAATGCTGCATTATGGGATACTCGAGATCGTACCGATTTGATTTTAGGAAAAAAAGTGGAAAACAAGTTCAATATATATAAAAAAGATAAAAATCATTTATGGGGAAAGTTAAAATTAATCGAAAATCCAAAATATTATTCACCAGAATATAAAACTTCAGACGGGATTCCTATGAGAAAGATAGCATTAGTTCATGGAATAGATTGTCTTGGAACAACGATATATCAAAAATGTACTCATTGGGAATGTGGAAACGCATGTGCCTTTTGCGGAATTGAATTAAGCTTAAAATATGATACAACCATCCTTGAAAAAACCGGAAAACAAATAGCAGAAGTAATTACAGCAGCAAGAAAAGAAGGGAGGTGCACTCACTTAACAATAACCAGTGGGACGGAAGCAACCGAAGATAAAGGTGCATTGCGTTATTTAAAAGTGTTAAAAGAAATTAAAGAACTCCATCCTAATATTCCTTTACACATTCAAATAGAGCCATTAGAGAATCTCTCATACTTGAAAAAATTAAAAGATGCTGGAGCAGCGACTATTGGAATCCATATAGAAGTGTTAAATGATACCTTAAGAAAGAAGATTACCCCTGGTAAATATAAGATTCCCTATTCTTTATTTGAAAAAAACTGGAAGAAATCAATTGAGATTTTTGGAAGGAATCAAGTTGAATCCTTTATTTTAACGGGATTTGAAGAATCTGAGGGGAATCTGATTCATAATTTAGAAAAACTTATCTCTATTGGCGTTATTCCTTTTGTAACTCCGGTAAGATCAATTCCCGGAAAATCTGCACTTCCCCAAACCGATTATAAATCTTTAATCGACATTTACCTCAAAGTTGCGTCTTTAATGAAGAAATATGATGTAAATCCTCTGAAAAATAAGGCGGGCTGTGTCCGGTGCGGTGGATGTTCAGCGATTTCAGAAGCATATAGAATTGTGTAGAATTGAAACTTTTCAACAAAAAAATATCTTAGAAAAAATCTTTCTTAACAAAATTAATAATATGTTGTTTTTTATTTTAATTGTATTATATATTTTCAAATTAATTTAAATTAAAGTTAGATAAATATGACAGAATCAAAATCTCTGAAAAAAGAGAAAAGTAAGGAAAAAGAAACAGAAAAGACGAAAAGAACATTTAGAAATCTGTCAGATATTGAAATTAAACGTCTTTATAAACCCAAGGACATTGAGGATCTGGACTATGAAAAGGATTTAGGAGAACCAGGGAAGTTTCCTTTTACTCGCGGACCATATAACACGATGTATCGGGAACGATTATGGACTATGCGTCAGTTTGCTGGTTTTGGTACAGCTGCGCAGACAAATGAACGATTTAAATATCTTATTGATCACGGTCAAACAGGTTTAAGTGTGGCATTCCATCTCCCTACAATATATGGATGGGAATCAAGTAGTGAACGAGCACTCGGAGAAGTGGGGAAAGAAGGAGTGGCAATAGATACTCTTGCGGATATGGAAACACTTTTTGAAGGAATTGATTTATCAAAAATTTCCACTTCAATGACAATTAATGCTCCTGCCTCAATTTTATTGGCAATGTATATTGTTGTTGCTGAAAAACAAGGGGTGAGTTCCGAGCAATTGCGGGGTACAATTCAAAACGACATTCTGAAGGAATATATTGCTCAAAAATCATGGATTTTTCCTCCCGAACCTTCGATGCGGTTAATTGTTGATACTATAGAATACTGTACTGAACATGTTCCTCAATGGTATACAATTAGTATTAGCGGGTATCATATTAGGGAAGCGGGTTCTACTGCAGTACAAGAATTAGCCTTCACCTTAGCAGATGGTTTTGCTTATGTTGAAGCTGGTATGGAAAGAGGATTAGATGTTGATAACTTTGCTCACCGATTATCATTTTTCTTTAACTCACATAATAATTTCTTTGAAGAAATAGCCAAATTTAGAGCTGCCAGACGAATTTGGTCTAAGCGAATGAAAAATGAATATGGGGCTAAAAAACCAGAATCAATGCGTCTTCGATTTCATACTCAAACTGCGGGCGTCTCACTTACTGCGCAAGAACCAGAAAACAATATTGTAAGAGTCGCTTATCAAGGGCTGGCAGCCGTTTTAGGTGGAACACAATCTTTACATACAAATTCCTATGACGAAGCCTTATGCCTTCCAACCGAAAAAGCAGTTAGGATCGCCCTTCGTACCCAACAAATTATGGCTTATGAATCGGGTGTTGCGGACACTGTTGATCCTTTAGCAGGTTCTTATTATGTTGAGTCATTAACAGATAAAATGGAAGAAGAAGCCAATAAATACTTTGATAAAATTGATGAATTAGGTGGTGTCATACCAGCTATAAAGAAAAACTTCTTTCAGAAAGAAATTGCAAATGCTTCTTATAAGTATCAAAAAGAATTGGAACGAAAGGAAAGAATTATGGTTGGTGTAAACAAATATAAACCAAAAACTAAGACTCAACCAGATATTCTTAAAATTGATGATGAAGTTGCGGTTGAACAAATTGAAAGTTTAAAGCAAGTGAAAGAGAACCGAGATAATGAGGCGGTAGAAAGCAGACTCTCAGAATTAAAAAAAGCCGCACAAGGAGACGATAATTTGATGCCTTATATTCTTGCTGCTGTCCGAGAATATGCTTCTGTAGGCGAGATTATAGGTACATTAAAAGAGATATTTGGAACATATCGAGAGGACTCTATATTTTAAATTAATTCAATATAAATAAAGATGATAAAATGTCAAATAATAGAAAGATAAAAGTTTTAGTGACGAAACCAGGCTTAGATGGACACGATCGTGGGGCTAAAGTTGTAGCCCGAGGACTTCGAGATGCGGGAATGGAAGTTATTTACACTGGCCTTCACCAGACCCCAAAAGATATCGCAAATACCATTATTCAAGAGGACCCTGACGCTGTACTCTTAAGTATTTTATCGGGGGCTCATAATGCGCTCTGTCCCAAGATAATGGAGCAGCTAAAAGAACATAATATTGATGATGTTCTTGTTGCGGTTGGTGGAATTATTCCCGAAGAAGATAAAGATTATTTAAGGGAGTTAGGACTACAAGGTTTTTATGGACCTGGTACAGAGATAAAGACCATAGTGAACTTCGTGAAGGAGAATATTAAGAGATAATCATACTTAGAATGACTCAGTATTCTGAATTAATCGAGAGGCTTTTAAAAGGAGAAACAAGAGCAGCGGCCCGGCTGATGACTATTGCAGAGAACGATATAGAAGCTGCAGAAGATATCGTAAAATCTATTTATAAAAATACTGGAAATGCATATATTTTAGGGATTACAGGGGCTCCAGGTTCTGGAAAAAGTACATTTATTTCAACTCTCATCCGAAAATTAGTTAAAGAAGGTAAAAAAATTGGGGTTATTTGTGTTGATCCCTCTTCGCCTTTAACGGGAGGAGCATTATTAGGTGACAGGATCCGTATGAAGGAGCATTTTTCTATTGATAACCTTTTTATTAGAAGTATGGCGAACCGGGGTCAATTAGGCGGGTTATCTCGCGCAACCGAAGACATTATAAAAATTATGGATGCTTATGGTTGTGATATAATTATCGTTGAGACTGTTGGAGTAGGACAGTCTGAAGTAGATATTTTTAAATCTGCCCACACAGTATTAGCTTTGGTAGTTCCTGGACTAGGGGATGATATTCAAACTATCAAAGCTGGCATTATGGAGATAACTGATATTTTTATAATAAATAAAATGGATTTGCCTGGAGCGGACAGAAAGGTCTCTGAATTAATAAGAATGTTAGAATTAAATATGAACTATAGTTATTCAGATGATATTAATAATAATTTCGCGAAAATTAATCAATGGACACCGGAGATTGTTAAAACAAATAGTATTAGTGGAGAAAATTTTGATAAGTTATTGGAAAAGATTAATAAACATAAGGAGTTTCTGAAAAAGACAGGAATTATTTCAAATTACCATAAAACACGTATTAAAAGCGAAATTTTAAAAATACTAGAATACAAAATGACCCAGAAAATCGAGAAACTATTTAATACCAGTGAACAAATCGATAAATCAATTCAGAAAGTTATAAATAAGTCAACAGACCCTTATTCTATGGCGGAATTAATAATAGAAATGATGGGGATTGAAGATAGTTTTTAAATTATTATGAAGAATTTATTAATTGCTGGAGGCGGCAAATTCGGCAAAAAAGCCTTAGATTTTGCCAAAACACGAAATTTTCATACTATAATAATTGACAAGAATCCGTATTGTCTCGCTTCTGAATATGTATCCGAAACTTTTGTTGAATTGGATAAGTTATTAGAAAGATTTAAAAAATCTAGAGAACCTAATTTATTTCTTTTACAAAAAGATATATCAACCATAAATAACCTTATCCTAAATACTGAGATACAATTTGAATATATCATTCCCGTGGTTCCAATTCATTTGATGGCATTAATTATTAAAAATCTTCTTAATGATCATAGTTATGATATAAATACAGCTAAAGAATTATGTCTTCAAGCAACTCATAATTTCAAAGAAGATCTTCTTTTAAATCACATCTGTGAGCAAGGTGTTATATATTTATCTTATGCAAAAGAAGGTGAAATATGTCCCGATGATTGTCCAGGTCCTCCAAATTACTGTCCAAACTTTGATAGAGAGAAACCAGTAACCATAACTCAATATGTAAAAAATTATTTTAATGTTTCTGATACTTTTTCTTTTATAAAAGATAAAAAAAGGATTATTATAACGATTCATAGCCACCAGCTAAAATCTGGACTTGGAGGGTTAAAAGGTAAGGAAGTTACTGAAGTAATATCAAACCTTTCAGATAATCTTGGATATATTTTAAAAAATAAGTTGGAATTAATTATAGGAACAACTTGTAATTGTCATGGAGTAATCAATTTTTTTAAATCTTCAAATTCCTCAAGCTAAATCGGGAATCTTTAGGATCTTTCCATTCGGAATATACCCTAGTAATTGTTCCACTCACATTTGCTTCACATTTCGGGCATTTTTCTTCCTGAACATTTTTAAATGTATAATCTCCTTTCTCAAATTCCCGTGTAAAGGTTTCATTACACTTATTACACTTTATTACACTATATACCTTTTGGATAAACCGATCTTTGCGATCTAAAATATCCCCCAAACTTGGAAGTGGAGGTAGATTTGGTTCTTCACTCATTATTATAACTCTAAAAAGTTGCTATATTTATTATAATGAAGATGTATCTAATAATTTTTTTGGTTTTGTTCAATTAGAATAAACCAAATCTTAGTAATTTATTATTCATCATATTTGGGGATGGAAAAATAGAATGTTGAACCCCTATTTCTGCCCTCGGATTCTACCCATAATCGTCCCCCATGTGATTCAATTAATCTTTTAGAAATATAAAGTCCCAGTCCAGTTCCTTCTGAATCAATATTATAACCTTTTCCGAAGCGTTCGACTTTCCCAAATTGAACGAATATGTCATCCATTTCTTTCGTAGTAAATCCAATTCCAGTATCTTCTATAGAGATGATGAACCTATCCTTTTTAATCTCTGACCGAATCGTAATTATCCCATCAGGAGGGGTATATTTAATTGCATTAGATATGATATTTTCTATAATTTCCAATATTTTTTCTTTATCTGCAATGATAATCATCTTCTCATGTATATTAAGGTTAATCGAATGATTTCTTTCTCTAAATGCCCCTTCTAATGCTTTAACTGCCAATTTAATTAATTTAGCTAAATTATGTTTTCCTCTCTCGACTTTTAAATTATTCGATTCAATTTTAGCCGCATTTAAAATTTTATTGATGAGTCGCTCTAATCTCTGACATCCTTTTTGTATTTCTTTTGTATATTCTATTGCTTTTTTATCTATATTTGTACTTTGTAAATCTAGTAATAAATTAGAGAAGCCTTTGATAGAAATTAATGGAGTTTTTAATTCATGAGATGTTCGTGTTAATAATTGGGATTTTAATTCATTAAGTCTTTTCAATTCTCTTTCGGATTGCTTTATTTTCTTTTTTGCTATTACACTCTGATGAATATTACTAATGATTATCAAAAATCCAGTTACTTCATAATTTTCATAAATAGGACGCGAATTTATTCGACAATATATCTTATTATTATTCTTTTTAACCATTAAAATTACGGTTGGATTATTTAATTCCCCCTCCAAGAGCCTATTATGTCGACTCTTCACTTTTTTTCTGTCGTTTTTCACCATCAAATTAAAGATGTTCATAGATTCTTCAAGTTCTTTTGAAGTAAATCCAAAAATTTGAAATGCTGCGGAATTAGAAAACGTAATATTTCCATTTATATCTGTTTCAAATATAGCTTCCGGTAATAATTCTGTTATTCTTCTATATTTTTTTTCTGATTCCTTTAATCTATTCTTGCTCATTATCCTTTCTGTAATATCTCTTTGGGAAGCAATATAACTATAAATTTCGCCCCCCTCATTAATTAAAGGAGATACTTTGCATTCATTATAAAAATGTGTACCGTCCTTCTTTTTATTAAGAAGAACTGCTTGATAAATCTCGCCAGATGAAATTTTATTATAAAGAGTTTTTTCTATCTTTTTCTTTTCTGGTTCCGCATTAAACATAATAGGATTTTTTCCTTTTATTTCTTCTAATTTCCACCCAAATAATTTTTCAGCAGCTGAATTCATATATGTAATCCCATAATTCAAGTTTGTTTTTATGATTGCATCAGTTGTTTTTTCTGTTATCGTAGAAAGTTCTTTCAATTTCTCTTCTCTTTCTTTCCGATACGAAATGTCAAAAATAATCGCTTGAATTGCTTGATTTCCATTATAATCAATAAATTCAGCCGCTAAGGATATCCAAATTATATCACCTGATTTTTTCATTATTTGAAATTCAGAAGGATATGTATGCCCCTTAACCAAGAATTCTTTATACTCTTTTTGTAATAATTCCCATCCTCCAGAATAATAAATATTTAGATGAAGAAAATTCTTTCCAATAAAATATTGTCTCTCATAACCAGTTATTTCACTTAATTTTTGATTGCAATCGATTATAGTTCCATTTAATTCGGTGATAATAATTCCAGCAGGAGTGCTATTAAAAATTTGTGAAAATTTCTTGCTAAATTGTCTAAATTTTTCATTATATTTTCTATTTAAGAACTCAAGAAGAGAGCTAAGATTTCCATCCGAATTTTGAATTAAGCCTTTAATTTTTTTCTCGTCTAAGGATGTTAAAAATCTATTGCTCAAGGTTGTTAATTATAGTTTTGATTATTACTATTTTTTATTTAGAAAATAATATATTCAAGTAATATAAATGCATACAATTTTATCTTTTTTTCTAAAACATATCTTTTATTTAAAATGGACTTTATAGATATTCAATTTCACATAATTTAACGAAATTGCGAAAGAAGTCCCCTCCCTTTATTTAGGAAGGGGATGAATTTCGCACAGTATACACACATTTTTGCTCTTTTGAGATGCGAGAAAACTTACTCCATTAAGTGTGAGATAAATCGCATACTACGTTTTACTAATTTAGGGGACTCCTTGCTTTTAAATACGTGGGTTCCCCTATGGTAACCAATGAAAGGTGAATAGAACGTGCAATTAAGTCAAAAAATTCGGATCTATCCCACG
>SDNL01000163.1 GCA_004524365.1 Promethearchaeota archaeon | reverse complement strand
GACTTTCCTTTTTGGCTCAACATCAGTACCAATCTCATCTACGAGAGGTGCTGACATTAAGGCACCCCCTGCAACTGGGAGCAATCCAAAAATAGCTGGACTCACTATAAGCGATATACGTTTCGATACATTCAATTTCTCAACAAGTTCGAGCATTAATCCAGACTCTTCCATAATACCTCCTAAAATGGGGATCAAACTCACCGCAACCATTAATAATAGGATAGAGGGATCAGTAATAACATTCAAAAAAGAATTAAATAAATCAACTTGTGCGAGGAGTGCAAATAAAATTGCTCCCAATGTTAATGTTATACTTAATTCGTATTTAGAAAAAAGCAAAATTAATCCAATTATAACAATAAAGCTTATCCACGAAGGTACCACATATTTTAGAATATTTATTTGCTTTAAAAATTTCTCTGAAAGATAATTAATTAATTTTGTTAAGTCCCTTATAATTTAATAATAGTTTTTATTCTATTATTATAGACAGATAATTATTGATAGGGGAATAGTATAAATTTTATGACGAAAATAACACTATACGATGGAAAAGACACTATTGGAGGAAATAAAATTTATCTTGAGGAAGGGGGAAAGGGAATATTTCTTGACTTTGGATTAAATTTTAAAAAACATAATAACTACTTTCAAGAGTTTTTGAAACCGAGAAGCAATAGAGGAGTATATGATCTAATCACTCTTGATTTGCTCCCAAAACTTAATATATATAGAAAAGAACTTATTCCCGCAGATCTTAGTTTAAGTGGATATCCTTCATTAGATATTGAAGCAGTACTACTTAGCCATGCACATATGGATCATTATGGGAGTATAGGATATTTAAGAGAAGATATACCGATTATTGCATCTCCCCTCACTATTGCCTTCTTAAGGGGCTTTTTGGATATTTCTAAGTCTTCATTAAGTAAAGAAGTTGCATATTTCTCAAAAAAAACATTCACTGATGAGAGTAAATTAGTGATAAAATCTGCTAGAAAAGATGTTTCCAGAAATTTTGTGTGCATTGAAGATCCTAGCGAAAATCTTTGCGATTTTTTTACACGATCATTGAAATCTAGAACTCCATTCATAGAAAATGAAATCTATGAGTTGAATGATCTTGACTGTCAATTTGATATTACAGCATTCAATGTGGATCATTCAATTTATGGTGCTACAGCATATCTTATTGAAGGAGAACAAATAATAGCTTACACTGGAGATTTTAGAATGCATGGTAAAAAAGGAAACATGAGTAAACAATTTATTCAAAACGCAAAAGATTCTTCAGTATTAATAATTGAAGGAACACGAGCTGGTCGTGAGGATACTTCAGAATCTGAAGAGAATGTATATGAGAATTGTTTACAGGTAGCAGAGTCCACCAGCGGTTTATTGATTGCAGACTTTTCTGGTCGTAATTTTGAACGTTTAGAATTATTTCATAAAATTGCTCGTAAAACTAACAGACAAATAATTATTGGTTCTAAAGAAGCATATCTATTGAATGGATTAGAAAAAGCAGATGGGATAAATAGGTTAACAAATAAATTAGTATTCGATGAATTCCGTTCTAGAAAAAGAAAGTGGGAGGATGATTACTTAATTAAGGAAAGAGATATTGAATATGTAAATCCTGATACTGTTTCACAACATCTTGGGGATTATCTTATATGCTTTTCATTTTATGATATTAAAAATCTTCTAGATATTAATCCACAGGGAGGATCATATATCTATTCCTCAAGTGAAGCATTCGAAGAGGAGTCGGAATTCGATTTTATAAGACTAAATAATTGGTTGAATCACTTCGAGATAAATACTTATGGATTCGAAATCCTTGCTGAAGCGGGAAGATTAAAACCTGTATTTCAAAAAGGTTTTCATGCTTCAGGACACGCTGCGAAAAGCGATCTTAGATGGGCTATTGAAACAATTGATCCCGACTACATTATCCCCGTCCACACTGAAAATCCAGAATGGTTTGTAAAAAATTTTGAAAACGTTAAAGTCGGAAATAAATCTTATACTGTTTAAATTTCCCACTCATATAAAATAGGAAATCTTTTATTCAATATTTATTATAATGAATCTTTCTCTTCCTCTTAATATTCTAAAATTTAAAAGAAATTTTGATTATAATAGATCGGTCTGAAGTTTTAATTCTTTTTTATTTATTATAAAAACCAATTTAAATCATGGAAATTCATAAATCTTAAGATAGAAATAAAATCAAACATATATTAGAAAAATGATGAAGGAATATTTTCCAAAAATAGAAGGAAATAATTTAGAAAGGAAACACTTCATATTACCCAAAGATTTAGAAGGAGATTTAAATATTGTTATAATTCCATTTCAGAGGATCCAGCAATCTATGGTAGATGAATGGACTTATGATTTAAAACCATTATATGATCAAAATGAATTTTTGCATCTTTATGAAATTCCAACGTTGAGTAGTGCATATAGACTTATGAGCTGGATGATCGATGGCGGAATGAGAGCCGGAATACCAGACAAAAACGTCAGAAATCATACAATTACCCTTTACGTAAATAAAAAAGAATTTAAAAAAACATTAAAAATAGATACTGAAGATACGATATATATAATGCTGGTTAAGAAAGATGGAGAAATACTATGGAGAGCAGAGGGTCATGTCAATGATGAGAAAATTAAGCAATTAAAGGATAAACTAAGCGAAGTTGGAGAGCATATCACCTTTGAGTAATAAGGATTGGACTCCTTAATTGATATATAGTATTTAACCTAATTCATAATTAATATCCTAATTATAATGAAATAATTACATATAGAGGTTGAATACAATTGAAAAGACATAAAGGTCATGAACGTGAATTTCCTAATGCTCATATATATCATGCTTTACTTCCAGTTGTTTTTATAAGTATTTGGTTTTTAGATTCATTCTTTTTTGAATTTTCAACAGTTCTTAACCATTATATTCCATTCTTGATTCGTTTATCATTATTTATTCTGATATTCGGAATTGCTCTCATTTTCATTTATTTATCCCATAATACTCTTTTTAAAACACATGAACCCCCCGATTCGCTTATCACTGATGGCATTTTTAAATATACAAGAAATCCAATGTATTTTGGAATTTTATTAATTTATATAGCAAGTCTCGCATTCTCAATATCTCTGATTGCGGCTTTATTAATTCCTGTGATCTTTTACGTTTACAATAGAATGGTTAACTTTGAAGAAAATGTTTTATTTGAAATGTTTGGAGAAGAGTATAAATCATATCAAGCAAAAGTGCCAAAATGGATTTAGATAATAATAAAAATTTAATGTCAGTATTCAAAAATCAATTTTTTTAAAGAAAATCATCGAATAGTTCTTTTACTTGAGTTCCTAAAAATATTTTAAATTCAT
>SDNL01000162.1 GCA_004524365.1 Promethearchaeota archaeon | reverse complement strand
TTTTTCCATCAACTTTAAAATGTCCCCTTCCGATCAATTTCTTTGCTTCACGATGATTGTCCATTATATGCAGTAAATCTCGTACAATATGTAAGAGTGGTAAGCAAAATCGTTTTGGATGGGGGCCTGGTGATGGAGAAACGAAGAACGTCCCATGCTTCCTCTTAATTTGAAGAAATTTTGGAGTGTTTAATCTTTTTAATGTTTTTGAATCGCCATGTTTCGTCATTTTAGTCTAGTTTCACCTCTTTGTTATCATAATAAACCCATAAAGATATTGTTTAATTTTTTAATCATAATCATAATTATAAAGACTAAAGATTATAATATGTAAGATTTAGTAGTAAAAGATTAAATTTTAATTTTATTATAATGGAATCTAAGAAATTTTAAGATACTAGTAAAAGAAAGAAGATTTCAAGGGTAAATTTCTGGTTCTCCCTCACGAATGTAAAAATTTTGATTGAATTTATAACATTCTTCGCAAAACCATGATTTAAGATGGGGATTATAGGTCATATCTTTCTCATGGGCGCGGCAAACGGGGCATATACATATTGAATTTTCCAAAGCTCTCTGTAATGTACTCCACTCATTGCTCAATTTTCTATATTTTGGATCATTAATATCTAAACCTACCTCTTCTCGATGAATCTTTTGACTTTGTCTTAATTGAGCATAGATTATTATTTCCCTCAATGCATTCCGTATCCGTACAAGCTGAGGATGAGTTATCCTTATTGTCCGCTTTTTTTTCATTGTAAATAAAAATGATGTGTGTTATTTTAAATTTTATGAGATAATTGATTTATTGAATTCAACATTTGTAAAAAATTTTTAAATTAAATTTTCCACCGAACTTGTTCTAAGTACTTGATATACTCAATCTCTATACTAGTAGAGGGTTGCCTACTGAAAAGATATATCCAGTTTGTGATTCTCGTTTGAAAGCCCCTTCTCTGAGGAAAAATCTTCTCACTAAACGAAATATCATTACTACTGGCGTAAAGCCCTGTTGTATACCTGTCAAATCCACCACTCCTAAGTAATGTGTGGAAGTCCTTAGCATTTTGTATAAAATTTTTCATCCTCCCTTTTGTTTGAGGGGTTGTTCCATATTCATTCATTAAGAGTTCTTTGAATTTATTTGTTTTTAAGTAAGAATTTCTTCGCTTATTCAATTCCGTTAATTGATCTTTAAATTTCTGCATCCCGTTAACTCCTTGAATCCACCGCCCCCAAATCTCCCCTACCAAACGAGGCACAGAATTGCCTTCAGGGGTTGTTCCCCCGCTTTTCTTAAGGTATTCTCCCATATGCTTCTGAAGTGATGTTTGGAGATGTGCTGGTTTTATAGTGCCGATAGATGAGTCCTGTATTACACTCAATATACTGTTCATAAGCGCGACAATAAAGCCCTCGCTGTATTGTTCATATGTAGCATGTTTATTCCTATCAGTTAAAAGAATATCTGAGACTTTACTAGAAGTTTTCCTGAAAATATAGTCTCTAAAATGTTGCCGTATAAAATCTCCACTAATAAAGATTTCTTCATCAAGAGGCATAAAAAACAGTGGATCAAAGCCCAGAAATTGACAGAGATGGAACACCACATGATATGCCTTAACTTTTTCATCATAAAACTTTTCGTTATCATAGTTGTTTTGAATTTGAGGATATTCGGTCATGAATAAGTTATAACCTTTCTGATCCGCAAAAAGAGAAATCTCGATAAAAAGATTCTTATATAAATTTACTAGTTCTACTTCTTTATTTGAAATTAAGCCTTCTCTACTATTAAGACCAAAAACCTCTTTATTATTAAAACTCATTAAGTAAGATAAATCATTTTGGAAATCTTTCAATAGCTGACTATATATTATTTCGATATTTTGCTGCGAATAAAATCTCCCAATTTTTAAATATTTCGGTCTATAATAAACCTTAAAATATTCATTAACATCTGTAATTGAATCAGAATATTTAAAATCTTTTATTAAGCCGTTAGGATTCTTCAATTTATATTTCAAATACTCTATTTCTGCCCTATAAGTGAAAATTGATTTTTGTAATTCAAAATCAGGAAGTATATCCTTTTGTGAATAAACAGTATTAAAAAGTTTGAACTTTTTTGCTAAATATCCATGTGAAATAATATAATCATCAATTTTTTTTATGATAACTGCTTTTGCTGCTTCTAATTCCAACTCATTTAATTTTACAACACACTTATGAGATTTTTTATTTGCTAGATCCTTAAAATCTTCAACTGACCATTTAGAAACAAAAAATTGCATCCTTAACAACTTGCTTAAAGAAGGTTTTTTTGAAGTTAAAAATTCATCTAAAGCATGATGACTCTTAGAGGAAAATAAGATACGGATAAGATCGGTTTTAGATTCTATTTGTGGTAGAATATTATTGCTGAAAATTAAATTCAACATTAAATCTGTATTTTGGTAATTTTCCCTTTTGAACTTTTCATAAAAGATAGATGGTCCATCAGTTAGCATTTCATACCAACCAGTACGTTCATTAGACCCCCAATATGAATCGATTGCATAATATTCAAATTCATTAATTGTCTCTAATATTTCATTCTGAATGTCATCTTTAATCCTTTTACTGATTGGATTTCCATCTATATCTGTGGATATTCCCTGGAATGCTTGCTCAACTTCATTCTTGAGATTTGTGATTGTATCATCTCTATTAGTGTTTTGCATAATTAAATTATCTGGGTGATCTATCGGCTTAAGTGTTGCCAAATATGGTTTGTCCAAATATCTATAAAGTTGCTCTAAATAATATTTTGAACCATCATTTCTTTTGAAAAAAGATTCAGAAAGGGATGTGAAAGAAAACTTTGGTACCAGATTATTCTTCCATAATATATAAAGGATTTTATAACTTGTGCCCCTAGCTTGAGTATAAATCGGATTCTCACCATTTAAACCAAAAGGATTAAATGCATATTTTTCAAAAAGATTAAATAATTGCGAACTTGACTGTTCTAATTCATTAGGAGAGAGATTACTTTCGAGAGATTTCAAAAATTCTGCTAGGAAAGAGTACAACCCTGCAAATGATGGACTTAAACTCTTTCTGTCTCCAGTCTTAAATCTCGATATGAATGTTGCCAATTTATCGGAATCACCATAGATATAATCTGATAATTCATATATTATACTATTATATAATTTATCTTCATGTCTTTGATTATTCATGCCTGTCTTTCTTTCAAACATAAGACCAATTTCCGTAAATAATCGTTCCAAATGAGGGTAAAACATAGATGGATTACCACTGTCTCCTCTCGTAGGAATCTGGGAAGGCATTATTAATAAGGGGTCACCCGCCTTATAATTGTTATATTCTAACCATTCCGCCAAGATAACACCATCAGGGACAATTTTACCATCAAAAGTCATTATT
>SDNL01000041.1 GCA_004524365.1 Promethearchaeota archaeon | reverse complement strand
GGGATTCGGAAGATCTCAGATGTTGATGTTGGGATTGGTATTACGGGAATCGCGGGTCCTACAGGTGGGTCGCCAGAGAAACCAGTGGGATTAGTATATATCGGATTTTCCTCTAGTGAAAAAACTTTTGTAAAAGAATTTCAATTTGACGCTAATCGTATTACTTTTAAAAATTTAGTGCTTTATGAAGTCTTGAAGGTTCTGGAAACTTATAATAAAGATTGAACGAAATTTAAATCCTAAAATATAATTTATCATTCTTTTTTTAAATTCTAAAAAATCAATATTATTTCTGTTCTCATTCTTAGATTAGTTAAAACAATCTTCAATTCTAATGGAGTATAGTAATTATGGCTAATTAACTTAATTTTTAATAATGACCTTATACCAGAAATTTTAAAAACTATTATCGAAACATTTAAATATATACAAATTTTATTGTAACATAAGAGTTGTAAACAAATAATTTACAATAAAAATTTTTAATCAAAATATTAATCTCAAGAACAATCAAAAAAGTAAAAGGAGGTTGATATTATGTCAGAAGAAGAAAAATCTCGTGAGCTCTCTATTCGCAGAGACAAACCATTTTCACTCTTTCAAGAAATGGACCGAATGTTTGATGAAGTAGCGCGTAGCTTTGATGACTGGTTTTTAGGACCCTCTCGATTTCCAAGAATTGGAGATTTGATGAAAAAGGAAGAAGGGCCAATTTTCAGAACTCCATTAACGAATATTAAGGAAAGTGATGGAGAATTTGAGATTGCTGCTGAGATGCCTGGACTTGATAAGGGCGATATTGAAGTCTCATTCCATGATGGACTCTTGGAAATTAAAGGAGAGATAGAAGAGGAAGAGAAAGAAGAAGAAAAGGGAGAGGTGGTTAGAAGTGAATATCGATCATCCAGTTATTACAGGGCATTTACTCTTCCAGAGAATATTGATGAAGATGCGATCGATGCCAACCTTGAAAAAGGAGTGCTAACGGTAAAGATTCCAAAAAAGGAGCCAGAACCAGTCGAGAAAAAGAAAATTGAAGTGAAGTAATAATACTATAAACCATTCCATTTTTCTTTTTATATTTTTAATATTTCTACTTTTTCTTTTTTAATTTTTCTTATTATAAACTACTATTATTTTATAATTGATTTTAGATACCATAAAATAATAGGAAGCGCAATGGTAGCATCACTAATCAACATCGACTTTTGTGCCTTTTCATTTACTTTTCCCCAAGATATTGCCTCATCAAGTGTAGCACCACTGAGTCCTCCGGGTTCAGGTCTATCAGTGGTGATTTGAATAGCATATTTAGCGGAAGTGGGACAAAACTGAAGCGATTGAAAAATAAAATTCTTTGGAACTCCGCCTCCCACGATGCATACACCCGCATGTTTAGCATCCCATGCAATATCGACCATTTCCATCATATCTTTGAAATGATTGAGATTCATTTTTCTAAAATGAAATCCTAATTGTAAAGCCAATCCACAATCAGTAAAAGCAGGACAAAAAATAGGGATTTCTTTATCAGCACAAATCTTTAAAATTGAATTTGGATTTTCCGGTAATTCTTTTCCAAGAAATGCAAGAAATTCACTTACCGGCATATTGAGTTCGGGAATATCTAATTCAGATATAAAGTCTTCAATTCCCATATAAACATCATCCGGCAAGAATACATCAAATATACGATTCATTTTTTCTTTATGCAAAGATGCGTCATCTAATTCTTGAGGATCAATATCTCCTTGGAGATGATGATATCCCAATGTTTCTGCAATATCATGTGTTAAATTTGCACCAGTCGTAACAAGAATGTCGATATAATCCTCGGCTATAAAGTCATGAATTATTCTTTGCATACCAACAGGTACCATAGCTCCTGCAAGACCAAAAAACTTTACGCAGTCTTCATCTTGGATCATTTTCCTATAGATTTCACAAGCGTGGGCTAATCTTTTTGCATTAAATCCAGTTCCCGCCAAAGATTCCATTAAGGATTTAATATCAGTTTTTTCTGAAATTTTAAATTGGTTAACATTATTTAACTTTTCTTTAAAGTCTTTTTTCTCCATGTTCTCATCTTTTTATTTATTTTAAATAAATGAAATCAACTCGATGATTATTTTTGCTGCAGTATTACATGTGATCTTATTTAGTAAATCTAGATTTGGGGCAACTTCTACCAGATCAAATCCGATTATGTCAAAAAATATACTTAATTTTCTTAGAATATGCCATAATTCTCTATAGGAAAATCCACCTGGAATCGCATAACCAGTTCCTGGTGCTATTGAAGGGTCTAATACATCAATATCTATAGAGATATATAATTTTTCGACTTTCGAATTATGGAAAAAATTAATTATTCTCTGACTGAATTCATTTATGTTATTATGAAATTCATATGCGTTGAAAAATTCTAGATTATTTTGCTTCGCCAAGTTCTGTTCCGGAATATCTATATCTCGGGTTCCTACAATTAAAAAGTTTTGATTATTAATGAAGTCTAAGTCAAAGATGCGGTGTGAAATAGTAGCATGAGAATATTTATTCTCTTCCCATTTATCATAGAAATCTAAGTGAGCATCAAAAACCAATACTCCTAATTTATCTTCTTTAAGAAAGTTGCCTACTTTACGGATAACAGGATAAGAACAAAAGTGATCTCCCCCAATCATCACAGGAATAATACTTGAATTTGTTTCATAGAGTTTTTGAATGAAATCTTCAATATTTTTAAGATTCTCTGAAATATCTTTGGAATCAATTTCAATATCCCCCTTATCACATACTTTTAGCTTTGGTATTTCTATCCCCAATTCTGTGGCAAGACCAATGTCGTAAGTAGCTTCACGTATCCGCTTTGGAGCTTTACTTGATTCCACTCCTTTAATGGATGTAAGGGAATCCCATGGAATGCCAAAAATTACAAATTCTGTATCTTTCTTTATTATTTCCCCAAAATCAAAAAAAGTTTCCAATTTTGACCCTCTCTATTTTTTAATAATTGAATTACATCTCTTTTAAAACTTGAATATCCATTAAATTTAATCCTTTTTTTATTACTAATTGAACACATTTAATTAAAAAGAGTCTGGCTCGTTCTAATTCCTTATGTTTTTGAATAACGGGACATGTCGTGTAAAATGAGTTAAATATTTGACATAAATTCAAAAGATATTGAGGTATTAAATGAATATCATATTCTTCTGCTGCTTGATTAACAATTTCCGGAAAATAATTTAATTCCTTTATGAGTGCTTGTTCATTCTCATGTTGATAAAGACTTGGATCTATGTTGTCAGTTAATTTTTGTTGGGACTTGTTAATAATGGATTCAATTCTGGCATAGACATATTGCACATATGGACCTGTTTCACCCTCAAAAGAAATACTTTCTTTGGGATTAAACACAAAATCCGTTTTGGGACTAATCTTAAGAATGAAAAATCGTAAAGCGGCCATTCCTATAATTTTTGCTCTCTCTTTTTTTTCGGCTTCTGAGAGTTTTGAATATCGCTTATCAACTTCTTCATACGCAAGATCTATAATCTCTTCCACAAGATCATCAGCGTCCACCACATTTCCTTCTCTACTTTTCATTTTTCCCTCGGGAAGAGATATCATACCGTAAGAAAGGTGATATTTTTCTTCCTCATATCCTAACATCTCTAGTACCTTGAATAATTGTTTGAAGTATAGGTCTTGTTCATTTCCCACGACATAAATTGATATATCATATTGAAAATCTTTTTTCTTTAACATTGCTAAATAAATATCTTGAGTGATATAAATCGATGTTCCATCTCTTCTTAGTAGAACTTTATCGGGGAGATTGTATTGCTCACTTAATGGAGCAATTATTGCGCCATCTTCTGTCTCTTCAAAAATTCCCTTTTCCAGCCCTTCGAGAATTAGCTTTTTTCCTTTCCAGTAATAATCGGATTCAAAATATTGCTTATCAAATTCAATTTCAAATTTTTCATAAGTCTCTTCAAATCCTTGAAATGCCCAGTTATTCATCTTTTTCCATAATGCTCTAATCTCTGGATCTTTTTCTTCCCATTTTTTTAATAGTTCTTTCGCCTCTTCTATTATAGATTCATCTTTTTGTTCTAACTGGTTATATTTTACATAAAAATCTCCAACAAAATGATCAGGTTTTTTATCTGGCTTTTTATGGTCTCCTAACTTTTTATATGCTAGCATAGATTTGCAAATATGAATACCCCGGTCGTTATTGAGATTAACTTGGAAAACCTTTTGACCCTTATATTTTAAGAGATTCGCAGTAGAACTCCCAATAAGCATATTTCGAATATGACCAAGATGTAAAGGCTTATTGGTATTGGGAGAAGGATACTCAATCACGATTGTTTTTCGGTTCTCTTGTTTTTCAATTTCTCTTATTCTCCCATAATCTTCTTTTAAGTTATAAATATTTTTCAGAACTATATTTGGATTAACTTTAAAATTAATATATGGTCCTTCTGCTTCTATCTTTTCTAAAAAATTAGGTTTTGAGATCTTTTTAATCAAATCTTGAGCTATTTGAATGGGTGCTCTTTTTTCATGTTTTGCTAATTTAAAAACAGGAAATGCATATGTAAAATTTATTTCCTTTGGGGGAATTTCAATGATTTTTTTAATTTCCTTCACAGACAAATAGGGAATATATTGCTTAATATATTCTGCGATTTTTAGTTTATCTACAATCGTTGTCATAATTCCAAAAATTTGCTCAAGTCTTTAATAATTTAACGTCTATTTGGTAGAAATATTAAGAATAGCTCAAAAATTTTTTGTTAAAAATGAAATCTCTTTAATTATAGAAAAAAGAATCTTAAAAAAGAATAAAAATAAAATTAGAAAATAAAAATAGAATTTAGTTAATCTTCAGCAACGGTACTTATAACATCTGATAATGATTGCGATTCCACAGGTGTTGCATCCTTTGGTTTTCTCAGATAGTAAAAGAGTGCTGTAAGAACTGAAAAAATACCAGTTAAAATAGCTAATAATCCATCCAAACCTCCGATCACGTCATAGAAGGGAACTATTGCTTTGAAAACGCCTTCCAATGATTGATCAAATAGACTTCCAATAATCGGAACAGCTAATGCTAATAATCCAGAAATCTTAACAATTGTAGTTTTCACTACATTAATAGGTGTTGGGATTACATCAATAATTTCATCTTTATAAAATATTTCCACCCTGGCATCTGGAATTTCTCCGTCTTCTAAAGGGGTAATCAAAAAAAGACAATGGTCATATTCTTTTCTAGCATCGAGTTTGGCAATGGGGGGAGAACAAATGCAACCTGGTATTATAGGTTTAACTTCTAATATAGGTACTTCTTCTTCGATCTCCAAGGTTGATCCTGTTGATACTCTTGTCACCTTTCTCGAAACAGTTTTTAAATCTTTATAAAGTTCTTTAGTTGATATAATAACTGCCATTTTATTTAATTTCATTGGGTTCATTCGCTCTTTATAGAAAACAGTCGCTTTTCGTTCTATCTTTGTGATAACTTCCTCAGCACTTATTCTATCGCCTTCCAAAGGTTTTGAAGGCATTGGAGGAGGTATTCCCCCAAGTGGTTTCTCTCCACTCATTTCCTCCGCCTCTTTAATCCCATCCTCTCGAATCGTCTCTCTGGATAAAATTTCCTCCGGAACTTTCTCTGACATTGCCTTTGCCTTTTTCGCCTTTTTATGCTTCTGTGGTCTCTTTCTTTCAAAACTTGATACAAGATCAGGACTATATTGGATTTCCTTCATTAGAAAACTGGCACCAATGGTAGACTTTGTCTTTTCTCCAAAAGTCTTGAAAACATATTGTTGTGTAATGGAGGTCTTCCCTACTCCTGGAAGTCCTGCTAACGCTATTTTAATTACTGTATCATCTTTAAGAGTTCCTTGCTCCATTCTTTCATTTAAAATCATATCGGATAGTTTTTTAAATGCAAGATCTATATTTTTTCCAGATTTTGCTGATGTAAGAATGAACTCAGAAATATTAAATTTTGATTTGAGTTCATCAATATCATCTTGTTTTATTCCTGATTCTTCTAAACTTTTTAGATCTATTTTATTTCCTAAAAGGATGAAATGACCAATTGCCTCTTTCTGAGCAAACTTAATTAGGTCTGTAAACTCCTTACTATAAAACGTATCTGGATCTGTTAGATCAACCACAAATAAGACTCCACTAGCTCCTTTGAAAAATAAGCTCCATCCTTGATATATCTTTCCGGGAGGATCCCAAATTTGTAATTTAATATTCACCATTATTTAGACCTTAGATAAATTTATTTTAAAATTTATTTAAAATTAGATATAATTTATTTAGGTTTTTTATAATTTAAAGATTGTTATTTTAAAAATGGAGAAAAATTTTAGCTAGAAATCTTAAAATTAGTGAATTTATTAGTAATATAAATCCTATATTTATTTTCTTGACTGAAAGATAATATCGATTCCCTACTGTTTAATATTAAAAAAGTATATGGATATTATTTTAAATGATAAAATTAAATAAAAATCTTTTTAATATAGGGTTTAGATTGTTTTTATCCATTGAAAAAGACTTCCTTATGAAATCTCTTAAAAATGAGGAATATGAACGCTTTTCGAACAATATAATTGTATATCTATGATGAGACTATAATTATAAAGATTTAAATTATATAAACTGGCTGTAATGTTGTCTAGAACGTCAATATCTATTATTAAAGAAAGACTTTTAAACTAAAACAACAATCTTTTTTAATAATAACAGTCCTTTATTAATAGATCCAATATAGAAATGATTATTGATTGAATAGTTTATATGCTAAAGAATTTAAAAAAATAATATAAACTAATTTAGAAATAATCAAAATTCTTATAGATCACTTTTTAATAAAACCAAAATTAAATGGATAAAAAATTATGAAAGAAGAAAAGAAAAAGAAAATGAAGAGACCCACAGCTGGTGGTGGAACAACGATACAAGATTGGTGGCCAAATTTGTTAAATATAGATATCCTCCACCAACATTCCTCTAAGTCTAACCCAATGGGAAAGGATTTCAATTACGCTAAAGAGTTTAGTACTCTTGACTTGAAGGCTGTGAAGGAAGATCTAGCTGAACTTATGACAAATTCACAAAGCTGGTGGCCGGCAGATTTCGGTCATTATGGTCCTTTATTCATCCGTATGGCCTGGCACAGTGCTGGCACTTACCGTGTTGGTGATGGTCGTGGTGGTGCTGGTAGCGGAAATCAACGATTTCCCCCTCTTAGCAGTTGGCCTGATAATGTTAATCTCGATAAGGCACGTAGGCTACTCTGGCCAATTAAGAAAAAATATGGTCGAAAAATTTCTTGGGCTGACTTAATTGTCCTCGCGGGAAATGTGGCTCTGGAATCGATGGGTTTCAATACTTTCGGTTTTGGTGGCGGTCGAGAAGATATTTGGGAGCCAGAAAAGGATGTATACTGGGGTTCCGAGGAGGAATGGTTAGGTGATGAACGTTATTCTGGCGGACGAGAAACTCTTGAAAACCCACTTGCCGCAGTGCAGATGGGTCTTATTTATGTTAATCCAGAAGGCCCGAATGGTAATCCTGATCCAGTTTTAGCGGCTAAGGATGTCCGTGAATCATTCGCCCGAATGGCCATGAATGATGAGGAGACCGTAGCTTTAATCGCAGGTGGTCACTCATTCGGAAAATGTCATGGTGCCGCTAGTGCCAAACATGTTGGACCTGAACCTGAAGCAGCAGACATCGAAAATATGGGTTTAGGATGGAAAAGCAGCTATGGTACGGGTAAAGGTGCTGATACGATCAGCAGTGGTCTGGAAGTCACTTGGACTACTAATCCTATAAGATGGGGTATTAATTTTTTCGAAAATTTATTTGGATACGAATGGGAATTGACAAAAAGCCCTGCTGGTGCACATCAATGGACACCGAAAGGAGATGCTGGTGCTGATACCGTGCCGGATGCTCATATTCCAGGAAAAAGCCATGCACCATCTATGTTAACTACTGACCTTTCTCTTCGGTTCGATCCTAAGTATGAGAAGATCTCACGACGGTTTTTGGAGAATCCTGAGGAATTTGCGTTAGCATTCGCTAAAGCATGGTTCAAGCTTACCCACCGGGATATGGGTCCACGTAGTCGGTATCTAGGACCAGAAGTTCCAGATGAAGAACTTATTTGGCAAGACCCCATTCCAGAACGAGATCATAAGCTAGTTGATGAAAATGACATTTCCAATCTTAAGGAGATGATCCTAGCTTCAAGTCTATCTATCTCAGAGCTTGTTTCGACTGCTTGGGCATCGGCCTCCACATTTCGCGGCTCAGATAAGCGGGGAGGTGCAAATGGAGCACGCATCCGGCTAGCGCCACAAAGGAATTGGGAAGTTAACCAACCAGAACAGCTTGCCAATATACTTAAAGTTCTAGAAGGTATTCAAGAGGATTTCAATGGAAAACAATCGGACAATAAAAGAATCTCTCTTGCAGATTTAATTGTTTTAGCTGGCTGTGCCGGAGTTGAGCAAGCTGCAAAAAATGCGGGTTATCAAGTGAAGGTCCCCTTCACACCAGGGCGTATGGATGCTTCGCAAGAACAAACAGATATAGAAGGATTTGCGTATCTAAAACCTAAGGCTGATGGCTTCCGAAACTACCAGAAGACTAAATATGCTGTAACAGCTGAAGAAATGTTAGTCGACAAAGCACAATTGTTAACCTTAACCGCACCTGAAATGACAGTACTCATTGGTGGTATGCGAGTCCTAAATACCAATTACGGGGGAACAGAGTATGGTGTTTTTACCGAACGACCTGAAGTACTGACTAATGACTTCTTTGTGAATCTGCTAGATATGAATACAGTTTGGAAGGCGACCACGGAAGACAATGAAATATTTGAAGGGCGTGATATTGACACAAATGAACCCAAATGGAAGGCTACTCGAGCCGATCTCATATTCGGTTCAAACGCTCAGCTTCGGGCATTAGCAGAAGTCTATGGCAGTGATGACGCTCAAGAGAAGTTTGTGAATGACTTTGTTGCAGCATGGAATAAAGTGATGAATTTAGATCGTTTCGATCTCGACCTATTTTAATCTTAATCTCTTTTTTTTTAAACTAATATAAATCCTATTAATAATGACAACTACAGAAAATTTGGAAGAAAAGGAAATAGTTATCACTTCTAAAAAATCATTAATCTCCCAAAGTAAGATTAAAAGAGCTCTATATTATACTGCAGGTAGTATCTTTTTAGTTTTGGGTATCATTGGGATGTTTTTTCCAATCTTACCTACAACACCATTTTTATTATTATCTGCCGCTTGCTATGTACGAAGTTCAGAAAAAGCTTATAATTGGTTGATACAAAACAAGTTATTCGGTAAAATTATCCGAGACTATCGTGCAGGTAAAGGTCTTTCTGTCAAAGTCAAAGCAGTCACAATTCTAGTTTTATGGATAACAATCATTATTTCAATACTCTTCATAGAAATATTTTGGGTTCAAATTTTATTAATTGTTATTGCCACTTTGGTTTCTATTCATATTATTCTAATAAAAGCAAGAACTAAATAACATAAATTTTTTTTAAAAAGCAGATAACTTCGCTATGTATACTATCGATATTGAGTTGAATAGGATTATCGCAGTTGCAAAGTTTATCTTGGACTTTAGCTTAAGCAATTGAAATTACTAATATCTATACAGATTCAAAACTTGAGCAGACTTAATTAATATCTGGTAACCGAAAATTTGCAGTAGTTTCTTTTTTTTAATGCAAAATTAGCATTTCTTTATCTATTAGGTTTGATAGATAAATAAATCTCAATTTGAAAAATAAAAAAATAAAAGTAAATCTCTTTATTATAGATCTTAAACAGTGGTTATACATTGAAGCAAACTTCACTTATATATAATCTCAAAAAGGAGGAATATAAACGCTTTCCCGAACAGGATCATTGTATTTATCGATCCTTATATGATCCCGAATTTAAACACTTTCATAAGACTCTCCGAACGGGAATGGAAGAGTTAGTTGATTCGGGAAAGAAAGGATATTCTAGAGTTGATCTTGCATTAGCGGCCGCATCTTGGACCATAAATAAACATATGCCTTTTGCTTATAAGAAGGTGGCACCTCATTCACCACAAGATTATATTCCCCTTCCAGTAAAAGAACGTCCGCCTGAGGATCATTCACCAGAACTCCTATCAAGGTATATAAAAAGAGCAGCTCACTTTTTTGGAGCTTCTTTAGTAGGTATTACAAAATTAGATTCCAAATGGTTGTATAAAACTAAAGTTGAATTATATTCCACATCGATCCAAGAAAAACAAGAACTTAAATTTCCCGAATTAAATCTTCCTGATAACATTACTCACGCTATCATTATGATAATTGAAATGGATCACGATGGAATTAATTGTGCACCTACTTTTCTAGAATTTGCTGCTGCAGGATTAGGTTATTCAAAGATGAGTTTTCTAATTGCTTGTATGGCCCAGTTCATCAGGAACTTAGGGTATGAGGCTTTACCATGTGCAAATGATACCGCATTAAGTATACCTCTCGCAATAGATGCTGGTTTGGGAGCGTTAGGAAGAATAGGGTTATTAATAACTAAGGATTTTGGACCAAGGATTAGGATTTGTAAGGTATTAACTAATATGCCTTTAGAGGAAGATGATCCCGATGTAGACTTTATTACTCAAATTCAACAAAAATGTCAACATTGTCAGCTCTGTGCTAAGGCATGTGAATATGATGCTATAAGTTTTGCAAAAGACCCAGATTACGAGATAAAATCGAAATCAAATAATCCAGGAGTACAGAAATGGTATGTTGACGCTGAAAAATGCTACAAAGGATGGATAGAAAATTGTACCGACTGTGCTTTATGTATTAAGGCATGTCCATATAGTAAAATCTCTCGAAAAATAACCCCAGAAGAGTTTTGGAAACTTTAATCAATCTAAATGATAAATCTCTTTTTATTACTTAAAGATTTTATTTAAAATTTTAAGAGGATATTTGTATAATTAATCCTTCATTTTATTTATTCAATATTAATTTAATTAACTAATTTGGGACTATTTGAGAATGATGAAAACTAAAGGTAAACGATTTATCGTACAACTTGGGTGCGGCACAGATCAGCATGGTCATGAAAATGATTGTACTCAAGCGGCTCAAAAAGCTATTAAAAATGCAATTTCAAATAATTGTCTAACGGGATTGATTGAAATCTGCAATCTCACAACTCCAAAGGAATTATTAGGGATGAAGGTTCATGTTAAGATTGGGGCACCATTTCCCGAAAATATCAATAAAGAAAAAGTTTTAAAGGCAATCCCATTCGGAGAAAAGTCAATTGAGGTTGTGAAGGGTGGACTTGTCGCTAAGGGGATTCAGATAGAAGAATTAGGGGATAGTTCAGATAATATGATAATTTGCAATGCTGCTGTCACGGTTTCCGTTGAAATTGATTAATTTAAGACGGCTCTTATCTAAATAAAATTCATATTATACCTTTTTTACTTTTTATTTTTTTTAAAATATTATTCAGATACAATTCTTAGATCATATTATATCTAATGAATGTCACAAATAAGATTTGAATAAAAATAGTAAAAAAACAAAAAAAATAGGATATTTTAGTAAAATTTAGAAATTATTGATTATATGACCTTATCTTGTTTTTCAGGCTCGCCGAATTTCTCTATAAATTTGGGGTCGTTAACTTGTAGAATTCTACGTTGTACCTTTCCAATCAAGTTCTTGGGTACTTCATCGATGATTTCCACTTCATATGGTCTTTTATAGTGTGTCATATTCTTTTCCGCCCAAGCCTTAATCTTTTCAGGTGTTAAATCAGAATCTGGTCTGAGTTCGACCCATGCTTTTACTGCTTCGCCCCATTCATCATGAGGAATACCCGCAACTGCTGCTTCTGAAATGCCTTCATGTTTCATAAGAAGTTCTTCAACTTCTTTTGGATATACACTATAACCCTTATACTTGATTAACTGTTTCTTTCTATCTCTGAGTTCGACTGTACCATCTTCATTCATAAAACCAATATCTCCTGTAAGTAGCCATAGAGCATCTTTATATTCTCGAATAGTCTCTTCGGTCGCTTCGGGTTTGTTAAGATATTCAAGCATAACTTGCGGTCCATGAACGCATAATTCTCCAGTATTTTCTTCCCCAAAGTTAGTATCATCAGAATCTCCCATACAGATTGGCCCAGCTTCAAAGTCATCAGCAGGCCAGATTCCCCACTCTGTTCCAGGAAATGGCATTCCAATAACTCCAATAGGACTTTCACCAAATAGATTTCCTGCACTTACTACAGGGGTGCTTTCAGTTAAACCATAACCTTCAACAATTCTTCCTCCGGTATTTTCTACAAATGCATCTCTTACCGGTCGGTGGAGAGGCCCTGCGCCAGAAACGCATAATTTAAGTTTTCCCATAACTTGAGGGAATTTTTCCTTAATCCCTTCGAAATCTGCTAATCTTTTAAATAGAACTTCTGCTCCCGCATAAATTAAACCTTCAGGTGCAGGTAATTCTACAATAGTTTCAAGTAATTCCTCTGTGCTTGGAGGTTTTGCAAAGAGCATAATCCAACCTCCCAATGCGAAAGTAGAATTCATAACTACGGTATGTGCGAAGCTATGAAACAGTGGAAGAACTCCTACGCTCCCTATTCCAGGTTGCTCTCCCCCAAGCCAAGTTTTACATTGGATAGCGTTTGATACTGCATTGAAGTGGGTGAGTACTGCCCCCTTAGGTAATCCCGTTGTTCCTCCAGTCATAATATAGGTAACTGGATGAGTTTTTACATCAATTTGAACAGAAGGAACCTTAGGCTCGGTCTCCAGTAAATCCATGAATTCAAGTGTACCGGGAAAATCTACATCACCCTTAGGGATTTTGCCAAGTAATTTTCCCAATACCCTTTTAAATCCTAATCCATCAGCTAAATCTGCGACATTAGTCGAGATGACTTTTTCTACACTCGATTTCTCTATAATGGGTTGAATATATGGTTCATACAATGCATCAAGTACAATTAACACTTTTGGTTTTATAATATCTAATTGATGTAGGATCTCCATCGGTTGATATGTCGGATTAATTCCCGACGCAATTGCACCAATTCGGGTAATTGCATAATATCCAATAATATATTGGAATGAGTTTGGAAGATGCATTGCCACTACATCTCCTTTTCTTACACCGAGTTCATGTAGGGCTGTTGCGAACCGTTTTACTTTGTCTTGGAATTCATTGTATGTCATCCACGTTTCTAAAAACCATAAGCAGTTTTGATCTCCGTATTTTGAGACGGTTTCATCAAGCATATCATTGATAGTCATTTCTGGGAAGTCTATATTCTTTGGTACATTCTCAGGCCACCATTTCTTGAACCATCGTTTATCTTCCGAAACTTGATAATCGTCATCTTTTTTAATCGGGCTCATTTTTTTAATCACTATGATATAAGTTTTTAATTATTAGTATTAAATCATTCAATTTTAAATTATTTATTTATATTTTATAAATTTTTGTCAATCTCCTTGAATAAATAGATATGTATTACATCCTTTTGATTTCCGTTATTAAAATAAAGAAAAATATAGTCTTCAAAACAATAAACTGGTAGAAATTACATCCTCTTTCGCTGTTTTTTTCTAAAAATCTATAGACATAATAATTATCTTTTTAGTATTTAGGTTATAAATATTAGTGGAATATGAGAACTAATGTATTAAAAAGAAAATGTAATGAAGATGATGTTTATTTATACACTTCTTTAGACTCTTCTTAATTATATTAAAGAATTAATAAAATTAGGCTAAAATACTCAGCTTTTTGTCAAATTCACGTATAAAAAAAAGAAAAAAAATAAAAGTAAGAAATAAAAGAGATTTAATTTATATTATTCT
>SDNL01000040.1 GCA_004524365.1 Promethearchaeota archaeon | reverse complement strand
TTAAATAGTCTTTCATCTTCATTAAGGCGATTTTATATTTGATTAAACTAACTCAAATAGATAAACATTTACTTATCTAATAAATCTAGGGATTTAAACCTATAAATAATATGCAAAATCAAGGATTTAAGAATATAATAAAGAATTAAAAAAAGTTTTTTAGCAAATTATTTAATAATTAATACATCACATTCAACCGATTCTAGAACTTTTTTCGCAACAGAACCAAGAAATATATCTTCTAATTTTGAATGAGAACCCCTATGTCCCATTATCACTAAATTAAAGTTTTCTCTTTCAACAACTTCTTCAATATAATCTGCAGGTTCTTTTCCTGTAACTAGATGTGTTTCAAGGTTCAAACCTTCTTCTTTAAATACCATTTGTGCATTATTTAATATCTTTTCTCCCTTTGCTTCATATGCTCCTTTTATCTCCCTATAACTCGTTGGGGGTATAGTAAAACTATTAGCATTCTGAAATGGGACAGTTAATGGAATTTCTTTAGGGATCATGTGATGTTCAATAGAATGAAATGCTGTTATTTCCGTTTTAAAATTCTTTTTAAATTCTAAAGCTCGTTCAATTGCTTTTTCTGACGCCTTGGAATCATCTATTGCTAGTAATATTTTATCATACATATCTAATTATTTCCCTCAATTTTGTAATTTACTATATATAACAAAAATCAAAAATTTTAAAAAAATTGGGCTTATAGATTTTAAGTTGGAGCTCTTATTTGTTAATTATTGAGAATCTTAGTATTAAGGGATTCCAATCTTGATATGATATCCTTTAAATCAATTTAATCTCTTTATGTACTTATGAAATTAAAGATAAAAATTTTTAAATCAATTATTTTTTTATTTTAATAGAAATAATAGATTATTTAAAAGATTATTCCAACGTTATCAATTTAAGAAAAAAGATAGTCAATATAAATATCCGATTGAACTATTCATTTTCATGTTCTATTAATTTTATAATTACAATAATAAAAAAATTAGAATAGTAAAATGTCGTTATTTAACAAGATAAAAAATAGAATATATAGATTGTGGTTGGCATTGGGATTTCACAAAAACATCCCAACGGATTCCCAGAATATACTTTATATCATTAATAATTATCCAAATAAACATTATACACCAGAAAGAATAGTACGACTTAAATATCTAATCCGACTTAATTTCCCAAATATTAGAATTAAAAGTATTCATTTTACTGAACTTGAAAAACTTAACCTACAAAACAGCATAGGAATAATTCTTTCTGGTTCTAGTTTTAATGTGTCCGATTTTTCACATAATCAAGGATTAAAGAAAAAATTTGAAAGGGAAATTAATTTAATTAGGAACGGCTATACTAAACCCATTCTTGGTATTTGCTTTGGACACCAATTAACAGCTTATGCTTTCAATGGAGAAGTAAGAAGGATGGATTATAAACCGGTGAGTAATAATGTAGTAAAGATTGACCTAAAATCTTCAGATTTTATTATTCCCTATAAAAATGTTTTAGTAAATCTTAATCATAGCGATTATGTCCCACCTGAAGATGGGAAACTGCAAAAACAATTTATTATTAGTGCAACTCATCTTGTTGAGAATTATGAAACTGTCCAGTATATGCTTCACAAACAAAAACCAATTTTTTCCGTCCAATTCCATCCAGAGAATCACATTTCTAATTTCCATTATCCCACATTTATAAGCGATAAAACGATCGATAAAGCGAAAGTTGCGGGAGAAAAAATTATAACTAATTTTGTCTCCTTATGCTTAAGAAATTTCAGAGTTTAATGGGAAAAATACATAATTCTCATCTCTATTCTTGATTTATAATTTTAAATCATAACTAATAAATTTGCTAAATCAATCTTTTTAATAGGATATTCTTATTATTGGTTAGAAATTTTCTATTAAATTACGAAATTCAATATAAATATCAAATAAATGATGTGAATTTAAAAATTGAAAGTTGGAAAAATAAAAGGAATAGAAATAAATCTCCATTTGTCTGTTTTGATTATTGTGGGCTTAGTTGGATATTATGCCGCTAATATTTATTATAGCATAACGGGCATCTTTAGCATTGTTGACTTTATTATAGTAGGGATAATCAATGGTTTAATAATACTAGGATCGATCGTCGCCCACGAATTGATGCATTCGATTGTTTCATTGCAATATGGACTTAATGTTAGCTCAATCGATTTATATTTGTTTGGTGGAGTGAGTAATATAGAAGAGGAACCAAAGACTCCCAAATCAGAAATGAAAATTTCCGTTGTTGGTCCAGGGATCAGTTTATTAATTGGAGCTATATTTCTCAGTGTTTACTATATTCCAGTATACTTGTTGAAAATAGATCTTCCGAGTCAATTAACCATTACTCTTGTATATTCGGGCCTTACTAATATCATATTAGGACTATTTAATCTAATTCCAGCATTTCCTATGGATGGTGGGAGAATATTAAGAGCATATATTTGGAAAAGGCGGGATAATCTCATATCTGCCACGGAAACCGCTTCAAATATCGGTTATTACTTTGGATGGGTTATGGTTGGAGGAGGATTAATTGAGCTTGTTTTTTTACCGGGATTATTTAGTGGAATTTGGTTAATTGTTCTTGGTTTCTTTTTAAGTAGCTCTTCTCGTCGAGCACTTCAACAAACAATACGTGAATATAAATTATCAAAAATAAACGCAAAAGAGATTCAGAACGTTCCATCCATTGAAATCCCACACAATACTACTGTATCGGAAGCAATAAGAGATTTTTTTATGAAATATAAAAATGATTATTTTCCTGTGGTCAAAAATGATGAGATTGTTGGAATCATCACCATAAATCATCTTAAAAACCTACCATTCAAAAAACGCTCTAATATAACAATAGAGGAAATAATGGGAAAAATTTCCACATTTCCATCGGTTAATGAAGATCAGACTGTTAAAATTGCATTCAATAAGCTTCAAAAACAAGAAGAGGAGCCTAAATTTGTAATAGTAAAAGCTGATGGAAAAATCACTGGATTTATTGGGTTAAATGAGATTCAATCAACATTAAGACTCTCTGAATTGCTCCTTAAGGATAAAATATAACTTTTTTTAAATTTAAATTATTTTTTTAAAAGTTGAATTATATTATTGTTATCTTAAGAAATGTTTTAAAAAATAGTAATAAAAAGTAGTACTTTTAGAAATCAAATGTTAACTTCTTTTTGCTTAAAAATCCAAAGATTTCATACATTCTTCTTTTAGCTCACAATCACATTTACTGAAATCGTATTCCATAGGTAGTACAAAATCTTTTTCGACTTCAGTAATAATATTCATTGAAGTTTTTTTTACGATTGGATTGTTTCGGAAATGGTGATTTACAATCATATCAAGATGTTTCATTTCTGAATTTGCTAAAATTACGCTGACATTAGTGTTTCCACTCAGACGAAAGGCATTGACCATAAAGGGGCACTTCTCTACGATCTCAAAAATGTCTTCTGGATGATTTGTAACAATTTCGACTCTTGCATAACATAAATCCGCCGCCTTTACATTTAATCCTGCCTGAAAGTCTAATAGACCCATATCCTCCAATCGCTCTATTCTCATTCCAATCGTTGGTTGAGATCGCTCAACTTGTTTTGAAATATCAGTATGGGTAATTAAAGGTTCATTTTGAACAATATCAATTATCTTCTTATCGATATTATCTAATTTATATTTTGTTTTTGACATTTGTTAACACATCCTTTTCTTCGGCATATCGTCATATTCGAATATGCCTCTAATATAGCATAACGATTGGTATATATTTAAATATTAGGGTTTATAAGGAAAAGGGTTATAACTTTTAAATTTTAATATTTAATAATCTCTTGGGGGATTCTCCTAATGTTTTATAAAAATTAGAATTAAAATTTAAGAGATTCTTATAAAAGATAAATGTTAAAATAGAGTGTCGTGTCTATCAAATTCTTGCAAAAATTCAAGCTTTTTTTTATGTTCATCCACGACATACATTTTAATATAAGAAAGGATTTTCATTATTTCAGGATTCCTTAAAGAATATACTTTTCTTCTTTTAGTTATGGTATATTTAACTAGGTTTGCCTTGACCAATAATATTAAATGTTGGCTTATAGTACTCTGAGATTTGCCTAACTTTTTTTGTATCATTTTAGCATTCATTTTATTATTTTCTAATAAGTGTAAGATTTTAAATCTGGAACTATCTGCTAATACTTTAAGTATTTTGATTATTTCTCTATCTATATTTTCCATATATCTTAACTTTATTTTTTATTCAGAAATATGCTTTAATAAAGGATTTTGATGATTCCAATAAATTTTTTGTTCAAGTTAAACCATTTAATGAGCTTAATCACGATTTCTATTTATTATTTAAAATTTATAAATCCAATTTTTTTATTTCTATTTTTCATATTATAATATGAAAAGGATATAAATACTTATGAGGTTGATTAATCATGGAAGAACAATATATATGTGAGAAAGGTGATAAGAGTACTGTAGTGGTTCAAGATATGCCTATGGAACTCAAAGATGATCCAACCTTGATGTTTGGTCTTGCCAGTGTAGGACTAATTGGACCAATTATTGCAGAAACACTCATAAAGCAAATTGATGATATGAAACAGATTGGATTTGTGGCATCTGATTTACTGCCACCCATTGCAGTGTTTCATAATGCTGAATTAATGCACCCATTTAGATTATACTATACAAGAAAATATAACATTATATTAGGCATAGCTGAAGTACCATTCCAAGTTGAGTCTGCTTATAATGATTTGGCTAAAACACTCTTCAATTGGGCGTTATCAGATGATATTAATGCAAAAGAAATCATTACATTCCAAGGTATTCCTCAAAAGGGAATGATAGATGAATTTCCTGTGTATTATGCCGCCGAGGAAAATTCTATTGATAAATTTAAACAGATCGGCATAGAAAAAATAGATAAGGGAATTATAACTGGTCCAGGGGCTACTTTAGTTAATAACGCATTAAATAATAATATTCAACCAATCGTTTTATTTACCCCTGTATATAAAATTGCTACTCCGGAGGGAGCCGCGAGTATTATAGAAGTTTTGAATGAGATTTTTGGAATGGATATCGATACAGAGGAATTAATAGAAAAAGGTAGAGAAATAAAGAAGAGGATGAAAGCTTTGGCTGATAAAGCACAAGAGTACCGAAAGAATCAGTTGGCAGGCTCTCAACAAGGTACTCCGTATTCACTTTATCAATAACTATTTAATCCTTCTATTTTTTTAACTTCGTTTGCGAGTTTCATACAAAATTAATATAATAATACAAAAAAATATATTATTGTAGATTATATCTTTTTATTATCATAGGATTCCAAATATTAAAATTAAAATAAGAATTGGTGTAAAATATTGAAAATAAAAAAAGAATATATATGTGAGCCGGGCAAAAACAGTAAATTAGTTATAGAGGATATTACCCAAGAGATTAGAGAGGGTGCTACAATCATCCTCGCTACTGCTGGTGTGGGATTAATAGGCCCTATTATTGGAAACACATTTATTGACCAAATTTCCGATATGAAGGAAATCGGATTTATTACTTCAGAAATGATTCCCCCTATATCTAATTTTTCCGATGGCATTTTAAAACATCCGTTTAGACTTCATTATTCCTATAAATATAATATTATACTAGCGATTTCAGATATTCCCTTTGAAGTTTCATCAGCATATAATGATTTAGCCAAAACCATTTGTAATTGGGCATTATCTGAGGATGTTAAAGCAAAAGAAATTGTTGTCTTTCAAGGTATCCCACAAAAAGGTTTGATTGATGATTTCCCCGTGTTTTATGCTTCTCAAAATCATCTCGTTGATGTTTTAGAAAGTAAAGGTGTCGAAAAAGTAAAGAAAGGAATAATCGTTGGTCCAGAAGCAACAATTATTAATGAAGCACTTACTAATAAATTGAAACCCTTAGCATTTTTCACACCTGTCTATCAAATCCCTACTCCTGAAGGTGCAGCAGCTATTATCAAAGTTTTAAATGATTATTATAAATTGAAGATAGATACAAAACCTTTACTAGAGGAAGGTAAAGAGATTAAAGAAAAAATGCTGGATCTAGCAGAAAAAGCTCAGCAGTATCAGAAAAAGCAACTCTCGGACACAGGGAAGAGTGAGTATACCAAATATTATCAATAAATATTTTTATTTACTTTTTTTCAATAAAATAAACCTTATAATATTAATTTCGTAAATTAATTAAAACATTTTTAGAATCTGATTAACTAAAGTAATTTATCATAATAAATATCATTAAATTTAGATATTGAACAAATTTCTATTAAAAAATGATTTGAAGAATCCGTGTTTTTATCGCTAAAAAAAGAAAGGATAAGAAAAAGATTTAGTAAAATATAAAAGACTTATTATTTAATCTTTAAGAGTGTATTCCATTTTTTATTTTAAGCTTGTTGCTTCTTCTTCTTTCTCTGATATTTAATCCATGATATGATACTTATAAGCAAGAAGATTATTAAGAAACCATAAACCAGGATATAAACAATTATCTCTGTGAAGAGATATGTTTCTCCAAAAAGATTAAATTCAGTACCCATTAAATTCAATTCAGGGTTAAATATTACCGTATATGTTAAGATCAATAAAATGGAACTGGCAATAGTAGTTCCGGAGCTAATAAATATAAATTTAGGTTCAAGAAATTCCAAAAATTTATCCATAAATGCTTTTGTTCCACCGATTTTTATTTTTATGGTTCCAAAGCGAGGTTCACGAAATCTTGTTTTGATGAGATTAAAAATGTGTTTTGCTTTTGTGCTGTTTTTTAAATTTTCCAACCTAAATTCTTTTGCATCATCTTTTCTTTTCGTTGATATCTTAGTTTCCAATTCCTGTGAAACTTCTTTTCCGATCCTTTTTTCTATTAATTGGAATATTTTACGTTTAAATTCATCTAATTCAGTCCGAATACCATCAATAATTTCGGAACCTCTAAAATCGGGCTCTAATGCAGGATTGTATATTATATTAATATCTGTTACATCGACAAATGCGATTGGTTCCATACTATAACCTGAATCGATTTTAAACATCGCAATATCACTCCAATTACCCTCCTCATCGAGGATAAAATCATTAAATTGAACATCTTGTATATCTCCTCTATCATCTTTTAATTGCACTACAATAGCTTTTATTAAGGGCATAATCCACTCGGGAATATTCTTGATTGTTGCTTTAAATACAAGAGCGGTTTCAGTGCGATCTTCAAGTTCCATATTATTGATCCCTGGACCTAAAGGATGCCATTCAAATTCTTCTAAAGGTGCTGGACCTTGACCTGAAAATGCCATTTTAAAGGACCAATGCTCTGGAATATATAATGAGGGATTTGGCCCAATTGTTCTTAAGAGTCCAAGCCAATATAGATTTTCTGACTCCCCCACTCCCACCATAAAATCATTTAATATTGTTTTAAGGCTTTCATCCTCTTCTAATTCTAACTTATCTTCTTTAAATAAGTGAAACAATTGGTGAAGCCATGGAGCATGACCAATTCTTCCAACCTTTCTCCAATTCTTCACCAACCCCCTTATACTTGAAAGTATGGGAGCATTTGAATCATAATCCTCTTCAGAATCCAGAGGTTCCAAGCCATATATCATTCGAATCAAATCAGGGCGTACCAATTTTTTAGGAAGTATATTATGAGTTCTTCCCATCTGAAGTTGAGCTATAAGTGTATCTTGATCTGTTGTAATTTCGCTCATAGAGGTATCTGTACTCTTTCTAATATAATTACTAATATCCCATACCATCATAGTATTATCATATGAGGCGGATATAAGTTTATCTTTATATATCGTCAAATCTTTTACACCTTGTTCATGCCCTTCAAAAGTATTAAGGCATATTCCTGTTTTTAGATCCCAGACTTTTATTGTATGATCCAAGGATCCCGAAAAAATTATTCCATTTTTAATTTGAATTGTAAGCACTTGGTCTTTATGTCCTTCCAAGGATGCAATTAATTCACCTGTATTAAAATTGAAGGCTTTAATTGACTTATCTGCGGATGCAGAAACCACGATATCTCCTTCAGTAGCGATATGAAAAATTTCATCGGTATGTCCTTTTAGAACTCGAAGTTTATTACCCTTTAAATCCCACACTCTAATATTAGTATCGGAGGAACCACTTAATATTTTATTGTTATTAGTTATAGCGGGACTGTAGGGAGAGTAAGTATGTCCTTTAAAAACCTCTAAACACTCTCCACTATTAAAATCCCAAATTCTAACTGTATTATCCCAAGAAGCGGTTACAATTATATCATCGTTAGCCACAACACGATACGTACCAGATTTATGCCCTTCCAATTTATTGATTACCTCTTCTTTATCAATGTCGATTATTCTATACGTTCCATCATCCGAGGATGCAACAGCTTTCCCATTATTTAAAGCTAAACCCCAAATCCAGCTTTTATATGGGAGTGGGATATCTTTTCTGAGTGTTAAGCTCTTTAAATCCCACACTTTTAAAAGATTATCTTTTCCTGCCGAAATTAATGTATCATCATCACAAGCGATTGCTAACACTTCATCGCTATGTCCTCTTAAGGTGACAATTGCATTTTCGGATCTATCATCCCAAACACGAATAGTACCATCTGCAGAAGAAGATATTATTAAATTATCCTTTTTGGCTAGACCTAACACTGCATCAGAATGTCCTTCTAAACTTTTAAGGCAAACTCCAGTTGTGATATCCCATTGTTTAATTGTTTTGTCCTTGGAACATGTGTATGCAATATTACCATCTAGAACTACATCCATAATCATACGGTTATGTCCAATAAGTTCTCCTACTTTTTTACCGACCTTTATATCCCAAATCATAATTATATTTGCTTGATCCCCAGAAATAACTACATCCTCCTCTAAAAAGATACATTCGATTGCATCTCCATGTTCAATTAGAGTTTTAATGCATTCCCCCGAATTAATATCCCAAACTTTCAGTGTATGATCCCAAGAACCTGATACAATTATATCCTTATTCATTACTACTGAAGATACAATACGATCATGTCCTTTAAATGTTTTAATAGAATCACCAGTATTTAAATTCCATAGTCGTATTGTCAGATCTTCTGAGCATGAGGCTATTTTTCCATCATTAATTGCAACATCTAAAACACTTTCTGAGTGACCTGTAAGAACTCGAATGCATTCCCCGGTCTTTTTATCCCAAACCCTTAAGGAGTTATCAAGGCTCCCTGATACAATAATACCATTTTCTACAACAACCGAAGTAACTGTATCTGTATGACCCTTTAGAATTCTCAAACACTCTCCACTTTTCTTATCCCAGATCCTAAGAGTATTATCTCTCGAAGCGGAAATAATGGTTTCATCATCAAGATTAACATCCTCAATTGGGCTATCATGTCCTTCTAATTTCATTTTACAAACGATATTGGGAACTTCATAAATTTTTCTATTAATCATTTTCTTTTCTCTGAAATCAAATAATTGGACTTAATAATAATATACATTTAGATAGATTATAATATATATGTTTGTAAAAATTAATCGATCAAGGATCTATACCACATAGAAAAAAAATATACTAATTTCATTGAAATGAGTGGAAATCTTAATAAAAATTTATATGTAAATAACTCTACTATAAATGTATATAATATTAATGAAAAAGTAAGAGTATGTTATATAACACATATCTTTCTAAATAGGTACAAAAAAAATGTCTGAGAAATTAGAATATATCACCACACATGATATAAATTTTGCAAAACCAATCTTGAATATCATCCAACAAAGGCTTTTAAAACCTGGAGATTTAAAAATATTGTCTGAAGAGACATATGAAACTTACGAGAATGAAGGCTTTGTTATAGGAGATCATTCTTTAGAGCAAGTTAAGGAATGGATCCAAAACAAAAAAAATATTATTGTAATTGCTAGAGAATCTAATAAGCCATCTAACGTAATAGGATATTCTGTAATATTAAGAACTGAGGAAATTAAAACAGAAGTGAGAAAGTATGGCGAAGAGGTGATATTTGAAGATCAAAAATATAAAGATCTTGTTTTTAATGAAGATTTTTCATATTTAATTCAAATTGGTGTTGATAAAAAAAATTCTAACCAAGGTATCGGTTCAAAAATGCTGAAAGAAGTGTTTGAACTTGTTGGCACCCCAATTATTTCATTTGTTATAAAAACTCCAATCCGTAATCAAGTTTCTCTTTATGTTCATCTTAAGAATGGATTTCAATATTTTGGTGACTATACAGGAGATTATGATTCATTCGAATTCTACCGATCAATTGGATTAATTTATATGCCTGGGAATTCTATAAAACCGCGGAAAGAAGTGGAAGATTTAATGGATTATATATATGAAAATTATAAGACACTATAATCTACGGTTCCTTAAGCCAGCTACGCTCTATAATTATTCATATTAGTGTATTTTTAGTTTTTTTCATTTCAACTTTTTATAATTTATAGAAAGTAGATTTAAAATAAGTAGAATCTAATCTTAAATATACTTGAAATTTCAATTATCAGTGTAAATAATAAAACAAATATAATCTTAAAAAGGAAGAAAAAATGAAAGCAATAAAATTATCCGATGGAATCCACTGGATTGGTGCAAATATTTCAACAAATGACCTTTTTGAAGGAATTTGGCCCATACCAGACGGAGTGACATTAAATTCATATCTTGTCCAAGGAGAAAAAACTGCAGTGATCGATTTAGTTAGAGATTGGGGAGGTGCGCCGACCTATGTTCTTTCACAGATGGAATCTGTAGGAATTAAACCTAAAGACCTTGATTATGTGATTTTAAACCATTTAGAACCCGATCACACGGGTTGGCTTGATATGATTCACATAATAGCTGAAAATGCTAAGATTCTTACTACAGAAAAGGGAGCAGAAATGGCAAAGGCATTTTATAATCTTAAAGAAGAAGATATTGATGTTGTTAAATCAGGAGATACCTTAGATTTAGGAAATGGGAAGAATCTGGTCTTTGAGGAGATTCCACATGTTCATTGGCCTGAAACAATGGTCACATACGAGACAAGCAGTAATACTCTTTTTTCCTGCGATGCATTTGGATCTTTTGGAGCATTAAAAGGATCGATTTTTGATGATGAAGTACCAGAAGCTGATTTCGATTATTATGAAGAAGAAACACTTCGATACTATGCTAATATTGTCGGACCATTTTCAACTCATGTATTAAAAGCAATAGATAAACTGGGTTCACTTGAAATTGATATGATTGCACCCTCTCACGGATTAATCTGGAGGGGAAAACCCGAACGCATTATTGAACAATATGTAGCATATGCGAATTATAGCAAGGACTATGCAGAGCCAGAGATTACGTTTATATGGGGAAGTATGTATGGAAACACAGAACGTATGGTTCGTGCTGTATTAAAGGGTATAGCCAAGGAGGAAGTTCCAGTTCATATTTTTCATGTTCCAGAAGATGATGTTTCCTATATATTAGGTCAAGCATGGAAAAGCGCAGGGTTAGTTTTTGGAATGCCAACGTATGAATATAAGATGTTCCCTCCGATGAGATATGTGATTGACCTTCTTGCCCAAAAACAAGCTCGCTATAAAAAAGTTTTACGATTTGGTTCCTTTGGGTGGAGTGGTGGAGCAGAACGAGAATTTAGTGATAAGATCGAAAGATTAAAATGGGATCTATTAGAGTCTTTTGATTTTAAAGGTGCCCCTACTCAAGAAGATTTGGAGAAAGGGATTGAATTAGGTCAAAAAATAGCAAAGCAAGTGAATGAAATACCCAGAAAATTTGAATAAAATTTTTTATAATTTCTAATTTTTATTTTTTTTATATTAATATATAGTCTTTTTTTGAGATTTGGATTTTATTTTTTAGATCTATTAAAAGAAATATAAATCTGTTAAAAATCCTTCAAATTAATCTATAATAAAATATTCTCATATCAAATAAAGACTTCCTTTCGTTGGATTAATATATGTCTCATCAAAAAAGAAATGAATTTAAGAAAACTCTTTCTAAAAAGCGCTTTGGAAAATTTTCGCGAGCCTACGTAACGAGCAAACATCATGGAAAGTCTTTAGATCTAGAAAAACTTCTTCAATTATGTAGTCCTCAAAAAACATGGAATGTGTTAGATATTGCAACAGGTGGGGGTCATACAGCACTAAAATTTGCACCTTATGTTTCACAAGTTATTGCTACTGATATAACTACGAAAATGCTTCAAAGTGCTCAAGAATTTATTGAAAAAAAAGGAATAAATAATATTAAATTTGAGGAAGCTGACGCAGAGGCTTTGCCTTTTGAAGATAATCAATTTGATTTAGTTACATGCCGAATTGCAGCACATCACTTTCCTAATATTGGTAAATTCGTTCGAGAATCTTATAGAGTCTTGAAGAAGAAAGGATATTTATTATTAGAAGATCAAGTCGCTTCTGAAAATAAAGCTACCGCTGAATATATTAATAATTTTGAGAAATTGCGGGATCCTTCTCATGTCAAAACTCTTTCAAAGAAAGAATGGTTTCAAGAATTAAAAGCTGTGAGATTTAAAATATTAGAACATCAATATTTTCAAAAGGAAATTAAGCTTGAATGGTGGACACGAGTTCAAAATTGTAACTCAAAAACGATTCAAACGCTGAGAGATTTGCTTAAAAACGCATCTGTAGATATTAAAGCGCGTATGGAGCCTAAAAATATTTTAAAATCAAATTGTACTTTTAAGATCAATTTTATTCTAATTAAGGCTCAAAAATGAATTTTTAGTTAACATTCAACTTCTAAGAAATTCTCCTTTCATAAATTTGGAAAAAATTATTTAAATCTACATTTCCTCCGCTGATGATTACTCCAATCCTTTTATTTTTAATTTGAACTTGATTGGAGAGTATTCCAGCTAGAGAGCAAGCTCCAGAAGGCTCCACTACAATCTTCATCCGCTCCCATATGAATCTCATAGCTTCCAAGATTTGGTCCTCTGAAACAGTAATTATACGATCTACATTATCACTTATTATTGAAAAGGTTCTTTCACTGAGTGTAGTTAGTAAGCCATCCGCAATTGAATTAACACTCTCATTAGTTTGCAATTTTCTTGTTTTAATTGAACGATAGGCGTCATCAACATTTTTCGGCTCAACTCCAAATACTTTAATTTCTGAATTGTAACCTTTAGTTGCGATAGATGTTCCGCTTAATAATCCTCCCCCTCCAACTGGCGCAAAAATCATATTAACTCTGTTTACTTGACGTAATAGTTCGTGTGCCGCAGTTCCCGCCCCTGCGATCACATTTTCATTATCATAAGGATGTATGAAAGTATAGTTATGTTTTTCAATTAGTTGATTGGTAGTAGTTTGCCTGGATTCTAAGCTGTTTTTACATAACACTACATGGGCACTATAAGTCTCTCGAGTGGCTTGAATTTTAACTTTTGGAGATGTTTCTGGCATAACGATTGTTGCATCTATACCTAACAACTTTGCTGAGAGTGCAACTGCTTGAGCGTGATTCCCACTCGAATGAGTTATTACACCTCTATTTTTTTGTTCTTCTGTTAATTGGGATATAGCATTGATTGCCCCACGCATCTTGAATGCACCTACTCTCTGAAAATTTTCACATTTTAAAAAAATTTCAGCTCCAGTTTTTTTATTTAGAGTCCTTGATGTCATAATGGGTGTTTTATTGACATAATTTTTTATACGATTATAGGCTTCTAAAATATTTTCATACTCGGGCATGAAATAACCTTGATTTAGATTTATTTGATATGTTTTGATATATTAGTGAATAATCTAATACATTATAATTGAAAAGTTTTGTAAAAAATATTTTTTTAACTGAATTGCGAAAGAAGTCCCTTCCCTTTATTTAGGGATGGGATGAATTTCGCATCGCAAGGTTTACTAAGTTAAGGG
>SDNL01000039.1 GCA_004524365.1 Promethearchaeota archaeon | reverse complement strand
CTTGATATAGAATGGCACTACATAAGGAAGTCTTTCCAATATTTCCAGTACCCAAAAATACTATTTTGATGTTTAATTCTTGATATGTTAGAGACATAAGTCGAAATGGTATATATTTTATATAATATATTAAAAAAGGTATATAAAAATCTTTAGTAGAAAACTAGAGGTATAATTAAATCTTAGGTCTTGCAAAAATTTTTTTATTTCTATTATCTTCTGATGAATTTTTTGAAGATGTTTTATTTTTTTAGAAAATTTTTTTGGAGGCTAAAGGTTTTTAATTATACTCTAATAAAAGGAAAAAGATTGATTAAAAATGGGAAATGATGATAAAGAAGTTGTTATTTGTTATGCAAAAAGAACAGCAATTGGAAGCTTTGGAGGCTCACTAAAGCCTTATAACTCAAGTAAGCTATTAAGCTTGTGTATAAAAGATTGTATTGAATCTACAGGAATAGATCCAGCTGATATTTCTGATATAAAAGCAGGATGCTGTATGGAGCCGCAAGAAGAAATGAATGTTGGTCGTGTTGCTGCTCTTTTAGCTGACGTTCCATATGAAGTGCCTGCCATGACTATAAATAGAGTATGTACTTCTGCAATGGAAGCAGTTAGAGCGGGAATGGTTGATATTAAAATGGGTCATGCCGACATTGTTTTGGCAGGTGGAACAGAAAGCATGAGTAATGTAAGCTATTATGCTCCATCAATTCGTTGGGGAGCTAGATTAAGGAATAAGGAGTTAAAATGCGGAGTAATGGAAGGTTTACATGCGGGAAGCAAAGTTTTTGGAGACGGATATATAATGGGGATGACTGCTGAATATACGGCGGACAAATATGGTATCACCAGAGAAATGCAAGATGAAGCTGCCCTTGCTTCACATAATAATGCAGAAAAAGCCACAAAATCAGGAAGATTTAAAGAAGAAATTATTCCTGTACATGTTAAAACACGAAGAAAAGAATATACTTTCGATGAAGATGAACATTTTCGCCCTGGACTGACCATGGAAGATTTAAAGGGATTACGGCCAGCATTTAAGAAAGGAGGAAGCGTTACAGCAGGAAATTCATCAGGTATTAATGATGGGGCTTGCATAACTCTCTTAACGACCAAAGCTCGAGCTGAAGAATTGGGATTGGAACCTCTAGCAAAGATTGTTACAATAAGTAAAATTGGTAATGATCCGAAATTTATGGGGATGGGTCCTATGTATAGTTCACCTCTCGCACTTAAACAAGCAAATATGGAATATGATGATATAGGACTCGTTGAATGTAATGAGGCTTTTGCTGCTCAATATGTAGCGGTTGGACAAGAATTAAATTGGGATTTCGATAAAACTAATGTAAATGGTTCAGGTATCGGGCTCGGACATCCAGTTGGATGTACTGGTGCGAGAATTATCGTGACTCTCATTCATGAAATGAAGAGGCGAGATGTATCGTACGGATTGGCAACTTTGTGCGGGGGCGGGGGAGTCTCAGAAGCCACAATTGTAGAGAATATTTAAAATACTCTTAATTGTTGTTATGTAATTCAAATTTCTTCTTATTTTTTTCTCTATAATTTTATGAATAAATAATGTTAGGATTCTTTTAAAATCTCAACAGATATTAGATTAGATAAAGAATTCTTGAATTTTTGATAATAACTTAGTTCAAACTTTACTTTAAAGAGATATAATTCACTTGAATTCTCTACATTTTTAATATAAAATCGGATAATGCAATTATTCCTACCTCTTTTTATGGTAGCTTTTTCAATAATGCTCAAATCAATAAAAATAACATCACTAATTTGCGAAAAGTGATCTTTTGCAATACTTCTATAATCAAAACCTAAAAAAGAGGTCCAATCTTTTTGAATCCAACGTTTATTGGTTAGTATATAAATTAAGTTGTATGATGCTAAATTACTGATTTTTAAATTTAAATTCTGAAATAATTGCTTTAATAGATAAATGCTATAACCTACGGCAAATACTGCTATACCAATAAAAATAAATAGAATGATAAGAAAAATAAACAATGGATCAATTTCGATATTAGAGGAGGGCAAAAAAAATGTGATGTTCCAACTTGGAACATACCAAAAGAATAACGCTAATAATCCCAAAAAGATTGTCAAGAAAATAATGATAAAAATATATGATATAATTAGCTTTCTCTTAAAATTATATACTTGCTTTTTTTGCCATAGTATTTTTTCGTCCTTTTCAATACGATTTTTGATTATTTCCATAAAAATCACCAATAAAAATTATCTAATATATGAATAAAAGAAACTAAAAGATTTTAATTTAAATTTTTAGAATCATCAATTTACTAAATAATTTTATAAGAATATTTCAAACAAAAAATTCTAATTTTATCCTATATTATAGGTTAACAAGAAGAAAAGAAATAATTATCAAAATCTTTTTAAATTAACTCAAATATGAATTATACAGCAATCGATTGTAATAATTAAAAACTAACTATGAAAAAATTAGATCCCATTTTAAAGTCCTATATCTATTTAGTTGGAGGAGAGATCGGCGTTGAGGTCAGCCGGGAATTATTTAATGCAGAAGAAGAATTCGTCTCAGCTGAGGAAATTGCAGAAAATATTATTGATCGTGTTGAAGGAAAGATAGATTTTGAACCCGAAGAGGACGAAGTACTCAGAGTAAAAACGGTCCGTAAATTAATTTTTAAATTACAAGAGGAAGGACTTGCGCGATCGAGAAAAAATCGGTCTAGTGATGGGTATTATTCTTTCTCTTATCAAGATACATTTGATGCGTTTCCAGAATTATTATTTCAAAAGATAGACCTTATTCAGAAAAAATTGAGGGCTCGTTTTGAATATGAAAAAAATAATTCCTTCTTTGTATGTAAGAATTGCGAAGATACTAAACGGTTTAGGTTTGAAGATGCGTATGAGTATAATTTTCGATGTTTAGAGTGCGGAGGTCCATTAGAAACAGAAGATAATGAGCCGATTATGGAATTTATTAAAAGAAGGATGATGCAAAATAGACTTTGGCAAGAGAAATTAATAAAAAGGGATTTTAATATTTAGAACATATTTCATTTGTATTGCTGGTTTTATTTTCAACTAATTAAAACTATTCAATTCTACCTTTCCTTAATTTATATTATACATAGGGTAGAATTTGTCCTTTAAATGTTCAAGAAAATATCTTGAATTCAATTTTTCACCTGAAACCCTTTTTATGAGTTCTCGGGGAGGATATATTTTTCCAAATTGGTGAATATTTTTTCTTAAATAATCCAAGAGAGGTTTGTAATTTCCTTGAGATAGATGAGTAGATAATCCAGAGATTTCTTTCTGTGCGGTAGAATATATTTGAGAAGCATATAGATTTCCCAGAGCATAGCTAGGGAAATAGCCAAATGCACCGCCCGACCAGTGCACATCTTGTAATATTCCTTCCGCATCGTTATTAGGTGAGAGAAATAGTAATTCCTCCATTTTTTGATTCCATAATTGAGGGAGCTCGTTAACCTCAATTTTATCCGCAAAAATTAATTTTTCAAGTTCAAACCTCAAAATGATGTGTAATGAATAAGTTAACTCATCTGCCTCAACTCTAATCGTAGAGGGTTCTACTTTATTTATAGCTCTATAAAACTCACTCGCAGGGAAATCACGTAAATTTTCAGGGAAATACTTTTGTAACTTTGGATACCAAAAATCCCAAAATTCTTTACTTCTACCAATGATATTTTCCCAAAGACGAGATTGGGATTCATGAATACCCATTGAACATCCACTTGCCAGATTTGTTGAATGAATTTCATTCATTAATCCCATTTCATAAAGCGCATGTCCACATTCATGGATGGTTCCAAAAATACAAGAAGGGAGAAACTTTTCTATAATTCGGCTTGTTATTCTTACATCTGTAGAGGCTATCGATATTGTAAAAGGATGGACTGATTTATCCAACCTTCCAATTTGGAAATCAAAATTAAGTTTTTTTATAATATCACGACAAAATGCCCATTGTTTTTCAGGTGAATATGATTTAGCTAAAATTGAACGATTCGGTTGATCCTCTGAATCCATTAATTTATTCAGGATTGTAGATAATTTTGGTTTTAAACTAACAAATAAATTGGTAAGCCAATCTGAAGTTGCCCCAGGTTCGTACTCGTCTAATAAATTATCATAGCGGTTGGGATACATATCTATATAATCTGCGTATTTTTTCTGAAGATCAATCATTTTTGTCAACCAAGGTTCAAACAGCGAAAAGTCATTTTTTTCTCGAGCTTTTTTCCATCCATTATGGCTTAGAGTGGCATTTTTTGCTAGCTCTTCGACCAATTCTGGTGGGACTCTAACAGCTTTTTCATATTCCCGCTTTGCTTCTCTCAATATTGCATCATCAATTAAATCTAAATCATCCACCTTTTCAGCTTCCTTAATTAATCGCTTAGTCTTATCAGAAATCAATCTTTTATGTCTGAGTTTACTGATATAGGCAATAATTTCTGATCTTCCTTCATTAGACCCCTCAGGCATATAAACACGTTGATCCCAATTTAATAAATTATAAACATAACTAAGTCGCTTTAAATCCGAGAAATAGGTTTTTAACTCTCTAATTTTCGTCATAAAAATTCTTATTTCATTTAGTTTTTAATAATTATAAAAAAATTGAACTATTCGATCATTCATAATTTTAGTTATCTAGACCATTAGAAAAAGCTTATATGATTTTAATATTTTTCTAATTGAATGAAATGTTCCACAGCAACCTTTAAATCATCAATATTTAATTTTCTATTAATTGAATCTAACATTTCTTCAATATATTGACTACAAAGTTTTAGACTTAATCCGCTACCTCTACTTTCAATCATTTCTTGAAGCAAAACGGATAAATCTGGGACTTCATCAATAGAATCATATTGTTCCTCTGGATTACTTTCAGTTTCATTTCGTTTATTGGAAAGTTCAGAAATTCTCTTTTGGGTATTTTGGAGGGCTGTTAAATCGATTTTAATATCAGAAGGTTTTAGACGGGAACGAACTTCTGGTTTAGGTGTAGTGGCTTTTTTGGTATTAAGAGATTTTACATTAACATTTTTCTTAAACTTAATTTTTTTAGGAGGGGCAAATTTTTTCTTCTGTTCCATTCTTTTCCTTATTCTTGACCTCTCTTTTAATCTTTCATCTAATTTCCTAACTTTTTCTTCGAATTCGTTGATATATGAAAAGTATTGATATTTATTAGCAATTCTAACTAATTGTTTATATGATGCTAATGCTTTAGCTAAATTCCTTTGGTTTTCAAATCGTTTAGCCTCCTCAATGAGTTCTTCAAAATTATTAGGTAATTTTTCTTTTATACGAAGCTTTTTAGTAATTGTTTTAAAAATCTTCTCCTTAGCGCTAGAATTTAATAAAGAAATCTCTAACGTATCGAATTTATCAACTTCTTTTTTTAATTCTTTAATGTCCTCAGTGTCATCAACTAAATCGATTTTGTTAATTAAGATTAAGAATTTTGACAATTTCCCATATTTTGTTGTTAAGGAAAGAAAGTGGTTTAAGATCTTTAGATTATATTTTGACGCATCAACTACTAAAATAATTAAATCCGAGCCTGTGATAAACTTTTGCCATAAGAGGGCGAAATTGTCCTTTAATTGAAAATCCCATACATCAAATGTTAAATCATATAAGGAAAGGGTTGAAGATTTGGCAAAATTCATGATGCTTCGTTCTTTAGTTTCATTTGTTAACATTTTATATAAAATTGTTTTACCCGCATTGATAGGTCCAATTATTGCTATTTTCGAATGAAGTTCTGATTGTAATTCATAAATATAACTTATAAATTCCTTTTTAAGAGAATCAGATTCATTAAACGTATTTAAATCTTGAAAAAGACCTTCAAATTTGCTGATGATTTTATTAAGAATATCTTCTACAAAATCAATCTTATCTATTAAATCAACAATTAGAATAAAATAAAAATCTCCAGATCCTTTATGGAATACTTGATTTTCTGAAATAGGGCGGTGATTTATTTTTCCTGGCATGGACATTGTAACATTTGACTCTAAAGTATCTAATAAGGTATTCAATTCTTCAGTTCCAAGGGCTAAGGCAAAGGTATGAGAAAAAATTCGCTGGTTCTTATAAAGGATATGTATTTGACGAAGCATATTAAATTTTTTGTTTTAATAGTATGTTTTCATTTTAATAGTATAGTATTCTCATATTTTTATATATATTTCATAAATTTATATTTTCATATCTTATTGAATCTCTTTTTCCTCAAAATTCTATATAAAAATCGACGACTTTATACCATTGACTTTTTTTATAATAATTAAATCGCTTTTTAAGAATTAAGCTGGTATTTGTTTTTTAGATTCCTTTTTCATTAAGGAGTTTCTCAAGTAAATCGAACCTTTTAAAAAATAGTTCTTATAGTAGTTTGCAATTTTTTTTGGATTTTCCATCAACTTAAAGATAATTTGCCTTTGATTTCTAATTTCTTTTTCTATATTTGCTAATATTCTTGGAAGATCCCTTGATTTATGGATTAATAGAGTAATCAAGATTAAAATAATAAATCCAAATGCCATTAAAATAATATGAATTTTCATAAAGAAGAAAATAGTACTAGCAAATAATTGAATTAATGTAATTATGAAAGATATTCTTAGAAAATCAGAATAATCAAGACTATAACCATAATCCCGAGTAATTGTAATTAAATTTAGATTATCCCCCATAGGACTAAAATTCTCCCCTAATAATGTGCCTATTGAAACTGCAGAATAGAGAGTTTTAACATTAGGGGTGATTGAGAAATTCTTTATTACACTTATCAAGATATTCGATACTGGAGCGTTATTTACAACAGTACTCAGCATAGAAGACAACCATAATGTTGCGATACTCATTAATAAAAAGTTACCTGCAAAGATAGATTGAAATCCCGCTGCTAAACCGTGTAAAAGTCCAGAAAATATGAGTGCTTCCGAAATGAATAAAATGCAAAATAAATATAAGACTGAATTTACATTTAATTTACTCCATAAATCTTTATAATCTCGATTGATTGTTATTAATAATAAGGTCATTGCTCCTGTTAACGCAATTATATCAATGCTAATATCTAGGATTAATGGTAGGATAATAATTAGGGAAAGAGTAGTAATGAGAATGATGAGAGATTTATAGAACGTTCTTCTATTTTTAACAAATATCCAAGCATTATAATTCCTAATTATATTCATTATGTCTAGATTTGATCTCTTGAGGTCATTAAAATATACTTTAAGATAAATTAAAGTTATTAATAAAAGAATAATTGAAAAGAATCCAACATCGAAAAAATAAGTAAAGAAATTCCATCCAATAGCTTGATTGATTAAAATATTTGGAATAGAACTAATAACAAATAAAAGGCCCCCTAAATTTACTATAATAGACTCTGCTAATATATAAGGAATAGGGTTTAATCGAATTAATCTACATATCCGTACAGTAACAGGAATAATAAGAAAAATACTTAAGATATTGCTTAAAAACCCAGAAAATACAAATGTTATGATGCATAGAATGTATAAGAGAGAAAAAGAATCGTAACCAAATCTTTTTACTAATTTGAATGCGACATAGTTAAAAACTCCTGCATCTTCAGCAATCGTTATAATAATTAATAAGGCAAATATAAATAAAACTGTATGCAAATTTCCATATGAATCTTTTCCCATTATTAGGTCAGCAAGCTGGGAAAATGAAATTCCATCAAAAAAAGCTAAGGATAACCCAACAAGCACCGCCCCACAAAATCCAACAATATAAGGATTTATCCTTCGTGAAAGAATAGAAATCATTATAAAGGCGATTACAATGGGAATGACAATTTCGGAAATCATATTTTTGTTAAGTAAATTGAAAACGCTTATTAAATTTAATATTAAAATTCTAAAGTAATTAATAGAAAAAATAATTAATATCTAAAAGAGAATTGATATAAAAAAAACTTTATTCATAAATTTATAATTTCACTTTAAATAATTAAGAAGAAATTTTATTATTGAAAAATTGATTTATTAAGACAAACAATTATTAGATATAATATTCTGAAATTTTTTAAATTTAAAATAAAGCTAAAATATTTTATTATCAATTCAATCATAACCCAATAAAATGCCCCTCGAAGAATCACATCTCCTCCAGTTTCTAAATAATCCGGTAAATGAAAGATTTAATTCGGAGATGTTAGAATTATTAATTAAAGAGATTGACCAATTATGTTTTAAACAATGTCAAGTAGATAGGATTACTTGTACATTAAATCCAATGTGTACGAGGAGGTTTTTGTTAAATTTAAGAATTAAAAAAGGGCTTGATTTAGAAGAACTCCCTAAATTTTGTTATAGTGTTCAAAAAGGTGTTATTGAACGATATCTTAAAGGACGTACAGTAGTATATAAGCCCTCAGATAGTTATCTTTTTCTCATTGATTTTTTAGATATATTTTTCCACGAAAATTATCGTAGATTAAATAAATTCATTACGTTTGAGAATTGGGAAGAAGCAGAACAAATAATGAAAGAAGAAACTAAAGATAAAGAAAATATCACTTATCAAAAAATAAATAATTATCTTTTGATTAAATATGAAGATGAATTGCATGTTGTATTCTTAGATAAGGGTTATGCATTATGCAATGCAGATAAAGAAGGTATTTTAGATATTGAGTTGATTAAAGGGATAATTGATCTTTATTCCAAGATATTATTCCCAGAAGTATATGTAAAATTAGCTCGAGAGGAATATGTTAAAGTAAGGATAAAAATTCCAAATGATATTGTTTCTAATATCAATAATATTAATAAGGAAGAAGAACTAGATGAAGAGAGTAGTGAATTTTATTTTCAAAGGGAATTTCATCAAGACATCTTTGAACTTTCAAATTTATGCAGTAAGATTTCTCTCGGATGTAACTTTTTTAATGATTTAATTATTGATCTGATTATTAATAATAAAACGTACGAATATAAAGAAAAGAAAACAAAAACCCCACTTCGATATAGGGATTTGAAGCAAATTATTAACTTTTTGGATAAAATCTATAATAAGTATTATGTAATATGGATTTAATATTTAAAAATAGAAAATTAACCAATGAGGTAAGAAAATTGAGTAAAGAAAATGAAGAAAATGAAAAAATAGAATTTATTAAAACCTTAGTTGATGAAGGAAGGTTCGATGATGCGGTAGATGCAATTAGTACTTATTTGGAAAAAGCAGAAGCAGATGAGGAGGAAGAATTACATCGATTGGAGGAAATCATTGAGGCGATTTTATCAATCCATGGAGGAAAAACCGTACTAAGGTTTTTAATTGAAAACCACATTATTGATATACCTGGTCTTTTACAAAATCTCTCTAAACGGGATAATGTATTAAGATACTCTTTTTTGTTATTATTAAAACCTATTGTTGAGGTAGAATATGATTTATTCCTTCCACATATTGAAGAATTATTGGAATCCCCTGACCCCAACGTTAAAGAAGCCGCTTTGCAATTAATTATATTCATAAGTATGGGCGATAAAAAGATTGACGATAGGGATAAAATCGAAGCAATAGCTAAAAGATTATCAGATGAGAAGGATTATGTTATAGAAAAAGCAATACAAGCCTTAATAGCAATAGGAAAAAAATCACCTTCATTAGTGACTAAAACGCTTAAGAATTACATTGAAGAGTTTCCAGATGATGAGGAATTAAAGAAAAATGTAGATGAAGTTTTAAAATCTATTGTATCTGTAGAAAAGATTGGTGAAATTGTAGAAGAGGAAAAACAAGAGGAGGAAAAGAAAGAAGAAGCTGAAACCGAAGGTAAAGAAAAAAGCGAAGAAAAGCCTCAAAAAGAGTTCGAAGAGAAAAAGGATTTAGAATTAGAAAAAAAAGCACAGGAAATCAGAGAGCGTAAGAAAACTTTAAGGATGAAAGATCTAGAGATAAAAGAAAAGAAACTTGAGTTGGAAGAAAAGGAAAAAGAGCTCGAGGAGCAAGAACTCCAAGAAAAAAAGAATAGATTAAAGCGTAAAGAAGAATTATTAGCTAAAGAAAAACAATTAGCTCAAGCTGAATTAGATCTTAAAGAAAAAGAATTATCTGAAAAAGAAGAAGAATTAAAACAACAAGAAATTGAACGAATTACCAGAGAGATTCAAAAGTTAAAAGAAAAGGAAGATGAACTTTTCAAGGAATGAGATTTATATTTTTTACACCTTTCCATAACTAATTTCTAACAAATCACTATAAAGGTTTATTTCCAAGCCGTTTTTTAATCTTTCGTACATCTGCGATTTTTACACTCTCTGGATGTAACTCCTTTAATAAATTATCAGCAAAACTGTATGCTTGTTCAATAAAATCTAGATCCTCCAACATTTCAATAATTTGGATTTTATAATCAATGGTTTCAATTCTTTCATTATATTTTAATAAATCATTTCGAATTAAATTAAACATCTCCAGAGAATCAAAGGCTTTTAGTTTTTTAACCAGTTGCCCGAAACTACTCATTATATTATATAATTCGGATAAGGGATAATCATTAATATCTTCTAAGATTTTTTTTAAGTAGATTTCAGCTTGATCCTCTTTCCCGTTTTTAAGGGATGTTTCGATTAAATCAATGAGAGCTAATTGATATATAAATTTGCTATCTATATGAGGTACAACTTTTTGATATAACCAATCAATCAAATCTGGTTGATCGAATTGATTGATGATTTTAATCATGAATTTAATGATTGCATAATATAACTTCGCATTCTCTGATTTTGAAGCAGAAAGATATGAAACTAAGGCATATTTTACTCTCCCCATTGCATCATCAAAATTAATAGGTTCTTCAGTGAATTTTTCAAAAGCCGATTCTAAAATTGGTTGAACTTTATTTTTTGCATCAAAATCATAAATAAAAATCTCCCCCCAGCTTATTTCCTTGCTTTGTTTTGTTGATGGTTTGTTAGATTGCTTTTTCTGGCTTTTTTCTTTTTTGGTAGTTTGCTTGTTTTCTTTCTCACGACTTTTAAGTTTTTGCGTTAATTCCTCCGCTTCGGATTCGGTTAAAATTTCCAAAATAAATTTGTCTTTTTCGCTAGGTACTGTTAATTTAAAAAAATAATCTTTATCCTCTTCAAATAAATCATCTCTTAACTGTTTGGGGATAGTGAGACCAGTTTTAGTTTTTTTTATAATATCCTCAAAATAAGGTTTTTCATTGTTTTTCTTATTTTGGTTACCTTTTTCGCCCATATTTTTAAGAAAAGAACGCAGATTATATTAAATTATCTGAAAATTAACCTGTTGTATTCACTAATTCGACCCCTCGAACATCAAAATTGCGGTCAATGAAAATAAGAATCGCGTGACCAGCATGTTCATAAACTAAAGGAACGGGAAAATCATCCGCATTTTCAATAAAACTCTTTTTTACATGAATAGATAAAATTTTATCGCAAACTCGGCATCGAGCCTTTATAGTTTCAATTAAATCTAACTCGTTAAAATTTTCAAGAATTTTCTCAACTTCTGATTTAAAACTATTAAACATATTTTTAGAGACATTTTCATAGCTTAGGATTACATCTAAATCAAATATCTCATTAAAACGCTTTACAATATACTCTAATAGGGCTTCTAAAAGTTGGTATTGGACTTTATTAGAACTTCCGACGGTATAGATTACTTGTCCACTTTTAATATGTACTATTTTACTATTCCCTTTATCAATATGAAAAAATACCCCCGACGTAGCATACTTTTTAACAATATTAAGATCTAAATCATAATTTTTAAATGATTGGGGTGGTTTCCATTCAAATAACGACATATAATCCGAACTTATGTTTATAAAGTTCAAATTTTCTTCGAGATTAATGATTTTGCTCTTTCCTGGAATAAATCTTACACCTTAAAACTTTTTTCTAATATTTTTGATATTCAGATCTAATTTTTGGTTTTAATACTTAATAGTTTTTATACAGATATCTTTAGAAATTATAAATCAATTATACTATTTAATACATTGGTATTTAATATATTGATATTTTTTTAAATTAATTACAAAGATAATATTTTTTCACAAATTTACTAATTCCTTTAATATATAAGATCATAAAAATTTTGTCATATATAGGTGAAAAACTTGGATAAGGATAAGATAAACCAAAAATTAGAGAATTTTAAAGGCACTCAGAGATATGATGGATTTGGAAAACTTTCATTTACTATTATACTCGTGCAATTGGAAACAGCAAGTCATGCTGGCTCTGTTGCCCGATTAATTAAAAATTTCGATTTTAAAGAACTCGTAATTTTTAATCCCATCGCATCAAATAAACAAATATTAAATTACGAGACACAAGGTTTTGCGATGCATGGAAAGGATATTCTCCTTAACTCAACCATTATTAATGTGGAGGATCAACAACATCATATTCATACTTTAAAAGAATATCTGAAACAATTTGACCTTACAATTGGGACCACCGCGAAAGGAAAACATTATACTAATTTGAGTCGATTGAGTATTTTTCCTGATGATTTTGATCTCCCTCGATCCCAAAAATCCTTGAATATAGCAGTATTATTTGGAAAAGAATCGCGTGGGCTGACTAATGAGGAATTGGATTTGATAGATATCTTACTTCGAATACCCGCAAGCGAATCATATCCGACTTTAAACTTATCTCATGCAGTGGGGATCATATTATATGAACTCTATAGGAAACTCCATAGCATACCTCTTGGAAGAGGAGAAAATCCTGTCCTCTTGTCCGATAAGGAGGACCGACAAATTCTCTATCAACATATCCAAGAACTAATTAGAAAAATTAAAATCCGGAATTTTCGTGAAAAGGACACCCTTCAAGCCCTTAAAAATATCATCGAGCGGGCAATGATGACCAATCGAGAATTAACGCTCATTCTGGGCCTATTTTCTAAATTAAACTCCCTACTGAAGGATGTTGAATTATTTGACGATGAAAAATAAGCAAACCTTTAACAATGTGAGACAAATAGAAAGGTAGCCAAATAAAAAAGAGAAAAGAAAAATTATATAAAATATTTATTCTGAAGCTCTATATAATTATAATAGAGTTCTTGAAGCTGGTCCTCGACCATTTCAAATATGAGGTTGAAAAATTGGCGAAATAACTCTTCAGGAAACAAACTCATTTTTAGTATTACCTGGGATGTCAAATCTTCCGCTAATATTTGAGAATTCACCGGGTTTTTGTTTAGTAAGAAATCCATTATTGCTTTATCCGTGCCCTTTTTCACCACATTTTTCATCAATTTATACCCAATATCATTCTTAGGGTCAATATAATAGGGATAATTCATATCATCGAAAATGGTGAGAAATCCTAATGTTGAAACAATCTTTTTCACGCTATATTCCAACGCACTTTGTTTCATTCCGAATTTCCTGCAAAAATTCTCCCTTTTCTCATGCTTTGGAAAGGCTTTTGGGTGACGTTCACTAATATAAAACGCTGCAATATAGAATTTGAATAAATTCTGGGGAAATCTGTCTATATTCTTGAGATATTTATAAATAATCGTGACCGTATCAATGAGTAATCCGTGATTCACATCAAATTCCTTAATAAATTCCTCTCCTTGTTTGATTAAGTCGATGGTGATGCGGTCCTTTGCGTTTAAAAGTTGTCTTTTATACTGTGATAATTCAATCATTTTACACACAATCTCTTTTCTAAAATTTAACCGTTGTTTGGTTTTTTTTTAGTATTATTTTGGTATTATGTAAATAATATGATCAGCATCATATATAAATTCTTGCATCACATGTGATGCAAATTCTGATCAATTTTAGAGCAAGATTTAAATAACTGAATTTCTTATTATTCTATAGACGTATCAAAAATTAAAATTTCAAAATGCCCTCTAGTCCCCGAATAACTGTATCTCTTGACATTTTTGATGATAAAGTCATTTCGAAGATGTCAGAATATCGTGATACCTCT
>SDNL01000161.1 GCA_004524365.1 Promethearchaeota archaeon | reverse complement strand
TTTATCATTTATTCGTTAGATTGTATTGTTCATAGACAAGTTATTTATGAAGATATTGTGGAAGATATAGATGATTTAACCGATTATCTCGTGTAATTTGTCTTAAACTTCATTAATCATTAAAAATTGTTAATAAAAATTGTTAAAATAATGGATTAGATTTGTTTTTTTTATAAATACTCATAGTTAAATATTTGAATTTTTTTTTTTAATTTACTTTGGATTTAGAGTTTTTAATTATTTATTATAAATGTTAAAGAAAGGAGATATTAATTAAGCTAACAAGCCTATCAGTTAAAGATTTATTGAATCTTAATGAAAAATTTACTTTTCTAGTGGGAGCGGGTTGTTCAATAGACTCCCCTTCAAATCAACCAGCAGGAAGGGTTATGATGGATGCTATAATTGAATATACCTGTCCTGAATTAGAACAAGAAAAGATCAGGAATATCAAGGGTCTTAGATTTGAAGGTTTAGTAGAAATAGTAAGAGATGCACTAGATGATGATTTGAAATTAATAGATTATTATACTCAATGTGATGAACCAAATATTCAACATTATTTTTTAGCAGATCAAATTAAGAAGGGAAATTTTGTTATGACTACAAATTTTGATTTCCTAATAGAACACGCTATGTTAAAATTGGGAATAACAAAAGCGGATATAGTGCCTGTAATTACGAGATCTGATTTTGAAAGATATAATAATCCGAATAGTCTTATTGAGGAGAATAAGTTTACTTTATATAAAATTCATGGTTCAACTAAAAATATAATAACAGAAGAAAATACAAGAGATACATTAATAGCCACTATTCAAGCTTTTGGTTCAAATAAAGAAGAATTAAATGTATTTCAAATTGAACCTTACAAAAAGCCCTTGTTTGATAACATTTCAAGTGGTAGATCTTTAGTAGTAATGGGTTATTCTGGGAGTGATGATTTTGATGTTATCCCCACCTTAAAAGTATTAAAGAATATAAAAGATTTTATATGGTTTAATTTCGTTTATGAGGATAACGGAAAGGAAAAGATTTATGAAATCTTTCGCTCTAAAGATGATAATCGTAAATTTTTAGATAAAATAGATCGAATTTTATCAGAAATTAAACAAATGAACTTCGCAAGACATGTTTATCGAATTGATGTGAATACAAGTCGTATAATCCGAGAATTATTCACTCCATCATCAGAATTGGTCGGCGAAGGTTTTTCACTTACCCCAATAGAATGGCTGGAAAAAGAACTTAAAACTCCGCATGAATTAGATCGTTATGTAATTGCATATAATATCTATGAATTATTCAATAAGTTTGAGGATGCTCTTAGGTGTGAGGAGCGAGTGTTAGAAATCGCGGAGGGGAATTGCTGGAAAGGTTGGATATCTACGGCTAAAAATAATATTGCATTTATCTATCGCACCCAAGGTAATTATAGGGTGGCCTTAGAAACTTTTTATGAATGTCTACAATTGAATGAAGAGTTAGATAACGAAAAAAAACTCGCAACAAGTTATTCAAATATAGGAGGTTGCTACCATCATCTAAACCAGTATGATAAAGCAATAAATTGGTATCAGCGTGCTCTCAAAGCCTATAAAAACTTGGGAGATACTGAAAATATTATGTTTCAATACGTAAATATGGGAAGGATCGATTTTGAGCGAGGAATTTATCAGATGGCACTCCAAAATTTTGAAAAAGCACTTTCAATTGCAAACCAATTAGGGAATCTTTATACAAAGGCTAAAATATTCAACGATTTTGGTCGCGTATATGATCGCTTGGCAAATTATGAGGAATCCCTTTCCTATTATAATAAAGCACTTCAAATTTCTGACCAATTAGGAGATATAATGACCATAAGTGGTTCACAAAACAATATTGGTCTAATTTTTTATCGCCTTGGAAATTATAGGGAAGCTTTAAAACATTATGAAATTGCTGCTGATATTGATGATAAATTAGGGCATTGGCCTTCTAAAGCTATAAGTTTAACAAACATTGCTGATCTCCATAAAGATTTAGGAGAATATTCAGAAGCCATTAAAAAATATAAAAAGGCACTAAAAATACAAGAAAAATATGGGTTGGTAAGGGAAAAGGCGACACTCCTAAATAATTTATCAACTCTATATATAGAACAAGGGGAAAAAGGAAATTATGATATTGCATTTAAATACGCTCAGGAAGCATTAGAGACATTTCAAGAAATTGGGGATTCAAACGGAAAATCTCAAACCCTAAAAAATATTGGTGCTATTTATAAGGAATGGGGAAATTTTGAAAAAGCATTGGAATTTTATGAAAAAGCCTTAACTATTCATGAAAAGACGGGAGAGCTCGCTAATAAAGCGAATTGTCTCTATTTAATGGCTATTGTCCACTGGAAGCAAAGCAAATATCGGAACGCATTGGAGAAACATGAGGAATCCTTAGTAATTTCAGATAAAATTGGAGATATTGATCTTATTGGGCGTAATTATAATTCAATAGGTTTAATTCATAAGGCTATGGGAAGTCTCCAAAATGCAGTTGATTCATATAAAAAAGCTATGAAAATATTTAATAATCTTAATCAAAAACAATCCGTTGCGATAATCTTGGATAACATTGCAGTGATTTATAGAGATACGGGACAATATGAAGTAGCTATTGATTATTACAAGCAAGAAGCTCAAATTTATGATGACTTAGGATGGCTTCCAAAAAAAGCAATAGCAATTAATAATATTGGACGCATTTTTTCCACGAAGAATGATAATAAGGAGGCTTTAAAAAGTTTCCAAGAGGCAATTTCGATTTTAGAAAAAACTGATGATTTAAAAGAAACTGCAATCATTTTATCCAATTTAGGTAAAACTTATAGTAAATTAGGTAATTTCCAAGATGCCCTTGAGGCTCATAAGAAATCAGTTAAAATCAATGAGAAAATTAACAATATTAGTTCTTTAGACATAAATTTATGGGATATTGCGGTTATATATCGTGATAACGGAAACTTTAAGAAAGCAATCGAATATTTTCGTAAGGATTTAGAAATTTGCACCCAACTGAATAATTTAAGAGATGTTGCAAATAATTTACATGAAATAGCAAACTGTTATTTAAACAAATCAAAATTTAACCAATCCATAGAATATTTCCTTAAAGCAGTTGAAGAGTTTAAAAAATTCGGTGCTCATAATGAAATTGATGCATGTTTATATAGAATTGCTCATACTTATCAAAAATTAGAAGATTACGAGAAAGCCGTTGAATTTTATAAGAAGGCTCTTAATCACAGTGAATCATTAGGAAATAAGGAAGATGTTGCCTATTATCATCATGCTATTGGAAGAGTTTATAACATGATGAATAGATATGATGATGCTATTGAATCCTTACAACTCGCTGTTGTTATGCGAAAAGAGATAGGCAACTTGGAGGGAGTTGGTCATAGTATTACTCGAATTGTCCAATCATTAAAAGAATTAAAACAATATGAAAAAGCACTCAAAAAGACTGATGAAGCCATAGGTATATTTGAACAACT
>SDNL01000038.1 GCA_004524365.1 Promethearchaeota archaeon | reverse complement strand
TTCTTAAATCTCTCCATAATCGTTCAGCATTTAAATCAGAAAATTGTAATTCCCTATATAAAACATGGATGTGAGCATTAGGATTGATTTCTAATAATTTTTCTATATTTTTAAGAGCTACTTTGCAGCAAATATTACTACAATAGGTCTTTATTCTTTCTCCGCTATTAAATTCATTTCTCCTCTGATCTACACATAATATTATCGTTGCTTCCTCAAATCCTGGTACTTCAGTATCCTCAAATGCTTCAAATTCACCTTGCGTCAAAGCACGATTTGGATATTTTTGGATTACGTCCTTCCATCTATCTGTTTCAGATTGATTAGTACCAGTTGCCACGATAATTGTTCCAACGGTGAATTCTTGGGTCTCTTTACCATTACCTAAATGTTGAGTCTTTATCTTATAATTTCCTACGTAACCGGTGATGTCCACAATTTTGGATTTAGTTAAGATATGAACATTCTGTTTTGTCTTTAAATCATTGATATATTTCAAAATATCTTTTTTATGCATGGGGATATCATATAAATCAACAAATTCTAAGGAATTTCCCCCCAATTGAGCTTTCATATCAATAATATACACTTGAAAGCCTTGGTTAGCTAGATTATGGGCAGATATAATTCCAGAAATCCCTCCACCAATAATGAGACTAGATTTTTCTACTTTTACTTTAATCTTTTCCAATGGTTTAAGATTAACGACCTTCGCTAAATACATCCGAATTAAGTCGCAAGCTTTTTGTGTCGCTTTTTCTGGTTCCTTTTGATGGACCCAAGAGTTTTGATCACGAATATTTACCAATTCAAACAAAAAGGGATTTAATCCTGCCTCGCGTAAAGTATTTCTGAATAATGGTTCATGAGTTCGAGGAGTACAAGATGCAACAATAAAGCGATTCAAATTATATTCTTTTATCATTTCCTTAATTCGTTCTTGTGAATCAGAACTGCATGAGTACATATTTTCTTCAGCATGTGCCACATATGGAAGTTTTGAGATGTAATCTACTACAGCAGTTGTGTCTACAATTCCCCCGATATTTATTCCACATTGGCAAACTAATATTCCAACCCTTGGTTCATCATCAGGACTTATGGGAATTTCTGGGGGATAACTAACTTCTTTGATATTATTGAATCGAACAGGGCTAAGCTGTTCGCTAATTTTGGCTGCACAAGAAGAACCTTCTGCGACTGCAACTGGAATATCTTTTGGTTTTCTTGAATAGCCTGTAAAGAAAATATTATTGTTTTCTGCTTTAATTAATCCTTCTTCATTGATATAACCAAATTCATTATCTTTAAGTTCAATACAATCTAATAATTTATAATACGATTTATTAGGAAATAGAGCGCTAGCTAACACAATCATATCATATTCATCCGTTTCTACAATTCCTTTATCAATGTCCTCATAAAATATAGTTAATTTTCCATTTTCTGGATTCTCCTTCACCATAGAAGCTCTGCCATTTACGTACTCAACACCATATTCTTCTTTACTCTTTATAATAAATTCGTAGAAATTTTTTCCTTTTGCTCGAATTTCTGTATTAAAAATAACACACTCTGTATCTGGAGAATGTTCTTTTGTGACAATCGCTTGTTTTGCGGAGGACATACAACAAATTGAAGAGCAATATTTTTTACATTCGGGATGATGAAAGTCTCTTGAACCAACACACTGAAGAAAAGCAATTTTATGCGGATGTTTCTTATCATCTAATCGGATTAATTCTCCCCCAGTGGGACCATTTGCAGAAAGTAGTCGCTCATATTGCATACTTGAAAAAACATTTATATTTGAACCCGCTAATCGGGAATAGAATTCCGGATATTCTTGTTCGTAGCCTGTAGCAATAACAATCGCTCCAACATCTATCTTTACTTCTTGAGGTTGTTGGGTAAAATCAATTGCATCTGCTTGACAATTCTGATTACATAATTGACATATTCCGTGATTTAAATAGAGACACTTACTTTCATCGATTAAATAGACAGGTGGTACTGATGAGGGAAAAGAAATATGAGCCGCACTATGTGTGCTTAAATGAGCATCAAATTCGCTGGGGATACCCTCTACAGGACAAATAGTAGCGCAATCTCCACATCCTTTACAAAGATCTTCTTTAATGTATCTTGGCTTTTTTATCACTGTAACTGAGTAATTTCCTTTTTTTCCTTTAATCTGCTTTACATATGAATAAGTTAATAATTCTATATTCGGATTACGGAATACTTCAACCATTTTAGGAGCTAAAATACATAAAGAACAATCTAAGGTAGGAAATGTTTTATCTAATTGAGCCATCGTACCTCCAATGGTCGGTTTCTTTTCTATCAAATAGACTTTAAACCCTAAAGCCGTTAAGTCTAACGATGTTTGGATCCCCGCTATTCCGCCCCCAATAACAAGAACACTACTTTTAAGAGTTTCAGACATTATTTTAAATTCAGTTTATCTGTTAAATAGAGTAAAATTAATCTAACTAAATAATAAAATAGTCTTTGAATTTTTAATCTAACTATTATGTTTGAAAATAGAGCATAGATGATAAATTACTTTATTAAAAATTTTAGATTATATTGATTTACTACAAAAGTTTTATGATTTAAATGAAATTAGATTATAGTAATATTCAAGAAAGGAAAGATAGATTAAAAGTTTGGTGGCAGAATGAAGATATTGATCGTCCATGTGTAGGTTTTAATTGTCCCTATTTGGATTCAGAGATTACAAATCTGAATCAAATCACTGATTTTTATATTGGTTTTTGTTTGGCAAAAAATCACGATAATATCGAGGGATGTTTAGATGAATTTGAATTCTTAATGGATAATATTTATTCAGGAGGGGATAATATTTATAGTTTCTTTCCAAATTATGGTGCAGGTTCAGTAGCTGCTTTATTTGGAGTAGAACCAGAATATAGCAAGGGATCCGATAAATATGGGCCTGTAGGAGAAACTGTCTGGTATCTTAATGAAATTCCGATAGAAGAAGTTATTTCACGGCTGGAAAATACTGAACTAAATAAAAATAATGAATGGTATGTTCGATATTTAAATATCATAGAATATGCTGCAAAAAGAGCAGGAAAAGATTATTCTATTGCTATGATAGATTTAGGAGGGGTTCTGGATGTTTTATCATCCTTATTAGGTCCGAAAAATGTAATTTTAACTATGAGGCGAGATCCAAAAATTATTGAAAGAGCTTGTTCCCTCATTTTGGAAAAGATGCAGAAACTCTATAATGATCTACAGGCATTGATAGATAAATATTCTGATGGCTGTGATAGCTGGTTAAATCTTTGGTGCCCGGATCATTATTATCCCGTACAAAGTGATTTTAGTGCAATGTTAAATCCAAATTGGTTCAAACGATTTGGACTTCCCTTTATTAAAGAACAAGCTGAACAATTAGATTACGCAATATATCATTTAGATGGGGAAAATCAAATAAATCATTTAGATGAACTCTTAAGCTTAGATTGTATTGATGGAATACAATGGGTCCCAGGAGCGGGGAAAGAGATTACCGCTAGCACGAAATGGATGCCTTTGTATAAGAAAATTCAAGCTGCGGGTAAAAAAGTTATATTAAACCAATTTGAAGATGGTACAAAAATAAATTTTTTTTATGAAAAATTAGATCCAAATTTGCTTTATATTTCAACATTTTTCATGGATCGATTTAGAGCTGAATTTTACCTTCCAAAATTTTTGGGGGGACAAGGTGGTGAAGGAAATTTCCGTAAATTTAAAAGAACACGGAAAAAAGAGCTAAAGGAAAATAATTAAGAAATCCTCATTAAAATGAAAATGTTAAAAACTAAAAAAAAAAAAATTTATTTTTTAACTTCTTTTGCAAAATAGAGAGGAATCAAGGTTATTAAGACAACAATAGATGCAGCAAAAAAGATAAGCTCTGGGTGCATCCAAACTTCTTCGCCTCCAACTATTGCGGTGTATCCAAAAACAGTCGATAGTGTCCCTCCAATTAACGGACCGATAAGCATTGGTATAGTTCCTGAAAAAAGATTCCAATAGCCTGAAAATTGACCCCTTCCTTCTGGAGGATATAAATCTTTTACCCATGTAAATGTTGAAACTGAAAGTGCTGTATAAAATACGAATACTACAACTCCAGATATTAAATAGGTTATAAAATCAAAAGAAAGTCCAACAGCAAAGTATCCTATACTAATACAAATTACAGAAATAAATGTTGTTTTTTTCCTTCCCAATTTATTCGTAATTTTTCCGATGGGATAAGAGAGAATTATTGAGATTACGAGAGCAACAAAAAAGATGACTAATGATAACATTCTATTTCCTAAATGGTGCTTTAAATATACTAGAAGATATGGAAATATTATATTTAATGCTATTTGCCACGCGCAAATCACTAATAAAACCATTATAAATGCTTTATAATCCACATTGGCTTTTTTCTTGAATGTATTTTTTATATGTTCATAGGTGGAAATTTGCATTGGTTCTAATCCGCGCGGTTCTTCGGTTTTGAAGACTCCCAATAATCCAATGAGGCCAACGAGTATTCCTACTAAAACAAAAAAAGTATAATATCCAATAAAGTCAATAAGCATCCCAAGGGCTCCATATACAATTAAGAGAGAAAGAAGAACAGTTATTTGAGCGATACCTACTGCTTTACTTCGAGTTTTTAAGTTAGTCACATCAGTTATATACGCATTAACACCTGCATTCTTTGCCATTCCTCCAAAGAATGTCATGATCGAATCAAACAAAATGGCCATAAAAATTACAAAATATACTCCTAAAAAACCAAAAAGTGCTGATAACGGAAAAATAGCTGTCGTGATGGCCCAAAAAATAAAACCATATAATAATATCGGTTTTCTTTTTCCCTTTATATCACTATAAGACCCCATTATGATTGTAGCAATAGTTCCCACCACTGTAGTAATATTCACAAGCAACATAATAGCAATAGGCGATAACCAAGGAAACCCCAAATCAATTAATGTCTCATCGATGAAATCATTATAAAATTGGTTTTCCACAGCCCATGCAATTTCACCTGCTAAAGATAAGAGGAACACACTAATAACAAGATTTTTCGATAATTTTTCACTCATTTTATTCACAATTCAAAATATAATTCTACTGGCTTTATAATTATATACCAATTTTAAATTTACTGATCAATCTTGCTTTATTGGAAAAACTAATATTTATAATTCAAGTTCTCAAAAACTATAAAAGCCATGTCAACATTAACCTAAGCATGACATCAGCCTTGACTAACAAGAAGAGAATCCTTAAAACTTTCGCAAAAAAGGAAATCGATAGAGTTGTCTTCAGTCCACGCCTCTATTATTGGTATTTCGGCAATAAACTATTTAAGCGGAGGGTAAAGCGAGACCAGTTTAAATCTTCAATACCAGATCGGTTTTTACATAAAAGCCAATTGGAAATTTATAAAATGCTAAAAGCAGCACCCCGTTATTCTCAAGAAACATTATATCTTCCCCTTTTTCAAACTCAAATAAATTCAGAAGCAGCAATAGAGAAAACTACACAGAGAGGTTCAAAGGAAGGAGAGACGATAACGGAATATAAAACTCCATTAGGGAAATTAACTCAGACTACAGCAATCGGGGGAGGATTTGGAGCTCATTATACAGAATTCCCCGTAAAATCTGTTGAAGACATAAAGATAATGAAATATGTTTTTGATAATACGAGTTTTTCCTTTATAGAGGAGAATTTCCATAAAGCAGAGGAACTATTTGGAGATAACGGAGTGGTAAGTGATTATTTAGAATCCTCTCCATATCAAAAATTAGTCAAGGAGTTAATGGGATTTACACGAACAGTTATTATGTTAAAAAGAAGACCGAGAGAAATGGAAAATTTTATTACATTCTTAGAGGAGTGGGATGATAAAATGTATGAAAAAGCGACAAAGTCTCCAGTTTCTATTATAAACTTCGGAGAGAATATAGATGCTAACCTCTCACCACCCCCTCAATTCGAAAAATATCTTCTCCCCTATTATCAAAAGCGAGTAAAACAGCTTCATAAGGGAGGAAAATATTGTCATATCCATATGGATGGCTCCTTGAAAGATTTGCTTCCGTATTTTAAAGAACTTCCGTTTGATGGATTGGAGGCGTTGACGGCGCAACCTCAAGGAGATGTTTCTCTAGAGGAAATAAAAGAAGCAATTGGAGATAAAATTCTTTTAGATGGAATTCCTTCGATATTGTTTTTACCGCAGTATTCAAATAATTATGTAAAAAAATATACTCAAAAGATATTGGATCTTTTCTCGCCGAATTTGATTTTGGGTGTTTCGGATGAATTAAGTCCAAATGGGGATATCCGTAAAATAGAGTTAATTAATAAGGTTTTAAGAAACCATTATTCTTGAAAATTAATGTAATTGGCTTTTAGCAAGAAAAAGAGAAAAATAAAAGGGAAAAATTTTGGATGGAAATTCCAAGGTTTGGGGTTAAAGATTTAGTATTGATGATAGGAGAGATGATGTTGGGATAAAATTTAAAGTATTATTAGTTTATTGCGGGACTTTATCGTATTGGGTTTTCATAGTCTCAGTAGGCTGTTCTAAATCAGCTTCTGATTCCTTTTCTTTAAGTGATTCAATTTTCCAATAACCACAACAAAAACACATATCCTTTTACACCCTTAAGTTTTTATATTTTTTATATTTTTAATATTATTACAAATATTAATTATATTCCCAATATGAATATCTTCAAAATACTATTTAAAGTTAAGGTTTTTAGTTTCTTAATTTTGATATTTTTAGAAAATAAGATAAAAAATTATTAACTTCAAGATAATATCTTATCAAAAGAAAGGTGTTAATATTTATGCCACATTTCGATTTTGATATTAAAACTCAAGAAATTATCAATCGTAATTATTCAATCAAACCAGATACTAATTGGAAAAATTGGTTAAAGTTAAATTCTTCGGAAGAATTCATCGAATATTGCTTAGAAAATTCAGGATTATTACAAACTTCTGAAATATTTGAAAAAATTAAAAATACACACACCAATTCACGTGAATTATCAGTAGAGTTAGAAGAATTTCTTACTACAAAAAGTTTTTCAAAACCCCCTATTATGTGCCATACATCTGGAACGACCAATAGTAATCCCTCTGCGCTAAAATGGTTCTACTTGTCTACTCCCTTAATAAAAAGACTTTGGGCTCCAGGGATGAAAGCGATTTTCGAATCCAGCGGATTGGATGCTAACTCTTCAGCAGTTATATTTGTTCCTTCTCGAATGCATTTTGATGGCGTTAATAATCATAATGGAACGAAATACATCTCATTATATTCTTCGGAATTCTCTCAGAGGTTAGTATTAGCAATGTTTAAACCTAAATCTTATATATTCTATCCCTATAGAAAAGTATTTGATTTAGAAATTATGGCATCAATTTTACAATTGGATGATGTGAGCGTAGTTTCTGCCCCAGCAGCTACAATCTTAAAATGGGCAGATTTATCAAGACTTAAATCAGGAATTGAAAAAAATTTACACTCGTTAGAAACATATCATGATAAAAAAGCATTAAAATTAAGAAAATTAATAGAAAACAAGGGAATTGATAAAGCTGCTAGGCTAATTCAAGATGAACTTTCCGAGAAAATATCCCCTGCTATTTTAATTTTTAGCATTAGTTCTCTTAATGACTCCAAATGGGAGCTAATAAGAACCTTTATGAAATGGGAAAAGGGCAAAGAAAGATTTACAAACTTATATGTAGGATCAGAGATTGGACCATTCGCTTCTAGTATCCCTCTCAATGGATTTGAGGTTTCTCGAGCGAATAAAATGTATGTGTTTCCCTTAACTCTTCCAGTTATTAAGTATAAAAATGAGAGAAAACTGATTACGGAAACAGACGAAATTACTGGGAATCTTTTAATTTCAAGATTACATAATTCAATTCCTCAAATTAATATTGATATTGGAGATGTAGTTTCGGTGAAGAATGATGCAAATATTCCAATGATAGGAGGAAATATCTCAAGAGGGGAATTTACGTTAAAATATAATATTAAAGTAAACGATAAAATCCATACTCCTCCAAATTCGATAATAAAAGCAGGAGATTTTTTCTCATTTGAGAATTTTGACATCGAAAGTTCCCGTAACATTTTGAATTTTCTTAAAAAGAAATGCTCTTTTTCCTCTGATTCATTGCTCTTAATTAAAGAAAATAAAAAAAATTGGAACTTGATCGTACCTGCTAAAGGAGGGAAATGTAATTCCAGTAAAAAAGTAAAAGAAATTTTAATTAATTGGGATGCCGAAAAATCACTTAAGACAGGAATCATTGAGAAATATATAAATGTAGAAGTATTGGATGGAGAAGTAGTGAATTTTTTAGAACCGAGAGAAACAATTGTGGAGAAGGTAAGAAATGGACGATATCCAAAAGGTATTTTGAAAAAATGGCCCCTATATGTAGTAGAATCTCAAGAAAAATAATAATAAATAACAAATATATTTAAAATACATAGCTTATTCGGTTATATTGATATAGAAAATGCCTGAAGATGAATTTGAGTTTAAAAAATATAAAAAATTTGAAGATTATGAAAAATCTTTAGAAGCTAATCGTTATATTCACGATGTCTACTTGAAAGCAATTAATCATCCTATTCGCCGTAAAATTTTAAAATTAATTTTGAAAGCGAATAAACCTCTGAAAGAAAATGAAATATTTGAAAAATTAAAAGAGAAAGGTCTCATATCTAAGCGAAATATTTTGAAATATAATTTAGATTATTTATTAAAAGCATTTTGTTTGGAGAAAGTCAAAAAAGAGAATCAAATATTTTATGAAATTACTCAAAGTGGAAGAATTATTGAATATCTTAAGAAGTTTTAAGATTCAAAATACTTTTTAAAACATTTACAGCAAGGAATACCGGTTTGATAATGGAATTTACCAACCTTATGGTTATTAGATTTCATAATTTCAAGTAGGAAATCCTTAATATCTTCTAATTCTTGATCAAAATAGAATTTTTTAAGGTTAAAGAGATGATTAGAACATCCACAAATCGGACATTTTGAAAAATTATGAAGGAATTCATCAAATTCTTGCTTTTGTTCCTCTGATAATTCACTAATTTTGGTATCAGGATTATTTAAAAGAAGATCCTTAAGATTATTTAATTCTGTAAGCATTTGACTTCGTAAAATATTTCCATTCTGGGAAGTTGGAGTATTTTTATGACTTTTCTTGTCTTTTAAATTAAAATATTCAATTGCTTCTGTAAAAAATCTCAATGATTCATTTTTTTCTTCTTCTAACTTGCCTTTACTCATAACTAATTTCATTTATACTATTACTATTGCTATATTACGAGTTTATTTTGTTATAATCGAATTTTAATTCTTCTTTATATAATGTTTCTTAAGTAATAAATAAAAACGGTTGTATTTATAATTTAATTCTTACATTATTGTATAAAATAAAGATGAAAATTTACATTTATAGCAACTATAATATTCAAATAATTAAAAAAAAGAAAAAATTGAAATATTAAAATAATCGATAAACGTTTTGAATTATATTCCGCGCATGGTAATACCGAGGTAAAAAAGAATCCAAGATAAACATACAAAGATCATTCCAATAAATCCCCATGCTTGCGAATCGCTCACATCTTCAATTGCTGCAGTAAAATTAAAATCCAGAAGAAATTCCGGGAACACGCCAAATATTACTGCGAAAATAATGGATACTCCTAATGCTAATAATAGGAGAGATAATATTACCGTAATTTTTTTTGGTGGACTATAAGGCACTGTTATTAATCACTTCAAATAAGTATTTTATTTTAAATTTATAATCTAAAACTTATTTTGTGAAATTTAAATATTATGGTTTTGGAGAATTTATAGATTAATGGAAAAATTAAAGATATTATGTAAAATTCAACCTAAATTTCATCCAACCGTGCTTTTTCTTCGGGAATTTCTTGTTCGGGGGTTTCTCTCTGATATTCATCTGGTTTTAATGGTCCTAATCCTTCTATCTCATCAGTAAATTCAGAAATGACCCGAGCAAATTTTTCGCCCTCTCCTGCGGATATACTTTCAATGCGTACTCGATCTTCATTTATCCCCGCTTCGGCGAGCATTTCACGGATACTTTTATAACGTGTTCGTGCTTTGATAAACCCGGTATCGTAATGGCAGTCTTGTGGATAACAGCCCGCTATAAGTACCCCATCTGCACCGTGGAAGAAAGCATCAAAAACAATGGAAGGATCCAGCATTGCGGTACACATCACCCTCACAGGTCGAATACTTGTTGGATAATTTATTTTTGAAACTCCAGCTAAATCTGCTCCAGCATAACTACACCAATTACATAGAAATGCAACAATAAGTGGAAATTCTTTCTTTTCCTCAACTGACGCTTCTACTTGCGTTTTAACTTGCATATCTGAAAAACCGGGGATATAAAGAGCATCATTGGGGCACATTGCTGCACAGGCACCGCAACCCGCGCAATTTTGCTGTGTAAGGATTAATTCATTTCCTTTAAATTCAATTGCCTTGAAATTACATATATTGGCACATAACCGGCACATATCACATTTTTCTGGATCATAGTAAACAATATGAGGATCGAGTTGAACTTTACCTCTTGCCATCAATGCAATTGCTTTTGAGGCTGCACTTTCTGCTTGAGCTATACTATTGGGAATATCTTTTGGTCCTTGAATCGCTCCAGCAATATAAATTCCGTTTACCGATGACTCTGAAGGATTTACTTTTAAGTGTTTTTCCAAGAGAAAACCATAGGGATCTTGAGAAATATTTAAAATTTGACTTAGTTTTTCGGTCCCTTCGGAAGGTTCAATACCCACAGCAAGTACCGCCATATCTGTTTTATGTTCAAATATCGTATTTTCTATTACATCTTCACCACGAATTATTAATTGATCAGAAGTATCATCTTTAATAATTGAGGATATATTACTTTTAATAAATCTGATTCCGAATTCTTCCCGAGCACGATTATAAAATTCTTCACAATTCTTTCCAACTGCGCGAACATCTGTATAATAAATATTAACATTTATGTCTGGATTTTCTTTTTTAAGCAAAATGGCTTGTTTAATGGAGGCATTACAGCAGACTTGACTACAATAGTCATGGTGAATTTTTTTATTTCTTGATCCTACACATAAAACAAATGAAACCTTTTTTGGAGGTTTTCCGGAGGAAATTCGAACTACTTTTCCGTTTGTTGGACCATCACTGTTTAATAAGCGCTCCATTTGAAGAGTTGTAATGATATCTTGATATTTTTGATAATTAAGTTCGGCTAAAATGGATGGATCAAATGTTTTTAATCCAGTTGCCACGATTATAGCTCCTACTTTGAAATTTATTATTTCTGGTTTTTGATCAAAAATTACGGCGTCTCTATCACATGCTTGCGCACAAGCTTTACAACCAATACATTTTTCTTTTATAATATTGGGGTATAAGGGAATTGCTTGAGGAAAGGGCACATCGATTGCTTTTCGAGGAAAAAATGTATCATCTATATCAATTGGGCAAACTTCTCTACATATATCAAAACAACCAACACATTCATCCTCATCAATATAACGGGGTTTTTTTTTCACTTTGATTTCGAAATTACCGATATATCCATCAATATCTTCGACTTCTGAATATGTTAATAGTTCAATATTGGGATGTTCGTTTACCTCCGTCATCATTGGCCCTAAAACGCAAATTGAACAATCCAACGTGGGGAATGTTTTGTCAAATAATGCCATATGACCTCCAATTGTGGATTCACGTTCCACTAAATAAACTTTATAACCCGCATCTGCAATTACTAAAGCTGCTTTAATACCAGCAATTCCGCCTCCAATAATGAGTATATTAGGAGTTACTTTAGCAGATTGAAGTTCTAATGGTTGTAATAATTTAACTTGAGCAATCGCCATTTTTATCTGATCAATTGCCTTCTGTGTCGCTTTTTCTGGTTGATGAGTATGAACCCAAGAATTATGTTCCCTTATATTAGCAAATGCTATTAAAAATCGATTGATCCCTGCCTTTTCTATTGTTTTTCTGAATAACGTCCCATGGAGCTTGAATGTACATGCAGCTATTACTATCCTATCAATATTATTTTCTTCAATTTCTTCTTTGATTGTCGTCAAGCCCACTTCGGAGCAAAGATATTTCTCTCTAAATACATATACATCGGGAAAATCACTAAAGTATTCAATAATTCGCTCATTGTCAATAGTTCCAGAAATATTTTTTCCGCAATCACAAACAAACAATCCTATATTCAAGATAATTAACCTTTTTTTACAGAATTAATAATAATCTTCCTTTTATGTATGTAAAAATATAAGCTTTAAAATTAAATTAATTATTCAGAAAATAAGAATCTAAGAACATATTTATTATAAATTATAGATGATAAAATTAAATTAATAATGATTTGTTCATTTTTCTTTTTATTAACTTCATTAGATATTAATATTTCTTGAAGGGAGAGATCTCCCGATATGAAATTTATATTTAAGATTCTTCAAATACTTAAAAATTAATAATTAATATTTTTACAATATAATAATAAAAAGAAATTTAGCATAGGGTTATATTTGTCATGAAGAATTATTTTTTTAAAATACTTGTAGCGGGACCTGGTGGAGCCGGTAAAACATCTTTGTTAAGGCAATATATCAAAAATAAATTTAATGACTCCCAACTCATGACAATAGGCGTTGATTTTTATTTAAAAGAATTGCAAATTGACCCGGATATTAACATCTCTCTCCAGCTCTGGGATTTTGGGGGTCAAAAACATTTTCAAGACCTTCATAAGCAATATGTTGATGGTGCTAAAGGCGCACTACTTTTAATAGATCTTACAAGGGTATTTCAAACTGAAAAGGTGAAAAAATGGGTGGACATTGTACGAATGAAAAAAGATGATTTACCTATTGTATTTATTGCCAATAAAGTTGACTTGGAAGATAAAATAAAAGTTAAAGATGAAGAATTAAATGGAGCAATGCAAGAGTTTAAAATGGAGACATTATTAAAGACTTCAGCTAAAACGGGTGAAAATGTGGATAAGGCTTTTGAAACAATTGCAAAAGTTATTTATAATCACAAAAATGATTAAATTTTTGAAGGAATTATAAGTCTCTAATTATTTCCCGATATATTCTTTTCTCTTATTCTTAAAATGCAATCCTATACTTTTTACATTCCCACTTTAAAGGGTAAAATGGATTTAAATTACCCAAATTTATTATTTAGAAAAATTTAATAGTTAATTTTTTCCTTATATATATAATACTAGTTAGGGTTTAAGATGGTTAAACAATTTTTTTTTAAAATACTTGTAGCGGGACCTGGTGGAGCTGGGAAAACATCATTATTACAGCAATATATAAAGAATATGTTCGATCCTTCGACTAAAATGACTATAGGCGTAGATTTCTTCCTAAAAGAAGTTGATATGGGTACAGATGATAAAGTGTCTCTACAGATTTGGGATCTGGGCGGTCAGAAAATGTTCCAAGAGTTACACAAAGATTATGTAGAGGGCGCTAAAGGAGCATTAGTTTTAATAGATCTTACAAACTTTTTCCAGACAAAAAGAGTGCAAAAATGGGTAGAACTAGTACGATCAGAGCGAAAAGATCTTCCTATTATTTTTATTGGAAATAAATCAGATTTAAAAGATGATATAATGGTTGATGATAAATATTTAAAGGAATTAACAGAAGAACATAATATGGACGCAGTTCTTAAAACATCAGCTAAAACAGGTGAAAATGTAGATAAGGCTTTTGAACTTCTAACAAAGGCGATACTAGATAACCATAGATCCTAATAATATTTAACATAAATTTTTCTCTCCTTTGTAAGTGAGATTTAAATAAAAATTATAATATCTTAAATTTCCACTATTTAGAAATCAATCAGATTAAAGATTGAAAAATAATTTGAGTAATTACCATTATGAAAGATGAATTAGTTATTTTAGGATCTGGAGGGGGACGCCATCACATTAGAACTCAATACCGGGGAACAGGAGGTTTCTTATTTAAATTCGCTGATATTCAAGCACATATCGATCCAGGTCCTGGAGCTATTGTAAAGCTCAATGAACTCCGCGAGGACCCGCTTAA
>SDNL01000160.1 GCA_004524365.1 Promethearchaeota archaeon | reverse complement strand
TAGATTTAGAAAAATTCAAACCGAAACTTAAATTAGCTTTAACAATTTTCAAATTTGAACCAGATATTTTTTCAGCAACTTGATTTAAAGAGATTTTAGTAAATTGATCAATTTTCTTTTTATAATCTATTGAAAGACTCAAATTTTTCATTCTAATCATCTTAAAATTATCTTCATCTTGACTGTTCCAATTATCTTCGAACCAAAAAAGAAAGCCTACAGTAATTGTAAAATTATAAGAATCATATTTTAAAACTTCCTCTAAATAAAATTTTAAAGTTTCTTCGCTTAAAGGAATGATCTTTGTGTCATTTAATTCTGTGATTGGACCTGAATCACACCCTAATTCTTTGGTTTGAAATGAAGTTAACTCAAATTCACGATTTTTCTCTACATCAGATATAGAAACAAAATATCTTATATAATCTCCATTCCCCATATCTAAAATGTAGTTTGTATCATTAACACAATCAACACCTGCGTTATCTTGATCCACTCCAGGTAAGGCCTCAACACTAGCATTTATCCATGCCTTAAATGATGCTGAGGTAATTTGATAATCAGACATATTCACATCCATAGAGAAATTTTTATGCCATTGAATTTTTAATAACTGTGGGGCAAAATCCTCCCATTCATGACTTGCCCACCAACCATCAGTATTATTATAGTAGTCAGGTGGAGTCATTCCTTCGGAATTTGGCCTGATTGTCCATCCCCCCCCATTTTCAAAAAATTTTTTATTATCTCCATCTCCTATGATAGACATTTTAGCATATCCTTCTTCAATAGTCCCATTCACATCATTCTGATCTCCTTCAATATTGAAAAACCATCCATCAGGTGTATCAAAAGTAGAATTTTCTAACCAAGCCTGTGAAATTGATGCTCCTTCAATAAATAAACTAGAAAGTGTGAAAAGAGAAAATACTAATATAAATCCAAATATCCACCTTTTATTTATCACTAATTATATCCCACGATCTTATGGTTTGAAATCTAATTAATAAATATGAAATTTAAAATATTATTTTAATCTAATAAGATTTCTTAGTAAAATATAGATAAAAATATATTATAAGAATATAAAAAACTTTCTCTTCATTTTTCTATTTTGCTGATATAAAGAGAGAGATTATTTAAAAATAATTTTTCAAAATGGAGCTTTCACGAAACCACCATCTACTTGGATGACTGTACCATTGATATAACTTGCCCTTTCTGAGCCTAAAAACACAACTAAGTTGGCTAACTCATCAGGTGTTCCCAATCGCTCTAATGGAATTTCTTGTGTCCATGATTCTTTAACTTCTTTTTCAGATCTCCCCGTCCGTTCCATAGTGTCGTTTATTAGTTCTTCCATCCTACTCGTCAGATTCGGACCGGGGCACACCACATTTACTAAAATTTTATCATTTCCGTATTCATTTGCCAAAGTTTTTGCGAATCCCACAACGCCTAATCGAGTAGTATTTGAAAGAACTAGATTTTCAAGGGGTTGCTTAACTGAAACGGAAGCGATTGCGATAATCCTTCCAGATTTTTGTTTCTGCATAATTGGGAGAACTAAATATGCTATTCGGATGAACGATCTTAAATTCAAATTAATTGAGTCTGACCATTGGTCTTTAGAAATATTATTAATCGGTCCGGAAGGTGGACCCCCAGCATTATGGACCAGAATATCAATCCTTCCAAATTTTTCTTTGGTTTTGTGAACGAGATTCTCGATGTGAGATTCATCCATCAAGTCTGCAACCACATAATACACTTCATTATGCTTAGTTATTGAATCAACTTCCATTATTTTATATTTCGCATCTTTCAGATTTTCTTCAGAACGACTACATATAACTACATTTGCTCCTTCTTTATAAAATCCTTTAGCACAAGCAAAACCTAAGCCTTTACTGGATGCTAACACTAACGCAACCTTATTTTTTAATTCCAGATCCATATCCTTTTCACAAACTTTTTAATCCTTTTTTAAAATAAGTATAATTTCAATATCTTACAATAGTATGGGATAGAAGATAATTAAAAATTTGCGAATAATTATAATTCAGCTCGCAATGAGAACATCAAGGATGAGTAAGAATATATATAATTTAAATTTAGATTTATAATTATGATTATTAAAACAAGTATAAAATAGATGGAAAAAAATATTCAATTAATCTGGGGTTAACTCGTCGAGATCGCTTAGATCTAATCCGGAATCTAATGTGTCTGGAACTTCTGACAAAAATTCATCAAGAATCTCTCGTAATTCGTCTCCAGAACGTTTTAAGATCAATCGAATTAATCCTATATTTATGTCTGGATCTGATATTAAGCATAACACTCCTTTAGGTCCACAACTGGCAGCGAAAATTTTACCACCCGAAAATTCGCTAGTTACAATATCTAATGCACCTAATTCCAGGTTTTTTCCTTGTTCTTCACTCGCACAAAACACTGCACTCGCAATAGCCCCAATACCATCTACATCAGCAGGAAAATAGGAAAACTTCGATACACTTGCGATAGTTAATCCTGTTCTATCAACCAGAATTACCTTTTTTATCCCGCTCTCTGATTTAATAATCTTACTAAGGATTTGGTCAAATGATTTTGTATCTATAGAAATATTAACCAACTCTCAAAATTAATATAATTTGTTTATAATAATAAATAAAATTTTGGTATATAAATGTGTTTAGATTTGTTTTTCATATAAGATTATTTTATTAATAATAAGATAAAGAATAAACATTTTATCTAAAGACTTTACTTAAGTATTTTAAATTAATAATAAAATTTTATAAATTCTACTTAGAGCTTTCATTTAAATACAAAAAAAATATATATGTTATTAAAGATCTTAAATTCAAAAAGTTCAATGTGATTATTAGGAAAATGGAAATTCCATCAGAATATAAAGTAAATAAGTATATTACTCTATGCTTAATTGAAGGAAAAACTATGATTTTTATAAATGGGAAGAAGTTTCGCCAGTGTAAATATTTATTTATTGTAAATCCTCAAAGTGATTTTGCATCAAACGTGAAATCTATTGACGATGCGGCGGAAATGCTTGATTCACATATAGAAGAATCATATACACCTGAAGATCTTGGAATTACTGAGAAGGAAATATTTTGGGGTCATTGCTCTAACTTGCAAGCGTGGGCGGAAAGTGGCTATGATACACGGCTTCTTCATTCAAATTTAGCATTTCCATTACTTAAAAAATTGACAGAAAGCGGAGATATACAAGCTTCACGAGTCTTTAAAGAGGAAATTGTATCTCGTTTTTTAAAGGGATCAACCTTGACACGACAGTATCTTTGCGAAGAAAATTACATCCAATTACTCCAAGAAGAGGAGTTAACAGCAATAATGAAAGCCTCTTCTGCCCATGCGATTAAGCTAATAGAAGAAAGATTAGAGAAAAAATTAAATGTTACATTATGGAAGACAAGTAATAGAGGATCTGCCTACAAGTGGGAGGAAGGAATGATTATCGAATTAAAATTAAATGGTGAATTTCGGTTTAAAGAAATCCCTAATGAAGTTCAAGAATTTAG
>SDNL01000037.1 GCA_004524365.1 Promethearchaeota archaeon | reverse complement strand
TCTTGTTTCTCATTGATAGTGTCTGGTGAATATGTAGCTTGAAAATATATAAGAGAGCTAAAGCTCCCAACAATTATAATTACTATTATAATATATTTATTCAATTCTTTTACTTTTAGATTATATTTAGAGATTGCTAACGTCCCCAATATTGAAGCAATTGATAACGAACCGATTATTATGTAAGGAATGTATGGTTCTAAATTCAATCCACTTGAGTCTCCATCACTTTCTCTTGACCATGGATCATAACCGTTAATTGTTATTTCTAATCTATAATTACTTCCGATAGATTTACACCATAATAATAAACCAGTTTTTTTCTCATAAAGAAGATAATTTTTCTGACCTCCACTAGATTCCTCAAACTTTATTTTTAAAGTTAAACTTGTTTCTAGGATTTCAACTTCCCCCATAGTGAAACCACTTGCTTCTTGCAGTGCTAACATTTTAAATTTAGTTATATTATTAATTGAAGGAACTAAAAAGCCAGATTGAAAATTATTATATCCGAGAATCATGGCAACAGCGACTTCTTTATTTGAAACATTCACTTGTGTAAAATTTAAAGATAATTCTCCATCTGGTTTATTAAAAATATCTACATTCATATATGCCATATTTGTATCTGGAAATACATCCCCCCAATCGGAGGAAGAGCGATTATAATAGCCAGTAAAGTTTATATTAATCAAGCCTCCTTCACTGGTTTCAAAGTATCCTTTATCAGAAAAAACATACCACCAAGCAGGTTTATTTCCGAAATCTGAGACATTATATTGATATATTCTACTTAAATCTAGAGAATAATTTGTTAGGGACATTTCTATATTATACGTTCCCATGTTTGTTTTTGCATAGATTAATAGCCCTGTCATTTTGTCATAGATTAACTCTGAAGAGTCTGCGAGATTAAAATAGAGAAAATTATAACTTTCCTCTACAATGTAATCAAAATTTGATGTTTGAGAGGTTTCTTCTGCTAGATTTTTGATATATGAAACATTTTCGGGAATTAAAAACCCAGAATTGAATGGCCAATATCCCAACATCAATGAGCTAGATGCTTCGGCATTAGAACAATTATTTCTAGTAAAATTCAATATACCGGTTTGCTCATAAACTTCAATATCAAAATAAGGCATATTATTATCAGGAAACGCATCTCCATAAGTATCATTTTCATGACGATCATAAAATCCAGTAAAATTTATTTTTATCTGACCACCCGCATCAGTTTTCCATGAGACTATGGATTGTTTTTCATAATTATACCAAGAAGAGGGTTCACCGAATGAAGAGATATTATAAACATAAACACCTTTCATCTGAATTTCATCTGAATATCCCGCTGGAATGGAAGAATTAGCTTCTCCTATTGGAATCGAAAGAATTAATTGAATAAATAAAAATGAAATCACAGTTCCTATCAATAAGCTTTCTTTCTTCATTTTTAATTCAAACTTTTTTTATTTAAAATTAGGACATGTTTCCTAGGAAACCTATCCTAATTATCGTTGAAAATTAAAACTCATTTATAAATATTATCTTAAATTGAAACACGGGAAAAATTTATTTGAAAATTTAATATTATAATAAGATTCGGTACAATTTAGAAGAATATAGATCTTTATAAATCGAAAAAAATGTTTTCAAAAGATTATAATAAAATGTAATTAATTAAATCTGGAAAAGCAATTTTTATATTAAAAGATATGATCAAAGGATGCATTTCAATGTAATATTATAAAAAAAATACCTAAATTTAAGGAGTTGCTCATCCTTGCTCTTATTTTAAAATTAAGAATAAGATATATTTATAAATGAATATTAACTTTTAATAATAATTAGGATAAGTTTCCTAGGAAATATGTCCTTCAAAATAAATTATGAGTGAAAAACGATGAATGAAGAAAGCAAAAATGAAACTAAAACCACAAGAGCATATGGGGAACTAAGATCACAGATTCATTCAGTTAAAGGTTCAGATATTATTAAAGAAACTGAAAAACTCCAGCAAGAAGAAAATTATGTGCATTCAGTTTGGTTAAAAAAATTATCTTTCAAAATAGCATTAATTAGTATGTTTATTGCTCTTAGTGTTGTATTAGCATACATATTAGCTCCATTTCCTAATATTGAGCTATTTACTTTGTCAATCTTCCTAGGCGGTTTCATTTTGGGAAAAAAGGAAGGTTTATTCATTGGAATATCAAGCTCATTAATTTTTGTATTTCTTAATCCTTATGGTGTATCCCCTTTACCTCTATTAACTTATCAAATAATTCACTATAGTTTCACTGGATTAGCAGGGGCTTTAACTCATAGTCTAATAAAAGATAGATCATTTTTTCACCCAAACGATCTATATAGCATTTCAATAATGATATTATTTGGATTTATAGGAGCTATTATCACATTTGCTTATGATCTAATTTCATCTCTGATTGGCACAATTACTATTTATGGAACCTTAGAAGCATTTATTCCTTATTTTCTTAGTGGTGTAATTTTTACAACAATACACGAGATTGGAAATATACTCGGATTTGTTTTTATTCTCCCAGGATTAATCCAAGTGGTATATAAAATACTCTACTGAGTTCTCTTTTTTGTTTAAACGGAAGAATATTTTCATGTCTTTATGCTTGCTCTTCCAAAAATAGTTCAATTATAAACAAACCAAAATAATAATAAAATGAACTCTTAAAATGAGAGATCTTTTTAATAATTAGTTAATGAAGTTCTTAAATAGAGAAGAAAAAATAATTATTCTTGATCTTCGGAGTAAAGATAATTGATCTCGCCACCCGCTGCTTCAATCTTCTCAATCGCATTTTCTGAAGCATCTTCTACTGTGATATTTACTTTCTTGTCTATTCTGCCGCGTCCCAAAACTTTTTGGATATTAATATCCGCTAAATTAATTTCATAGGTCTTCCCTGATTTAGTGGCCTTTCCTTCTTGGACAAACTCATCAAGATTAAGATCTAAATCTTTGACATTTATAGTATTTACTTTTGAAATGCGTACTACTTTCTGGGGTCGTTTAAACCCTCTTTTCCCTTTTATCCAGTCAGGATCAGGAAATCCAAGCTCCTTTTGCTTTAGATAGTAGCTTTTCTTACTCTTTTTCCATTGAGTAGTTTTCCCTCTTCCGGCGCGCTGACCTGTCTTTCGATGCTGCCCTATAGGGCCATACCCAATGGTTCTACTTCCTCGCTTTTTCTTGGTCTTCTTTTTATGTTTTCTCGTCATATCGACTCACTCCCTATACCATTTTATAAATTAAATCATTAATATACGTATCGCCAACATATCCTAGCGTACCCCCTTCATTAAAATGTTTCTTAATGGAGCCTCGATGGCCTCCTTTTGGGGGATGAAGCCGAAATACGGGCTTGATTTTGTATATATCCTTATATTTAATATTTCCCTTCAATAATTCATCGGCTAATTCTTTAATAGAATTATAGCCAGATACTTTTTTAAGATGTAGATCATTAAGGGTTCTTCCTCCTTCAATTCGTCCTCGTACCCGTAATAGTGTGATTAATGCTTTTCTATTGATCTCTCCAAATGCTACAAAATTGTTTACTTTTTGAAGCATTCCGAGTTGACTTTTTTCGCCCCAAACTAACACACCATGATTAACTTTGTTCATTCGGAGCATCTTCAATGTATCTCTCATCTTCTGGCTCATTCCAGGCTTCCCTCGGATTCGAACCGCGAAGAATAATTTCTGGTTCGCTTGATCTTCAGATATTTGTTTTAATTTTAACTTTTTTTTTGTTATTCCTTTTACCATGCATTATCACCCTGTAGTAAAATGATACCTATGAGCGTTCTTTAAGGCATTAAATGTTGCCTTGACAAGGTTCTCACTTGTTCTTGTGTTCCCGAAGGTCTTACTCCAGATATCTTGTACTCCCGCTAATTTCAATACTTGTTTTACAGTATCTGCGCACGCAAGGCCAATTCCAGCCGGAGAGGGTATTAATTGTATTCGGACTGACCCGCATTTTCCATTAACCTTAAAGGGAATACTATGAATCCCCCCACAACCACATTCAGGACTACCGCATCCACGTAAAACGGGAACTACGGCTAATTTTGCCCGATCAATTGCTTTTCTGATTGCTGGGCCTACTTCCTTGCTTCTAGCTGTGCCAAATCCTAAATATCCGTCAGACCCAACGATTACGACCGCTTTAAACCGGCTTTTCTGACCGCTGGCGGTCATTTGCTGAATCATTTTAATGGTTACAACATCTTCCTCGAGTTGTGGGAGAAGTTGATCGATAATTTCTTTTTCTTTCACAACCAGATTATTCTGGAAAATTTTATCAATTGTGATAAGACCTTGCTGTACAAGTTCTCCGAGCTTCGTTTTCGGAATCCATTCCTCGGAGTCTCTTCTTCTACTCATTTTTATTCATTATTTTCAATTATTTTTAATGTATTTTCGAAAATCTGTGTAAATTTCGTTGGATTTATCTTTTTATCCAAATAACCAGAAAAGACTTGTTGATATTTTTCTGGTTCTTCTTTCTTTAATAACTTAGCATAATTTTCAATATGGGATCCGTTGATTCGATTCTCTAATTCCTCAGGGAAAAACTTATCACGATGGGGAATCGTAATACCCGCATCAAGAACCCCTTTAAATGCAGCATACACACGATTTCGATGATAAAAAATACCCAAATCGAGAATGGCTTCTTCAATCCCTTCCTTTTTCGCACGTATACCTGCTAAATATCCTGTAAGATAGGAAGCTGGAAGATTACCTGTATTCGCTTCCCATTCAAATTTTTTGGGTAATTCCTTCGAATCGCCAGAGACTAATATTTGGTCTCCCCCATATTTTGATTTAATAAATTGTACAATAATATGATTTTCCGAAGCGCGAATTACGGCTCTTAATTTTCCAGAACGAATTAATTTTAAACGTTTCTTATAATTAGTTTTACCTTCAACTCGTCGCCGTAAGGGGCGTCGATAGTTGGGGCCTGTTGCCATAGTTTATCTCCCCCTCCTCATAAGGTCATTTTCTTCAATATATCTATTTAAATGCGCAACACTTCGAAACATTCCACCTTTAGCATTCTTATACAGCTTTCGATAAGTTGATTTCGCGATTTGCTTTCTATCACGCATTTCTTTCAGGTGTGCTCGGATTGGGCGAATCTTTTTAATCCATGCTTCCTTTTTAGGAGTTCGTGCCTTTTTAGTCCCTTTTCGTTTTCCAAGTCCCCGAGCCCGTCCCTTCTTTTTCCGTTCATGTTGCTGCTTTTTGCGATAATTTGAAATTCCTTTTTTATATTTTTTACGAATAATTCCTTCTTTTATAAGATTTCGAATGTCTTCTCGCGTAATTGCCATTTTTATTTCATCAATAAAATATGGGTCGAAATATACACGGTTTTCACCACAATCTAAAATTTTTGCAGCCATTCGCTTCTGCGCATTTACATTCATATTTAATCGCTAAGATGTTTTTTTATATTATTAATTTAATATTCTATAATTCTTCCAAATCCTCTTCTTCTAATCCAGGTATATCAGATTCCAAAATTGCTTCTAATTCTTCTATTTCTTTGCGAGATATACCCATATTCAAAATTTTAAAACCTCTTTGTTGAGCATAATCAATTAAAGGTATACGTTTTTTTGCGCCTAATCGTGAAGAAATCTTTATCGCATGTTTTTTAGGGTTTAAATCTTCTAAATCTTTTTTGGTTATAACTCTGACCTCTTCATAACCTGAAGGATGAACCCCTCGTATTTTTTTTGGAGTTCGATAACCGATATTTGGCGATTTAACACCTGATTTCTTCCCTTTTCGGGTCTTTGAATCGATCCCACGAGCTTTCCTCCAAGAATCTTTGACTCTATCATATCTCCAAGATTCAACCCTTCTGAATTTAGGTCGCTTCTTTTTCATTTTCTTTCTTAATTCAATAAGCTTTTCTTTCTTTCTATCCATATTAAACTTTTACCTCCTTATTTGATCTCCCACAAGATTTCATCGCCATGGAGAATTTTATAAAGATATACTCCATCTTGATAAATACGTGGATCCTTTTTTCTAATGTGACATATTTTTTTTAGATTAGCCGCAGTCTGACCTAATATTTCTTTATCAGACCCGATTAAAAAAACATCATCTCCTTCGATCTCTACCGAAACTCGGTCGGGATCGTATTCGATTACTCTCGGGGCTCGCTCTCCTAAAAAGTTTACCACATGAATCTCCTTTTTATTAGATCTTGCCTCAACCGAGCAAGGAAAGTGGCTATAACATATCTTTGAAACATACTTATATTTTGTTTGAACTCCCTTAATTAAATTTTTGAGAATATTAATGATGGTATTTGCAAGAGATATTACTGAGTTTCTTGGGAAATATGCTTGAAATATTAACGCTTTTCCTTCTTTTGTAATATTAATTCCTCTGATATGGGAAAAATCCTTAGTGACTGGGCCTCCATTCGGACCTTCAATTGTGATATAAGGACCTTCCTCCAACTTTACTGAAACATCCTCAGGGATTTCCAGTTCTTTCCGAAATAACATTGTTTTTACCATTTATTTCACCACTGTTCATTAATATACTACCGCAAGGGTCATGCCCCCGATATGTTTCTCCTCGGCATCTTTCAATCTCATAATCCCTTGATTTGTTGTTAAAATTATCAATCCTAAGCCAGGGGCAGGTAAGAGTTCCCGTTCTAGGGCTTCAAACTGTTCTACTTTATAATTTAGCCGTAGTAGTGCCCTACACTCATTTATTCTTCCCAATAGAGCTACCTTAAATTTTCCTTGCCGTCCATCATCATATCGCTCAAATTCGCCGATATACGCCTCTTGTTGCAAAATTCGTAAGATTCTCTGAACGAGCTTAGAGGCAGGACTCAATATAACCTCCTTTTGACGTGCTCTTTCGGCATTTTTAATACATGTAATAATATTTCCTAATTGGTTTGGCATTTGTTTTTCACTTCTACATTATTTAATTCTATTTCTATTGGAAAGGTTTTAACTGTAGCGGCGGAAACCGATCTGTGGGGCAATTTCGTAAAAACATTGCCGACATAAATATAATCCATATCGTCTAATTACACCATCATGTGAGCCACATCGTCTACAAGCTCTCTGACCTTTTCCATCTTTACTTCCTTGAGGCATTTAAATCATCTAATTTTTTATTTTTAATAATTAATATAACTGATTTATATAATTAATAATAATCTAATTCTAATTTTTCTACTAAGTTAACATCAAAATATTTCTCTAAATAATATTGAGCCTCTTCACGGGATACATAATGATCTTCTGGAATTTTAGCACGATGGACACGTCTATATTTAACACGCATGCCTGGTCGTACAATACGTCCTATCACATCTAAACCCCAAATTCCAATCACATTATCATATTCTACACCTGGAATAGAGATATGTTCCTCAATACCAAATCCGAAATTCCCAAATTCATCAAAACTACTTCTTTTCATACGATTATTTTGGACAATCAATAAACGTTTAAGAAGGTCTTCAGCTTCTACACCTCTCACTGTGACCTTTACACCAATGGGTCTCCCTTTTCTTATATCAAATTCCTTTACATTTGTTTTTGAGAGAGTTTTTTTCGGTTCTTTTCCGGTTATTGTTTCCAATACAGTCGCAGCACGCTCTAATTCCTCCCCACCCGCACCAGCACCGATGTTTAAAACAAGCTTTTCTAAGTAGGGTTTTTTCATGGGATTATTCCATTTTTCCTCATATATTTCTTTCATTTGGGGGGTGAGTGTTTTTGTATCTGAAGACATTTGTTATATCACTTTTTTTAAATTTTTATTCTTTTTGAATTAGATCAATTTCGGATTGATTTCCTTCGCCAATTACGAAGGTGTAGTCATATAATGTTTCAATTAATGTTCCATCTTGTTCAATTGATACTCGGCTCGATTTTGGACCGAATCTCTTTTCAATTTTTTCAATTGGTCCAATTTTTGCAATATTTTTTCCATCCATAATAACTGCTAAATTCCCTTCCTTAAATTCAAGCTTTTTAAGAATTTCTTGATCAGGAAGAGATATTTTTATTACGTCCATACATTTAAAAGTATCTTCTTCGGGGTTTTTTGGGTCGCTTACATTAATTGTGATATTTCTACCATCGTGGAGATTTAATTGAATATGTCCACCTTTTATAGTAGTCTTTCCATCGATTCGACAAAGTTTAAATTTACTCTGATCTTTGGAAATTTCATGAAGAATTAAACCATAATGGGCATGTGTAATAATACGGTAATGGGTATTGGTCTTATCTATTGTAAGTACATCCATTAATCCCAGTGGATATCGTTCATCTTTTACCACTTTTCCGTCCACTTTAAAATATCCCAAGCCAATTAATTTCTTTGCTTCCCTATGATTATCCACAATCTCTAACAAATCCCTTACAATGTGAAGGAGAGGTAAACAAAACCTCTTAGGATGAGGGCCTGGAGATGGATTTACAAAAAACTTTCCGTGCTTCCGTTTAATTTGGATAAACTTCTGTGTATTTAATCGCTTTAGCCTTTTTTGTCCTGCATGTCTCGTCATTTTTATTCTTCCTCCTCTTTAACTTTTTGTTTTTGATCTTTCTTAGGGGCTTCTACTTCTTCTTCCCAATCGAAGCCGAAGATTGACTTCCTATCAATCATATGGGCACGCCAGCGGTCCATATCCTTCCCCTCTTCTTTAAATTTGGTTATGATTAAATTGGAAATGTGAATTGATGGATTCCATTCTGTTCCATCTGATTTCTCAAAAGCTGCTTCTTTAATTTTAGCTCGTAAATTTTTCGTAATTTCGATGACTTCCCCTTCAAAGTCTTTAAACTCGCCTTTTACTATCCTGACGGAGTCACCAACTCTTAGAGGAAGTGTTTTAACTCCGTATTCCTCTTGAAGGAACTTGGCAAGCCGAGTTCGTAATAAACTGGAACGCTGATGATTCTTATAATTATAAAGCGCTTTCCTTTGTTTCTTGGGTTGTTTAGATTTTATTTTCATAACCAAACACTCATAATGTATAGATTGTATAAAATTATTTTATTTTTATTTACGTTCTATGCTATTGTAAATATTATTAGTAGTTTAAAAGTTTAAAATTTTATGATAAGGTTTTTGTTGATGAAGGAAAAAAGAATAAACTTTATAAGGGAAAAATGTGAGAGAAAAAAGAGTCGGAAAAAAGATGGAATTATTCTCATGGGAATATCAAAATTAATCAAAAGAGATTAAAGTATAAATAAAGATGAAAAGTGGAAAATACAAAAAATTAAATCCATTCTTAAAAAGTTATATAATTAACGATGAGATTGATGCTAACCTCGGAAATACTTCAGCAGCTTCCCGTGCTACAGGGCCTCTTACCTCGGTCCCCTTGGGCTCTCCTTCGGGACTTACAATTACGCCGGCATTATCCTCAAAACATAATCGAGTTCCATCTATTCGTCGGAAAATTCTTTTTTGGCGAATGATGACTGCTTTAAGGAGATTCCCTCGTAATTCGGGCTTTCCTTTCCTTATGCTCACCGTACAAATATCTCCAACCGTAGCCTGGGGCAATCTTCTCTGGCGAGTTTTTTTATGATCCACATTAATAATTCTTGCAACTTTTGCTCCAGAATTATCGGAAATTAAAATCTTTGACCCGTTGCATAATCCATAACTAGTTCGAGACTTAACGATTCGTTTTCGTCCCGTTTTTCTACGAGATCCCACCTTTACTCACCTATTTGTTTTAACTTACCTAATACGATAAATGCTTTTGTTTTTGAAATTTTACGACTTTCTCCCACCATAACTCGATCACCTACGTTAATAGAGTCTTCTAGACATTTCGGTAAGTGACAAGCCAATCGAGAATTTCGTCTCTCATATCGTTGATATTTAGGGATAAATTGATTATAATCAAATCGAATTATCACCGTTTTACGAGATCGTTTACTTACAACTTCTCCCTTAGTAATTTTACCACGAATTCTCGTAACTCCGTGAAACGGACAAAATTTATCATTACAATCTTTTACTTTAGGAGCCGTAACATTTGGTATTCCAATATTTCTACTCATTTTCTTAAAACCTTCGCTTTTTTTTTAAGTGTCTTAATCTATTTTCAGGACGACCCACGAGTTTTGAGCCATCAACCTCCAAAAGATCGTGTGTCCTCTTTTCGTTTATTGGTAAATGAAACCGAAAGATATATTCTTTCTTGATATACTTCTTGATGGTATTTTCGTGTTTTGTGATTAACATATTTTCGGTGTCGTTAATTATTATTCCAATGTAAGAAAAACCTTTTCGTTTTGATTTGTGTTGTGCATAAGCTCGCAAGCCAATTAAATCATGGTAGATTAAATATTTCGGATTAATCTCCATTTTGTTGTTTTTCTTCATTGATAATAGTTTTTATTCTGGCAATTTGCTTTCGAAGCATTTTTGCTTTTGCTGGATTATCTGAAACGCCTCCTCCTGTCTGCATACTATATAATAACATCAATTCTTCTCGCAAATCTACCAGCGCCCTCTGTCGTTCTCTAGGGCCCATTTCTCTAATTTCAGATGGTTTTAGTACCATATTGATTCCAGCTCGTTAATTTGATTATTCTTTTAATTTTTAATTTGATTAATTTAAATATTAATAGTTATTTCTCTTCTTCCTCTTCTTCCGATTCTATAGAGACTTCTGAGATATCTTCTTCATCCACTTCGTCGATTAATTCTTCTTCTTCAGGAGTTAATTGTTCTTCTGATTCTTCAGTTAAATATTCCCCAGCCGCCAATTTTTCTGCTTTTGTTTTTGGCTTTTTAGACTCAATTTCTTGTTGTTTTTTCGCTAATAAATCGCTTTTAATACTTACATCATCACCCGTACTATAATTGGAGTGGAATATTTTAACAATAATTCCTAATGTACCCGATTTTTGAATACATTGGGCAACTCCCTTTTCAACTGCCTTTTGAGATGATTGTCCACTCTTTTTCATGGTACCTGCTCTAAAGATTTGTGTGCGAGCCCTTTGGGAAGTTATTTTTCCCGAAATTATAATTTCAACGCCCTTTGCTCCTGCTTCCATAATTCTACGAAGGATATAATATCCCGCTCTTCGATAATGTCTTCCTCTGTCTAATGAATAAGCTAATCGCTCAGCCATAATTTGGGCATTCAGATTAGGATTTTTAACTTCTTCTACTTCGATTTGTGGTCTTTCAAGATTGAATTTTTCTTCTAATTCTTCTGTAATTTCTCTAATCCGTTTCCCTCCCTTTCCAATTACAAGACCAGGTCTTGATGTTTTTAAGGTTATTCTTATCCCTAATGGGGTTTTCTGAAAATCAATTCCTGAGAATCCTGCTCTAACTAGTTCGGATCTCAAATATTCATTAATTTGCATTAATTTTAGGCCTTGATCAATGAAATGTTTCGCTAATGGCATATTTTTGCTTCTCTTCTCTGTATTTTTTTATATTTAATGGTTGATTTAACTCAAAATCTCGTATACTACAATCTCTACATGGGTCAAATGCTTAAAATAGGGTGATGATCTTCCATAAGCCCTTTCAATATAGCGCTTAATTTTTCTACCTCTTTGAGCTGCGGCGTGGATAATTCTGCATAGATCAACATCGAGCCCCCGATATTCCGCATTTGCTTCGACTTGACTTAGAATTTCATAAATTCTTGCTGCTGCTTTTCTTGGATATCGGCCCGCATACCAATTAAATTGCTTTAAATCCTTTCGATGGGCTAATTTCTTTTTATGTCTTCGAAAAGGAACAGATTGTTCCATTTTAATAACTTTTTCTAAGAATGCTTTTGCCTCTTCGAGATACATTCCTTTTATAACGTCGCATATCTCTCTGGCATGTTTTGGCTTGATCCGTAAATCTCTTCCAGCAGCTTTTGCTAATAACTCTGAATCATATTTTTCTTCTTCAAATGAGTACCCCCATGATGGAGACATTAGTTAATCAACTCTTTTTCATCTCTAAATAATTAATTTACTTTATTTCAATGGAACATATTTACTGCTTCTAGTAGCACCGATTCCTGGTGTTCCGTGTTGGACTCTCTTTCGTGTCAATGCAAATTCTCCTAAATAATGACCGATCATAGATGGCTTAATTTCAACGACCTTATAGTCAGAACCATTATAGACACCTATTTTTAATCCTACAATTTCAGGAAATATTATCATATCCCGAATATGTGTTCTTGTAAGTAGATCTTTTCCCCGTTTCTTTGCTCTGTATGATCTTCTTAAACGTTTAAGCAACTTTTTCTGTCTGGGGGGTAATCCCCGTTTGAGAGAGCGCCGAGCTCGAGCGGGAAGTAACTCTATAAACTGATCCATAGACATTTTCTTTAATTCATCTAACGTGTATCCCCGATAGTGGAATTTTTGTCTTGATAATTGTTCTTCTGTACTAGTACTTTCATCTTCGAGAGATTCTTCATCTTCTTGTGAAGGTTCCACTTCTTCTTCGGGTTCTTCTTGTTCATTCTCATTTACATCTTCATTTTGAGCCATATTATCACCAAATTCTAAAACGCTACTATATATATTCCATTATTTTATGTAAAATTCTAAAAATGTTTAACATAAAATATTGCGTCTTGTAAATACAAATAGTTAAAATTTAAATTTTAATTTTATGGATTAAATTCGCAATTTTTTAAGAGAAACAATAAACTTTATAAGGGAAAATTGTGAAGAGTTATTTCTTATTTCCTCAACCTATTAAAAGAATTGGTTGATTTCGTGATATAGATGGTGTAGAATTGATTTGATTGATTAATTTGAATCATCCTCATAGTGATTGGGATTAAACACGCGCTTTATGTCTTGTTCGTCAAAATTACCACTCCATCGCTCTTTTAATATAACATATTCACCATCTTTTTGATTTGGATTAATTATAGAATGATAAGTGCCGATGTGATTTTTAAATTTTGTACCTGATCTTACAAAATAATGCAAAGTATGATCATTCAATATAATAGGATTCCCTCCTATAATTTCCCAATATTCTGTGCGTTCTTTGTGAATTTGAAATGAAATCCCCATTTCTGGTTTGATATAAATAATATTGTAATCTGGATAAGTAAATTTTATGCTGTACCATTTTGGTAGAATATCAATATAGCCATCTGGAACCTCATGAGAACTTTTAAATTGATGGGGGTCTATTTGTCTTTTTTCTTCATTTTCATACTTATAAGGATCATAAATAACTTGATGGCTCGATATATCTTTGTCATATTTAACCGTGATTACATAATTTGCCTTATTAATAAGCATGTAATGGGAATGGGGTGAAATAATTAAGTCTTCAGCACTAATCTTGTCTGTAAGAAATTCCGATTCATTGATAATAAAAATATTTCCTAATGTTTCGAAATTTACAGAGATTTTTAGGACCTCCGATCCATTTTTCCGTAATTTTGTTCCCCTATCAGGAGCTAGTTTTTTGGTATTCATTTATCTTCATTCGATTAAAGTTGTTTGATATAATTTTTTGTATTTTTTTACTCTTTCCATAATTTCGTTTTGATAGGGCATTGAGGCTTGAGCACCTTTTCTAGTAACTGCGATTGATGCCGCACAATTGGCAATCTTTACAGACTCAATTATATTTTTTCCTTTGGATAATTGACTAGCGAGTACTCCATTAAAACAATCTCCCGCCCCTACAGTATCTATAGCATCTACTTTAAAGGAGGGAACATTTAATGCTTGATCTTTTTGAGAATCATACACGATGCAACCTTTTGAACCTAATGTAGTAATTATATATTTTGTTCCTAAATTCGCAATGTCTTTCGACATTGAAATAACATTTTCCGTTGTCACATTTTTTATGTCTTCATTTCCCTCAAATCCTAAGAGAGAATGCAATCGTACTAGTTCTACTTGGTTTGGAATAATTATATCGAGGTAATTAAATAATGACTTGGGGAGAGGTTTAAGTGGTGCAGGATTAAGGATCTTTACGGCATTTCCCTTAGAAGCAATTTCATATATTTTTTTAATTGTTTTCGTAGGTATTTCCATTTGAACTCCAATCGAACTTGCATTCTTAATAATATCAGAATATTGTTCTATTTCACTATGATTTAATGTGGCATTTGCTCCAGGAGCAACACTTATCATATTTTCTCCATTTTCATCGATCATAATAAATGCAACCCCACTATGTTCCTCGTTCGTTCTAATCATATACTCTGTATTGATTCCCTCATCCGATAGGTGTTGAATCATTTGATCTCCAAAATTGTCTATCCCTATCTTACCGATAAAAATGGTA
>SDNL01000036.1 GCA_004524365.1 Promethearchaeota archaeon | reverse complement strand
TAGAATCCAAAAGGAGTGAATAATTAAAGGATGGCGCTAAACCATCCCTTCAAAAGGATTTTATTTTATTTTTTCAATCCTTTATCATTAGACATCATTTTTAAATAGAATTAATCACAATCTTTAGCTTCTTGTAGATTTATCTTCTCGAAAGCTTCTTGCTGGGCATTTCTGGGATTCGATTTCACATTCCTATTTACTTGGCTTAAATATTTGATCGAATCGCTTTTTCCTTGTATGATATTTTGAATTAATTCTTCTTTACTTGATCCTCCAGATATTGTAAGAGCGGTCTGAAAGGTCTGCTCCGGTTCTAATGTCTTAAATTTTATTTGAAGTGCTGATAATATCTCACCAGGTGTATTAGGAATCGTATTTGATAAAGCCATTTTTTCTTGATCCAGAGAGAATTCGTTTGTTAGGCATGCCTCATAATTTGTCGCCTTGGAAATTGGAGAAAATCCCCCATATAAATTCGATTTATCATATTGGTAAATTATGTCATTTTCTTCATCATATTCTGCATAATCGTTATCAAATCCTTCCAATCCATTTATATCGAAATCAAATATAAAAAATATATTAAAATCTATCAAATCGAATTCTGATATATTTTTAAACGTAAAGAAAGTGTTTATATATGGAACCTTCGGTTTATTAAAGACGTCAATATATAATCTAACATAAAGATCTTCTCTTGAGAATGTTATTGGTTTTAATTTTTTTGCTTTTATTAATTTCTTTAAATATTCTTTAATATCGAAATCTAATGTAATTCTGTCAACATATCTCCCCTTTCTGCTATTTACTAATTTATAGATCGGTGTGGGTTCGATATTTTTAAGAAGAATCGGGAGGGTTCCAATTTTCTCTCCCCTAATTTTGAAGCCAAACCAAGGTCCAGCATATTCCTGTTCTGTTAAATACAATAAATATTTACCCTTAAAGGTCAGTTCCTTTAGGGAAAAGCCCATTAAGTAGCCCTCCGTATTTCAAGTAGCCATAACGTCGTTGAATTGGACATTTAATACTATCTTCTACTAGCACCTCTTATTTATTATTGTCTTATATTTTATATATAAAAAAAGCCGTTTTCTATTAAAAGAATATTTGATACCTTCATTTAGAGGTTTTCCAAGAATTCATACCCTAAAAAGGTGAAAGCATCTTTGACATTTTCCCCTGTCTTAGCTGAAGTTAGGATATAGTTAAATCCCAATTCATCTGCTAACTTTTTTATATCTTCCTCTTCTACTTCAATTTGATCCACGAGATCACTTTTATTTCCAACGATAATCATTGCTATATCCCGTTTTATTGCTTGTGAAATATCAGTATGCCAACGTCTAATCCCATCTAACGTTTTTTCACGAGTTCGGTCTAATACGAGAAACGCGCAATTAGCGCCATTATAGAACTTATCCCTATAGGGACTAAAATTTTGACCGCCTATATCCCAGATTATAAAACTAATACGACTATTTTCTCCAATCTCTATTGAATGTTTTGAAATATCTACGCCTAAGGTATTTATATATTCATCTTTAAATCTATTTTCTACAAAACGACGAACTAAACTTGTTTTTCCGACTCGACCATCTCCTGTCAAAATAACCTTAGCAGAAAACTCTCCCTCGGGCAGTGTCCCACTACGAGTTTGCGATAGAGTTTTAATTAATCGCGGAATATTTAAATTCACATTCTCCTCTCCTTCAATTAATAGCTTAATTTTACCTGCAATGTGTTCTGAAAAGACTTTTAATTCTGTATCTGAGGCTCTGGGTTCGGCGATTGTCGCTAGTATGGATGATTTTCCTTGAGAGCAAAACGCAAATTTTTTATCCCCCGTGCTCGTAATATTGAAAAATGTACTTTCAGTTTGGAATTCATTTTGAAGTCTCTCTATATAACCCTCTAATACGGCAGATACAGCTCCGATTACGGTGTCCGAATCTTCGTCAGCTCGTTCCCGTTTTCTGGATGTAATGATTAGACCATTTCTATCAACGATAGCTGCAGCGATTATGCTTTCTACGTTATCCATATAGTTTTCAAGCAATGTATTTAATAAATTTTCCATTTTCCCGAATTCGATATGTTATGTTATTCTTTATTAAAATAATCTATCTAATAATATAATCTTACTAATTTTATAAATAATTAATGTAAAAATCTTATGAGGATAATATAATGTTTTTAATTTAGAGAATAATAAAAAGTTATATGAATGATTCAAACTTCGAACAAAAAACCTTTAAAATATTTGAACATTCGATATCCATAATAAAAGATGCAGGAAAAGATGCCTTGGTAGAGAAATGGGAAAGGATTCTGAGAAATTGCAGAGATAAGAGCCCTTCTGAGCAAGAAGAAGAATCTTGTGAATAAAAAGATGATAGGAGTTTTTATATCATTTGAAATATTATTCATTAATAATCAAAGAACTAAATAAATCTAAATGAGATAAAATGTTGAACTTAAATAACCCTGGAGCAACTCAAGATGCATTAGACATATTAAGAATTGGAGAGAATTTCAATTTTTATGTTATATTTCTTTTAGTGGCAGTACTCTATATTTATTTTAATGAAATCAATAAGATGAATTGGAATGGAATCGCAGCGGGATTAATGTTATATATGATTCACTGGTTCGTTGAAATTATTAATGCTCTATTTCAATTTTTTACGGGACATGCTCTATGGACAATTCCAACTGGCACAGCCTATTTAATTCTTATAGGATTGGGGATTGAACTCAATCTTATGTTTTCTATTGCAGGGTTAGCGACGAGCAAATTATTACCCGAAGATCCAAAAGAGAAGATGTTTGGGGTTCCAAAACCTTTCGCGATAGGGGTTGGAAATGCAGCATTAGCATCTATTATCGAGATTTTTCTAATTACCACACCCACGTTTGTTTGGGTTTATTGGTGGTGGAATGCGATAACAGTATTTATCTTTGTATATATTCCCTTTTTTGTTGGCGCAGCATATGCCTATTATTGGCCCCATAGGAAACAGAAACTTGTTATAGGTACTCTCGCAATTATTAATGTAATTTTGGGAGTAGTTTTTGGCTTAATACTTCCTCTAATCCTAAATCAAATAGTAATATAATTACAATTTAATCTTCTCTATTATTATTTTTTTTAATGTACGGTAAAAATAAGAATAAGAAAAAGAAAAAAATTAGATATGATTAGAGATTTCTTTAGCGAATTTTGGTTGATAATCAAATAAGAGTTCAGGATCGTAGGTCAGAATCCTAAATCGCACGTGGATCTTCATCTCAAAGGTATAGATATTATATATCGGTTTCATTCCAAATATTTCTTTATATTTATCAGCAACCTCATCAATCTTTTCTAAGATGTGATCAAATCCCTCATAGGGGAACTGCATTATAAAAACGAAATTATGGATCTTCTGAGTTTTAAATTGATCCAATACAGTGTTAAACATAGTTCTAACGCCTGACTCTCTCGTTTCTTTTGAGCTAGTGTCTTCAAGCAGTATTTTCTTTTTAAATTCCGAGAACCTCTTCACTTTTTCAAGGTTGATGGAATAATTAGTGATATTTGATGAAAGAATACTACTATTAGATTTATTAATTATTACATTATCAAATGTTTCCATTACCGTTCTTGTTAATTTAAGGTTTCTTACGACGCCCAGATCTCCTCCCACTTTTATAACATCTCCTACATCAAAAGGACTTAATATTAATAAAGTTATCCCTGCTACTAGATTCGCAAAAGTTCCGCTCATCGCAAATGCTAAAGCCGTGCTAATAGAAGAAGTTAATACTGCTAAATATGTTTCATCTATCTCTGTAATAATTGGGAATCCTTCAAGGATGAAAAATATTATTATAATGAAGGAAAATACTTTCACTAAGAAATTAGTAAACGTTTGATATTTTTCAGGAATTCGTTTTATCTTTCGAAGGGTGAATGAGATTATCCAATTCGCCAATAATACGCAAATTGTAATTATTATTAACCATACTAACGCTTCTAAGTCCGTTTTAAAAATAGCCATTAACATTATCTATCCTCCTCTTTATTAGTTTTAATTTCCTCAGACATTAAAGCATATAATATATCTTTCATAAATGGATTGGTATTTTTTACAACCTTCATTGGGTCTTTTGAAAGAATCTGTAATGTAAAGCTCAAACGATCCCTAATAGTTGTATTAGCATAATATATAGGTCGAATGCCTAATTTTTCTTCATATTCATCAAAAACATCTGATAATTGTTCCTCTACATTTGATTCTAATTTATTAAGAGGTATCTCTACGACTCTTACTAAGCGGGTGAATTTATCTTCCTTATGAATTAATCCTTTTAGATCTTTGGTAATATTTTGAAGTTTAAGTTGCTCTTCTTCTTCCGAGAGTGATAATTGGGAAATTTTCTGAGTAAACCTTTTGATTGAAGCGTTATAGATATTAGTATTAGGAAAGTATGTTATGATACCCATAAAATTTCTTAATTTAGTGTAGTTTAGAGATATCTCAGTTACTATTCCTTGAACGTCGTTAGTTTCAATAAGGTCGCCGATTTCAAAACTTGAAGAAGAGAGAAGCATAAATCCAGAAGCAAAATTATCAATCCTCTCCCTAAATGTAAGAGAAATGGACACCACTAAGAAAGATATAATTGCAACTCCTAGAGGTGGCGAAAGTACTAAAATCAATTCAAAAATAAAGACAATCCAAATGATATTAATAACAAAGATTGCCACCGAACTAATTTTTTTGGTTCCTAAGGCTAATCTAACAATTCGAATTAAAATCACTCTTACAATGTAGGCAAAAATATTTATCAATATTGAAAAGAATAAGAGGTAATTATCATTAAAAAAATCCAAAAGCGGCTCCCAAAAGAAGAATGCTAAGATAGCAATAAATATCAATACGATACTTATCAAAATTTGATATGTTTTTTTCATTTTTATCTTGATCTCACATTTTTATTTAGATTTTTTAGTTTATTAATCTTTCAAACTCTCTCGTTTATTCATTAAGATTTTATTCTTTTTAATTATTGTGTTTAAAAATTAAAACTTAACATTCCAATAATTCAAAAAATAATAGAATCTTTGATTAATTATGTTTTATAGAAAAGTTGGAATTTAACCTAATAAAAGATTAAGATTTAAATAATAAAACACCCTATTTTTAATTTATATATAACATTCCATTATTTTAATATATCAAAAAGATATAATTTTAAATAAAATGAGATGAGTTAATATTTCAAAAAAAAGAAAAAATATTCAGGAAAAAGTAGGAAAGCCTCCAGGTTCATTAGAATATTATGGAAATAAAACACAAATAGAGACGAAGATAACAGTAATCGATTATAATAAAGAGAATTATACAATTGATAAAATAAAGGAAATAAAATTTAGTCTTAGTGAGATTCAGGAATCATATACGAGATGGATTTTAGTTGATGGTGTAGGAAAGGTTTCTATTATTGAGGAAATAGGAAATCAATTTGGTCTCCACCCCCTTGTTTTAGAGGATATTTTACATCCAAATCAAGTACCTAAATTTGAGGATTATAAAGATTATATTTTTATTGTTCTTAAAAAGTTAGTTTGGAATGAAACGGAGGAAGAATTCAGGAGCGAACAAATCTCATTTATTTTAGGAAAAAATTATGTAATAACATTTACAGAACAGAAAGAAGAGATTTTTAATTTTATTATAGATAGAATCAGGATTCCCAAAGGTATTATTAGAAAAATGAGTGCTGATTATCTCCTATATACACTCATGGATGTCATAATAGATAATTATTTTGTCTTACAAAGTATAATAGAAAATTATATTGAAGAGATTGAGAATAATTTAATAGAAGATCCAGAAATAGAGGTTTTACAAGCTACCCATAATTTAAAACGGAATGTTATTGATTTTAGAAAATCCATATGGCCTTTAAGAGAGGTTGTAAATAAATTCCAGCGGGGAGAATCTAATTTAATTTCCAACGATATCCAAATATACATCAGAGATCTTTATGATCATATCTTTAAAATTAATGATTCGATTCAGAGTTATAGGGATATCGTATCTGGGTTGCTAGATTTGTATCTATCAAGCGTGAGTAATAAGATGAATGACATAATGATGGTACTCACGGTTATATCTACAATATTTATTCCTTTATCATTCTTAGCTGGTTTATATGGAATGAATTTTGCTTTTATGCCCGAATTATCCTCTCCATTAGGATATCCAATACTACTATTTGTAATGATAGCTATAGGAATAGGAATGTTAATTCTTTTCAAGCGAAAGAAGTGGATTTAGTTTATTAAAAGTATAACTATAAAAATAATATATATTTAATATAAAATTAAAACAATTTTAAACTGACTAGGTATTATTTAAAGATGAGTCTAGTACATATATCTTTTCCGAATAAACCAGAAAATAAAGCAATAGAACTTGCTAATAAAATTAAAGAAGACCTTAATTTGAAAAAAGCGAATATAATTCAGGGCGATGTAGAATCAATAATAGTAATAAGAAGGGACCCAAAGGATGTACCTAAACTTCTTGAAGAATTAAGTCGAATAGGTGTTGGAACAGAATTTGGGTTTATTGATATTATCCCATTAAAAGCTACCGTGCCAGAGATAAAATATATAGAAGAGGAGGGGGAAGAAGAAGAGGAGGAGGAAAAATTAACTAGTAGAATATCTATAGAAGAAATAAAAGTGATGATCAAGGAGACTGCAAAGCCAGATATACAATTTATTGTTTTTATGATTCTAGCGGCCTTAGTTTCAGCTTCGGCTTTAGTATTAAATTCAATTCCCATATTAATTGCCTCTATGATTTTAAGTCCTTTTATGGGACCAATTTTAGGTTTTTCTTTTGCTATAATGATTAAAGATAAAATCATTATTAAAGAAGGAATAGTTGGACAGATTTATGGAACAATTATCTCGATTTTGATAGGAATTTTGGTAGGATTTTTTGCTAGAATCACGGGATTTCTTCTTAACCCCACAACTCAAATGAAAGGTATTGGATTTCCAAATTATTTTGATCTTATTATTTCCATCTGTGCCGGAATTGCAGTTGCATTTTCAATTACAGGTACAGTAAAAAGTGCTTTAGTGGGAGTGGCAATTGCAGTAGCCATCATAGTGCCAGCTGTAAATACAGGCCTTTCGTTAATCTATGGTGAATTTGTTACGTCCTTCGAAAGTTTCATATTATTCTTAACAAACATTATATTAATTGATTTATGTGCGATAATAGTCTTTAAGATCAAAGGGGTTAAGCAAATGCCACAATCAAAATTAATTTGGAGGAGAAGTAGGAGATTACCAAGGAAAATAAAAACAGATTAGTAACTATAAGAATTATTTTTTAATCTTAAGATGATTTCAGAGCAATTTTATAAATTTGTTCTGTTATAATTTCATAAATATTTTCCAAAACAATAGAAAATGCCTTTTTATTTTTTAAATTAGGAGGTAAACCAAGATTTTCTAAAGTTTCAATAATTTTAGATGGTTTTCTAAATTGAAATTCAATTTCGTTAAGAGAAGATTTTTGAGGATTGATTTGGTCAATTGAATATTTAGGAACGTTAAAAGTATAAAAGGATGCATTTTCCTTCTCTGAAGATGTCTCGGATTGTGTTTCTTGGCTAGGTTTAGGTTCTAATCTTCCTATTCTAACTTCATTTAATAATTCTTTCTTTGTTTTTCCTTTTAATTTCATTAAAATTAAAGGCTTAAAATCTATTACTTTTGAAAGGTATAAGATTGTTGCTGCGATATGTTTACAGGGAATTTCTGGATCAGGACATGAACATTTTGCATTTAATCCTTGTGAAACATCTGGGAATAAGGAAGTATTGTTATTTTCAAAAATCTTAATAATTTTTTCAGTCAATTTACCCTCCAATAAGTTAATTAGATTAAGCATATTGTTTGATAGTTCATTTGCGATTTTATCCCAGTTTTCGTTAGAAATAGGATCAAAAAATATTCTTACTCTATAGGGGGTTGGAGCCGTACCTTGCACTAAAGCAAATATCTCTCCTTTATTAATTCTGAGATTACTAATCCTTCTAGTATCTTTTGCATAATTAATAGCTCTACGCATTCTATATGGCCGCCCTATTTTAAGCATAGAATGGATCCAGCGCCTTCCCCACTGAGAGTCACAAAAAGAATATAGATTCCTCTTAATTTGCATTACTTCTTCATGTTTCTTCTCTTTATCGATAGGGTAATCTTTCTTCTTTTCTGACTGTCTTCTATAATTTCTATAATTTTTTCGGTCATTCAATCTGGTATACACTTCTATTAAATTAATTTTTAATTCATTGAGATTAATTCTTTCAATTTATCTTCACTGAGTTCCGAGATCCATGATTCACCGCTCGTTATAATCATATCTGCTAATTCTTTCTTTTCCTCAATTAACTTATCTATTTTTTCTTCAATTGTATTCAATGTAATAAATTTATAAACATTTACATTCTCTGTCTGACCTATCCTATAAGCTCGGTCTGTTGCTTGTTTTTCGACCGCAGGATTCCACCATCGATCAAAATGAAACACAGTAGTTGCTTCTGTTAGATTAATTCCTGTTCCACCTGCTTTTAAGGATAAAATTAGTATAGGGGGACTATTAACCTTTGTATCTTGGAATTCTGAGATAATATCCCTCCGTTTCTCCGCGCGAATTCCCCCATGAAAATAGAGGATAGGAAAATCATACCTATATTCCAATACATCTCTCAAAATATCACCCATTTGAGTAAATTGGGTGAAAATAATAGCTTTTTCGTTTTTAACTAAAACTTCATCAAGCATATCAATTAATCGTTCTAATTTAGGCGACATAGAGACAAATTCTTTGAATTTATCATCTAAAATTCTCTCCGAAACAGATTTATGTTGGTATTGATAAGGGTGATTACAAATCTGTTTTAATTTTGTTAAAAGCCCTAAAATAATCATACTTTTCTGAGATTTAGAACGTTCCATTTCCTGTAATGTGTCAGATACTACATTTTTATACAGTGCTTTTTGATCATCACTTAAATCTATATAAATTTTCATCTCGCGTTTACTTGGCAGATCTTTAATTATAGATTTGTCTGTCTTCACCCTTCTGAGAATAAATGGAGCAATTATTCTTTTCAACCTATCCGCAGCCTCTTTATCATGAAATCTTTCAATAGGGATAACAAAATTATCTCGAAATTCTTTTTGGTTTCCTAAGAGACCCGGATTTAAAAATTTGAAAAGACTCCATAATTCCATTAAACGATTTTCTATAGGTGTTCCACTTAAACATATTCTATATTGACTCTGTAATTGGTATATTGCTTGTGTCTGTTGAGCTTTGGGATTTTTCATATTCTGAGACTCATCTACTATCACACCACTAAACGGGGCTGTTTTCAGTAGCTCAATATCATTTCTTAATGTTCCGTAAGTTGTAAGAATGATTTGATGTGGCTTTAAATATTTAGAAAGCGCTGAAACGGTTTCTGACCTGTCAATTCCGTGATGAAACGTAATATCTAATGTGGGGGCAAATCGATTTAATTCCTTTTTCCAATTATATATGACAGATGTTGGGCAAATGATTAATACAGCCCCCATCGATTCTTCATGTGTTTCCTTAAAATGGAGCAGTAGTGAAATTACTTCAATTGTCTTTCCTAAACCCATATCATCTGCTAGACAAACCCCAAATCCTAATTCACATATGTTTGCTAACCAAGTAAGTCCTTCCCTCTGATACCCTCGGAGCTTACCATTAAATTGTGAAGGTGTTGCAATTTCTTTAAAGGATTCAAATTTTTTTATACGATCTATGATTTGGTTAAAACTCCCTTCTACAATGACTCTATAGTTAGATTTTTCTTCTCGAAAACTTACTCTTTCAGACAATCCTAATTTAAGAGCATCAACATAGTTAATTTTACCTTTAACTCCTGAATATTTTCCCGCTTCTTTGGTAGAATCAAAAATATTACTAATCGTCTCGATGTCTTGTTGATCTATTAAAATCCATTCATCTTTTATATTAACCAAGGGTTGTTTTTTAGCAATTATATCTTTCAAATTTTCCGAATTTACATACTCATTCCCCAATTCTCCTTCCCATCGATAATTCAGCATATCGCTTAACTGAAAGAGTGAGGGGCGAGAAGATTTAATTGTGGATAAGAACTCCGTTTTTTCTGAATATATTACCATTCTGGCAGATAAACGTTGCTTTCCTCCAATTTGGAAAGCATCTGGTAGAATAACATTAAATCCACTTTGAATCAATAAATCCTTTGCATAACTAAAGAATTCCATTACTTCGGATGAGTTTAGCATGAGTTTTTTTGGAAATGGACCATTCAATGCTTTTTTAAGAGGAGGATATATCTTAATCATTTTTCCTAAACCTTGAAAGAGAATTTCAGTAAAGTTTTCCTGATTTTGAAAACGCGTAAGAATTTCTGAATTGATACTCTCTTCTCCTTTCCAGAGTTTAGATAGTAAAATTAAATTTTGTCCATTTTGAACGGATAAAAAAAGATTTAAAGGCCATTGGTCTTCACCGTTTTGAGGATAATTTAACTTTATAGCAAGCTCAATACCTTGTTTTAGGGAAGAAATACTTTCAATATTGATCCAATTCCTGATTAATTTAGGAACAATGGTTTCATGAAACTGGGTAAACGTAAATGATGGATCTTTACTGAGTAAGGATTTCAGAAACTTATAGTCCCAACTTAAATCATGTTCCCTTCTTTTATCCTTTTGGATTTCTGAGTTATAATATTGGTCAAAAGTCCGAAATTTTTGTTTTTTTAGAATCGATCTTATTAAACTATCACCAACTTTATCAATATAAAGGGAGTATAGATATGATGGATGCCACAAATTTTTAATTAAAGCCCCCTCAAAATCATTACTTGAATTATTTTCCAATTTAATAGAATATGGAAGATTATACGCAGTCCAAGGACTATTTCTTAAAATTGTTGTAAATCTTATGTTATCATATTTAGTTTTTAACAGTAAGCGCCATTGTCCATTATATTTTTTCTTTGTTACGGATTTTAAGAAAGGGACAAAATTTCCTCTATTTAAAAGCTCAAAAATAAACTTGGTAAGTAAAGCCCAAGTCTTTATTGATCCTGAAATATCAGGGGAGTTATTTTCCTCTTGACTTGGTTCAAAAATCTCTAAATTATTAAGAAATCTACTTGCGGGAAGGAGAGGTAAAATTTTTCCATATACTTTTTGTAAGACAAAATTGTTTATTCCATTCTGAAGTTGGTTTAATAGAGCAAGATTGAGATGGCAAGATAAAAGTTTGTCTACAGGTATTTTTACGAGCTTTTTCTTCATTTGGCGTTCTAAATATTCTGGAGAATTATTTGCTGCTGTCCAAATTAAAAAAAAATCAGAATCAGAAGGAATTTTCTTTTTTGTATCTATTAATGAAAATTCACTTGATGTTTCATTCCAATATTTTGATGGAATAAAAGTTAATTGTAATTCTTTATTTAGGATTTTATTACTCGGAGAATTCATCTTAGTTTAATATATTAATTGAAATTTCTTTTTTAACAAAAATTGTTGGTTTTTCTATAGCACTCCTTTTGTAGAGGGAATCTCATTAGATATTATCTTTTTTGCTTCTTTTATAGATCTAGCAAGTGCTTTAAAAGCCGCCTCCACTTTATGATGATCATTTTCCCCATAGAGTACCTGAAGATGAAGGTTCATTTTAGCATTTTCGGCAAAGGAGTTAAAGAAATGGTTTAAATCTTCAATTGCTACATCTTCAATATTACATTCCTCTTTTAATTCCAACTTTAGAAACAAAGCTTTTCGTCCACAAAAATCTATAGCACAGCGAGCTAAAGTTTCATCCATAGGAATAAGTGCTGATCCATACCGATTTATTCCCTTTTTTTCCCCTAATGCTTTTAGAAGACACATTCCAAAAGCTATACCAATATCTTCAATAATGTGATGAGCCAAATCTCCCGACGCCTTTATGTTTAAGTCTGATTTTGAATGGCGTGATAATAAAGTAAGCATATGGTCTAAAAATTTAAAACCCGTTGAAATATTACTTGCGCCTTTACCATCCAAATTTAATTCTACTTTAATCTTTGTTTCTTTCGTCTCTCTTGTTATTTCAGCTCTTCTATCCATTTTATTTCCGTCCTTACTTTAATTTAATTTTTTCAAGTATTAAAATCAATTATGTCTATTTAAAATAATTGAATTATTTAAGATTTTAGAATTCCTATAACTCTTTAAAATATTGTTTTATATAACTACGATAATTTTCATCTATTTCATATAACTCATAAACATATTCATCAATCTGAGCTTGAGTTTCTTTATATTCATTATCCCCAATATCTCCAGCATATAACAGCTTTTCAACTTGTTTTTTGAGCTTATTAGAAATTTGGCTTTCTTTTTGAGTCCTTGGAACTTTTATTGGTAATTCCTTTAATTTTTGAATTAGAATTCTTTTAAAGAGTTTTTTATAGGAACTAAAGGACTTAATAAAATAAAACGATAATAGATGTGAATTGAGTAAGCCTAGCATAAAAATATTATCAAATTGAGAATTTGGCGAGTCCTTGACTTTTAAATTATAATAACTTTGAGAACACAACATTAATCCCTTAAAATAGGAAGCACATATTAGATTACCTTGATTTAATTGGCGAATGATGACTCTATCTTCATAATTCGATAAATTCTTATAATTTATCCCTGATTTGTTTGTAATTATGTACTTATAATCCTTAATCTTATACCTTCGTAATGTATAAAGATAAGGGGCATAATATTCAGTACTTAATTTCGGTTTTTGAGTAAAAATGATTTTCTCAATATCCTTTTCTCCAAATTTAACACCACAATTAATACACTTATTTTTGTTTCTTGGGACCGGATAGAATTTTTCGCATGAATTACAAAAGAAAATTTCCCCTTCTTTAGTCAGTTCCACTCCTCGACCTAAGTTTATATTAAAAGCATCCATTTCCATAAGATCTTCAAGTTTTGGAAAAGATGCATTTAGATAACTTAGAATTGTAGCATCAGTTTCGGTCAAATTAATTAAATAACGATAATTCCATTGTTTCAGCATAGACTGTTTTATTTTATTTTCTGATTTAATTGATCCGTTAAATTTATTGATATGAATGATATTTTCATTTCTTTTTTTCTTATTTTGTTCTTTCTGTAAAATTAAGATTATATTTGAAACTACACTATTTTCAAATTGTTCTCCAACGATACTTATAGCCTTTAATTTAGTATTTTCGTAAATATATCGTCGGATAATCGCTCGATTAGATAATGCCAAAATAGAATCAGGAATTATATATCCTAATAATCCATTATTTCGTAAATATCTAATACCAAGCTCTATAAACAATTGATAAGAATCATATTGTCCAGAGTTAGTTTCAAAATCATTTGATTTAATTAATTCTTTATTTCGAGATGAAATACTTCTAATAAAAAGATAGGGGGGGTTTCCAATCACATAATCAAAAGAGTTATTATCAATATAGTCATTAAGGCTATTTAGATTAAAAGAGTTCAAATTGTAAATTTTAAAAACAGGCGGGTTGTACGTTTTATCAAAATCCCAGATATATTGATAAAGATCAATCAGAGCCATATTGATATTAATCTGACATAAAATACAAGCAATGGGGTTTATATCAATTCCATATATATTTTCGGCGATTGTTTTTATTATAGATTTAACTTTTGTTATTTGATTATTTTTCTCTTCAAGATCTCCCAATCCTGTTTTATAATAACTTTTTAAACGGTTTACAGCTTGGATTAAAAAGCTTCCTGAGCCACAGCTCAAATCTATTATTCTCTTATTATGTATTAATACCCCAGGTTTAAATTTGATCAAATCTAAGATATAATTTACAATTCTTTTGGGAGTATAAATTTCGCCTAATAATTTTCTCTTATTGTATGAAATATTATTTATATAAATCTGTCCTATATCTAACTTATTCGAGTTTTTCATTAATTTTTTAATGGTTTCTTGCAATAATGATTTATCAATTTGCTCACCAGATTCTTTTGAATAATGTTCAACTATTTTCTGGATATGACCTTTCTTAACTAATATATTGATATCTTGAGAGATTTTCATTGCTTAAGGTTTTTGAAGGGATTTAATTCAAAATTAAAATTATTAAGAAGACTTAATACTCTCCTTATTTAAATATTTTGTTTTGAATAAATTTTAAATTTCTTAAATACAATTCTATTTATGAGATTCAAATAATAAAATAAAAGAGACTATGATAATAAGTATCATTTTTATTTGTCTATGTTTAGCATTTTCAATAT
>SDNL01000035.1 GCA_004524365.1 Promethearchaeota archaeon | reverse complement strand
GCATCAATCATTTTTACAGGACAATGATTACACGGATTTGGATATTGAAATATACTAGATGATTCATCCAGTTGTTCAAAACCCTCTAATATTGCTACTCCTGATGATGCTCCAATTCTATTAGCTCCCGCTTCAATCATACAAGCTGCTGTTTTAATATTCCTGATGCCTCCAGAAGCTTTAACGCCAATATCAGGACCAACGGTTTCTCGCATTAATTTTACATGGTCATAAGAAGCACCCATTACTCCAAATCCCGTAGATGTTTTTACAAAATCTGTACCAGCTTCCACACTTACCTTACACGCCCTTATAACTTGATCTCTTGTTAAATATCCAGTTTCCAATATAACCTTTAAAATTCCTCGTTCTTTTACTTCATCGTGAACCATTCCAATATCTTGTCCTACTCCTTCCCAATCTCCATCTCTTACCTTTTGAATATTAATGACCATATCAATCTCTGTTGCCCCTTGATCCAAGGCTAATTTTGCTTCTGCAGCTTTAATTTCTGATGTATTGGCTCCAAGTGGAAATCCTATAACTGTACATACTTCCACTTCTGATCCTTCTAAATAGTTGTTGGCAAATTGAACATGAGTGGGATTAATACAAACCGCACCGAAATTATATTCCATTGCTTCATCGCATAACTCTTTTATATTCTTCAATGTTGCATATGCATGTAATTCGGTGTGATCAATCATTTTAGCCAACTTCTCGGCGGTTAAATCCAATGTCGAAACATCAATGTTTTCGGGTATATAATACATATTTCTTCAATTATATATATAAAATATTCCATATAAGTCTTGGTTGTCTCATTATTTGTGTTTGAAAAAGAAAGGAAAAGAATATATCCTTTTATCATAATTTTAATATAATATTTAATTTTTATAGTATTAAAAAATAATTTTGAGTAAGATAAATAATGACATCGAATTTATTAGAAGGGACACGCGCGTATCTAAGTGGACCTATGGATTTCGTCGGGAGTCGAATAATAGAGAAGTTTTTAGGGTGGCGTGCAATTATTTCCCCTATTCTAAAGACGTTAAAAATAACGGTATTAGATCCTTGGAATAAACCAATAATTAAAGGACACAAAAACTATGGGAGAGAAGGTGTTGTATATTCTAAAGAGGAGTATAGGAAAGATTTCTGGACAAATAAAAAAACAAGAGCAAGATTTGAAACTGATTTTTGGGAGACGGTTCATATAGATCTTCGAATGGTAGACTTAGCAGATTTTGTGATTACATTTGTCCCTACTAATATTTATAGCGTTGGAACTGTTCATGAAGTCGTTACAGCGCGTTTGCAAATGAAACCGGTATTAATGATAAGTCCTCCAGTTAAATATGAATTCTTTCCAGAAATAAATTGTCTGTCAGATGAGACAAAGGAAGTCTTAAAATTTTATGGATTAAAAGAAAATCCAAAAGGAATCCCATCTCAGTGGTACGGTAATATTGTAGGAGGACATTACTTTTTTGATGGATTTGGTTTTGAAAATTTAAAATTTAAAGAAACGAATTTCTATGAAAATTTAATCGATACGGTTATTGAGGAAAATAAACCTAAACGCGAAAATGAGGAAGAATATGAACATTGGAAACAAGTTAAGGAGTGGGTCAATAATTATGAGCCTCTTCAAGATCTAAGGGGGAGTGTATTAGATAATGTTAATTTCGAAGAGGGGGAAGAAAAACTATTAGAAGAACAATTAGAAACAGAAAAAGAACAAGCAAGAAAATATTTCTGGTATAATTCAGCATATAAACCTCATCGACCTGTGTTATATGAATTATTCAAGATCGCAAGCGGATATATCCCACCAAGACTTCAAGTGTTGAGTCATCTTGACGATAATGGTGAAATTACTTATGAAAGCATAGAGGTTACAGACGATAGTTGGTTATTAATGTCTCATGAGGATCTTTAATTATTAAAACTTTCGTTTATAAAGCGAGTTATCCTCTTCGTCTTGAATATAGCCCATTTTAAGTAAATAATCCTTATGAGTACCGTTTTTTGTTTGAGTTATGAAACTCTTATAACCTTGTTTTTTATACTTTTTTATTTCTTTTTTATGGAGAAAATGAGCGTTTTTAAAATCCCGATATTCGGGTATGATGTAATCCACTAGAATTTCGATTTGTGTCTTATTATTTGGGTTCTCTCTTGAAATAAAGAAGCCAACAGGGATCATATTACGCATAACTACAAGAACATGGGAACTTTGAAAAATTTCTCGCTCAAATTTCGGAAAAAATTTCTTAATATCACTGTAATAATATTCCACGAAAGCTTTTAAGAAGGGGGACTGGTGATTGTCTATATGAATTGTAGAAAATAGCTCTTCTTTAGTTAGAATAACGTATAAATAATATAAATCAACGAGAAAAATAACAAGGTTTACAAAAAATATGGGATATGTGCCAATGATCAAACTATATACCATGAAAAAGAAAGCTCCCGCCATATTTATAATTCTTAGCTTCAAAATATTTTTCATCATCAAAGAGATAGCAACTAAGATAGAACCCAAATATCCAATAATTTCAATAATTGCCATCGTGATATTTCCCATCGATATAAATTCAATCCAAAGCATAAGCTTATCTACCAAATTAAAATGGTAATAATCGTTAATAATTTTTATTATCCTCTGGAATTATTTTTTGATAATAGGTTAATAGGTAATCGAATTGGATTCAATTTATGAATTACTAAATTATAAAGAAAAGCTTAAAAAAATATGAGAAAATATAAAAGACAGAGAATAAAAAAATGAATTTAAATATTAATTCAACCTACAAACTTAACAATGGGGTTGAAATACCTGTATTAGGGTTTGGAACTTGGACTTTAAAGGGAGATGGCGCGATAAATGCTATTCAGTGGGCCCTAGAAGAAGGTTATAGATTAATAGATACCGCATCTATGTATAATAATGAAAATGAAGTTGGAACTGCGATTGCTAATAGTAATATCTCCCGTGAAGAACTCTTTATCACAACTAAAGTATGGGACAGTGAACAAGGATACGAAAAAACATTGAATGCTTTCGAGCAAAGCTTAAACAAACTCAAGCTTGAGTATTTGGACTTATACTTGATCCATTGGCCAAGGGATAAGTTTTTAGACACTTGGAAAGCTATGGAAAAATTATATGAAGAAGAGAAAATAAAAGCGATTGGAGTTAGCAATTTCACCATTGAACATCTAAACAGCTTACTCAGTCATTCTAATATTATCCCGGCAGTTAATCAAGTAGAATTTCATCCATTCCTTTATCAAAAAGAATTATTAGGATTTTGCAGAAAAAATAAAATTATTTTGGAAGCATATTCGCCTTTAACTAAGGGGAAAAAGTTATCTAATAAGACAATCAGACAAGTCAGCGAAAAATATGAGAAGACTCCCGCTCAGCTCTTACTCAGATGGTTAATTGAACATAAAATAATTGGAATTCCTCGTTCAAATAATAAAGAACATATTACTGACAATGCGAGTATCTTTGATTTTTCAATTGAAAATGAAGATATAGAACGATTAAATAATCTCAATGAGAATTTAAGAGCCGTTAATGATCCCATATTTAAATAAAATTATTTATAAATAATTAATAAAAGAATAAGCAGTTAAGTAATGGATTTTAAACCATTAATTTAATTAAAGAAGCAAGAATTATTTATACTAACAATAAATTCATAATAAAAATTTATAAAACTAAAGGTTAAAAAAATGAGTGAAGAACCTTCAGAACCGCAAGGAGAACCGTCTCCAGAACCTGAGCCAACTCCCAAACCCAAACCTGAACCAAAGACCTCAGATACTTGGGATTCTCTCAAAGATATTGCAAAAATAATTGGAACATGGGCGTGGTTAATAGGACTTATAAACGGTTCAATAGGAGTTTTAGTAGGTTTAGTGAACTTAATAACTGCCGGAATATTTAGTGGAATTACAGGCCTTTCCTTTAGTACTTTAATAACAACCTCTACATATGTATGGTACATTATTGGAGGCGCCGTGACTATAGTTTTATCATTAGTAATTGTTTTACCCCGATTTTCTAATAAATGTAAAAACGAAGATTGGGAATTCTTACTAAACGATGTGTTAGTATTAGGTAGTTTTCGGTTTCCATTAATGTTACTATGGGGAGCTCTATTATCGATATTTGGCTTCTATGTATGGGGTGGTGTTGGAGTATTAGTTCCTGCATTTATGCTACTTTTCGCTGGACCAGAACCATATGAATGGACAGAATAATTAATTTCTCTTTTTTTTATTTTTATTTTTTATGACTCTGATATCCTTATTTGAATAAAAATAAGGTAAAATAAGATTATTATAGGTTTTCAAGCAAGCTACTCGCTTAATGATAGTGCTAAAAGAAGTGCGCCTTGATATTCACTGAGATCCCCAACTCTACTAGTGTCAATAATAACTTTATCTAATCCCATATAGATCGCTCCATATGCTTTTCCTCCACCTAAATGTACCAAGGTTCTATATATTAAATTCCCTGAAATTCCATCTGGGGCTACAATTAGATTCACATTATTCTCAATTGCTTGTTCTATTAAAATTTCATTATGTTCAATAGCAACACTAGGAAAAATACCTTTAATATTTTTAACAATCTTTTTAGCTTGATTTATGGTTGAATCAACCCGTTCATCTCTTCCTATATCTGAGATCCTTCCCCCGCTCAATACACTCACTTTGGGTGTGATATCTAGAGAGTTTAATTGATTTATTGAGGTTTCAATGAAATTCATTTTAGAATCTAAATCATTGCATTCGTCAATGCCCACCGGCCCATAAAAGAATTGATAGCCCGCATTTGTTTCTAAGAGAGATAGCCGATTGATTACAGGGATATTAAATTTAGTCTTTACGAGAGGCAAAAACTTTGAAGAAGAAATACCTCCTCTCACTATGGCATCGACAGTATTATTATCCAAATATGCAAAAATTAATTTGACGGGTTCTTCTGAATCAACTAATTTAATATTATCTTTATGTTTTAGATAGCTGGAATTAACTGAGATGGGATCTGTGAATTCTTTTTTTCCAAAAAAGTAAACTATGTTAGAGGGATATTGTGTGATAAACTTTATCGCAGCATAGAGTATTTTTTTATTATGAAATTCAGACTCTCCAAGCCCGATTCCGATTTTTTTCGATTTGTTTTTCACTCCTATTGAAAAATTTTCTATGATACTCATGTTTAAAGAGTTTTCCTCTTGAAAATTATTTTATTTTGAATTAATTTCAATAAATCTTAGTATAGTATAAAATATTAATGCTATTAAATTCGATTCAAAAATCATAACAAAGAAAATGAACCCATTAGATAATTATTAAGTCTTAGTAATAGCGTTCAAGGAGATAATATAAAAAGAATGATAAGATTAATACTATACCAAGAATTAATAGAAAGAGGAGTAAAAATGTAAAATGTTGATAAACGATATATACCAATAAGACAGTAATGGCATCATAAACACCATGTGCAACAATTGGGGCGATTAAATTACTTTTTCTCCAATAAAATAGATATCCTAATAAAAGTGAAAGGAATAAATATGGTGGAAAAAGGAGTAAAAATGATCTCAAGATTGAGAGTGGAGAAAGTGTCAAGAAAATAGTCACGATATGAATAATTGCAAATATTATAGCAGTTATCCAAATCCCAAGTTCTTTCCCAAACTCTTTAACTAAACCCTTCTGCATAAATCCTCTGAATGCTACTTCTTCAGATAATCCTATTACTAATATCATCACAATTACTAATAAAATAATCTCAAAAAGACCTGCAGAAGAAATTATCGAATCTATATCTACACTTGGAGCTTGAGCTGTAAATATATTAGGAAAGATATAAAATGGATTTACTAATAGTTCTAATAAGAATGAAATCAAATTAACTAGAAAAAATCCAAGGATTGCGAATCCAATTCCCAATAATAATTCTTTTCCTAAAAATTGTATTTTGGGACGCTGAATGAAGATTCCCAATATTTTTAACCGATTTTTAAGAGATGATCTTTCTAAGTACTGTCCCACATAGATTAATGGAATTATCATAAACACAAACTCTGAAACAGAAAAAATTATTAAAAATAATGGGGATGCAATAAACTCCATTAGTTTTGAGATATTAGGGATAAAAAAAACAATAAATGTAAAGGGGATGATAACTACGGTATTCATAATAAAAATACTTAATATTGGCCATATTAAAGATGCTCTTGGGGTCCATGGGGCTAATTCCGGGTCTTCGTTTATCTCCTTTTCCGTTAATTTAATACTTTCTGGGGGCTTAAAAGATTTTTCAATAATATAAGGAAAATTTTCAAACTGAAGCCCACAAGAATAGCAATATCGGATTGTTTTTTCGGTCTCTGGAATTTTAGCACCACATCGGGGGCAATATTTCCAATTTTTAAAAAACTCTTCTTGTTCAGAATCTTTTTTTTCATTCATTACTATAGTTTTAATCTTTGTATATCTATTGATGAATTTTAAAAAAATTATTCCTTAATATGAATTATTAGATGAAAGTAGATAATTGTTAAAAAAATTACCTTCAATTTCTAATAATATTAAAGCGTAGTATTTTTCTTTAGTGGGTGAAATAACAAAAAAGGGCATTGCCATTGATTCTTATGGGATTGACGAAACCATATCGTTCAAATTGAATTGTTTTTTTCATAGGAATAGTTTTTAAATTTATTTCACCATACCCTTTAGAAATTGAGCCATCTGGCTTTAATATTGAGACATCAATCTTATTATTTTCAGGAACCCATTGAATTATAGAATAATCTCTATTTAATTCTTTACTATCATATTGTGCTTTTATAAAGTTCTTATCTAAATTAAGAGATTGAATCTTAATATTCATTAAATCTTTAAGACGAATGATGGTATTAATCTCTAGACGTTCAGCATCAATATTTGTAATATAAACACTTAATTTATCCTCTTGAACGTTACATGTAATTTTCCTTGTACCTTTTTCAGGTTTAGTAGGAAGGAGTAGTGGTTCTGCAGTAATTTGTTCCATCGGAATTTCATCAATTATTACTTTAACAGGATCTTCTACAAAAAAATATCGATTTGAAATATTATCAATAATATCTTGATTTTTTGAATATAACCAATTCACGGAAAAAGTTATCCCCGATTTTGACATCCCTAAGTCTAAAAGGGCTTCTCTAATAGCTTCTGGTCGGATGCCACGCATTTTAAGTGATTGGAGGCTCCATGTCTGAGGGTCCTCCCAACCGTCAAATTTACCCTCTATAATTTTATTTCGGGCATAAGTCTTACTCAATTTCATATTGGGAAAATTAATCCTGCCGTAATGAAGAAATTGCGCTTTTTTCCAATTAAAGTGATCCCAAATAAAATCTTCGATATAATCTTCTTTAAATAAATCTGTTCCCCGCAAAATATGTGTTACTCCTATTAAATAATCATCAATTGCCCATGAAAATTCCAACATCGGCCACACGTGATACTCGTCTCCTACTCGAGGATGAGGAGCTTCCGAGATTCGCATTATTATTTGATCACGAAGGGCGGGATCTTTATGGTCCATTCCAGTCTTAAGCCGGACTACCGCATCTGTTTCATGGTATGTTCCATCAAGCATTTTTTCCCATTCTTCTAAATTTTTCTGAATACTATGATTTCGGTGTGGACAATTTTTTTTCTTTTTCACATAATTTTCTTTAAAATCAGTGGCGGAACAAAAACAAACATAAGCTAAATTATCCTCAATTAACTTTCTGCAATATTTATAATAATGTGCTAATCTATCGCTCTTGTAATACACTTTAGAATATTTGACACCTAGCCACTCCAAACCTTCTTTAATTAAATCATAGGCTTCTGGTAATACATATTTTGCCTTCTTGGGATCCGTCTCCCGTAAAACTTTTGAACTTCCGATGGTGTCATCGTAAAATAAAATTAATTCACCACCATTTTTCTTCACATATTGATCATTAAGTACTACCATACGTGCATTTCCAATATGTAAGGCTCCACTTGGATAGGGGGCGAGCCTCATTACAATCTTATCATATTTCTCCTTATTCGGTAATTCTGGAAGAGTTTTATCCTCTTCCTCAGTTTCTTCTTCTTTGAGTGCGTCTGGATCCAATTCTAATAATTTTTCTTTTTGTTCTTGAAACCCAAGGTTCGATATTTCTTCCACAATTTTGTCCAATAAAGGAATTACTTTCTTAGCATGAGGTCTCAAATCTTTGCGCTCGGCCATAAGCTTTCCCATAATAGCCTTTTTATCCGGAGTACCGTCAAACTTCACTGCGTTTGTTAAACCGTTAATCCAAAGTATTTTTTCTATTTCCTCTTCATCCACTTGAAACCATCTATTTGCATATTTTTATTAATTTAAATCTGAATAATTTCTTATACAACTAATTTAGTTAATGTATGACTCAAAAAAATTATATTGATATAAATCATTAAAAGACAATTCTAAACAAATTTAATAGAATAAGAAGAAAAAAATAAATTAAGGTACAAAATCGTCACGTGTCCCCATAAGGGTTGTAGTTTCCTCCACCCATTCACTCAGCTTTTCCTCAGTGCGACAGTATGTGACAACGGTATCAAGCTCGTTAAGGTCTGAAAAAGCACATTCCACAATGACATCCCATCCACCATAGATAGCTGTAGCATAGGTAATTTTCCAATCGCCTTCACCTTCTTTTGAACTGAGCCCTTTAAGCTTCTCCACCACGTCCCACTCTTTACCAACGATTTTTAATCTAATTAATATATACCCTCTAAAATATTTCTTAGTCATTTTAATACACGCTTGGAATTATTATAACTTGATAGTATTTTTTCACTAATTAATACAATTAATTAGATTTGATAAAAAAAGTTAATGCTAAATCAGATATTTGTCATATTAAATCAATATTAGAGTAATAATTATTAAGCTGGAATTTTATTAATTAATAGATATATTATACAAAAAGGTGTTAATTAGTTTTTAAATAGTATTTGTGGAAAGAATTAACAATGATAGAAGAAAACGAGGTTATTACTTTATTATTAGGGATTGGTACATTAACCTTTGTTATTCTAAATTATGCAAAATTGAAAGAACTTCCTAACTTTCAGATCTTGATTACATCTTTCATAATCTTTTTAGTAGGGTGGAATTTTACGGTTTTTGAAGGTTATTTTTTTCCCAATTTATTTAATATTCTGGAACATATCTGTTATCTTATCGGTTCAATATTAATACTATTCTGGTTAATAAAGTCATACAAAAAAACGGAGGAGAATAAATGAATCTTTTAATAATTATAATCGATTTTCTCTCCTTTTTAGCGATTTTAATAGCTCTATTATTGATATTTATTAGATGGAAAGAAAAGGTCCCATCAAGTATGATTTTAATCTTTCTTATCCTCTTGGTATTAAATATTATCAATCATGCAAATAATATATTAGAATGGAGCAATATTTTCCCAGAAATCGATCTTTATGACGATTATTTAGGAATATTACAACCAATTATATGGGGTTTTTTATTTTACTCATTCATTCAAGAACGATCTAAAGAAGAATTAAGAAAAAGTGAAAAAAATTATATTGAGGCATATAATCGAGTTGATTTCTATAAAGATCTATTGGCTCATGATATGGCAAATATCCTTAATAATATTAATTCATCTGTAAGGATTTTGGAAATGTGGAAGGATGATTTGCAAAAGGTTGAAAAAAAAGCCGAAATAACAAATATGATTTCCCAACAAGTAGAAAGAGGTAAAAATTTGATAGAAAATATGAAAAGACTCTCAAGAATAGAAAATCATGGGGAATCAATAAGTCCTGTTAATCTTAATTCAGTACTTATGAAGTCTATTGATCAGATTAGAACTAGGTTTAACCAAAATCAAATACAAGTTATTACCAAAATTCCAGAGGATCGAATAATGGTAAAAGCAGGCTCTTTACTCTTAGATATATTTGAAAATATATTATTAAATGGTTGCATCCACAATGAAAACAACAAAATAAACCTATGGGTGATTGTTTCTCAAATAAAAGATGATGAGCATAAATTCGTTCAAATTGAATTTATGGATAATGGAGTAGGAATAATTGATGAGCGGAAACATTCGATATTTGATAGGAGTTATGACCAAAACAAAAGCACTGGAGGGATGGGTATTGGGCTATCTCTGGTGATGAAAGTTATTAATAAATATGGGGGAAAAATTATGGTAAAAAATCGCATAAAAGAAGATTATAAAAAAGGAAGTAATTTTATAATTTTGCTCGAGCAAGTAAACTGATTTATTTTTTATTTGATTAAAAATTAATTTCAAATATTCGATTCGAAAAGAATAGAATGAATTATGATACTAATAATTTAGAGAATGCATTAGAAAACTTATATGAAGATTTAAATGGAGTGTTTTTGGAAAATATAATAAAAACTCTAATCTATTATCTTAAAAATAATTCAATATCTTTTAGAAATATAGAAAAAATAGTTAGTGAAGATGTAATTGATTTATTACTATTCTTAAATGAAAAAAAAATACTTATTCCACAAAAGTCCTCTCATGGTACCTTAGAATGGGGAGATATATCTTTAAATCCTAATCCCTTTGAGACGTATAGAATGCCTCAAATTACAAAACTGTTAATGCAGAAAGTTCAAGAAACTAAAGTTTGGAATCTAAAAAAAGTCATCACCGATAAATTTAAACAAATTGGAGATCCTAATTATCAAAAAATGCCAAGTTTGATTAAACAAATGTATCGAATCTCACAAAACCATTTAATTAATGGAACTCAAATAAGGGAAATATGTTGCGAGCAAGGAGTAGAAGAAAGGATTGATTCAATTATTTCAGAGTTAAAGGGTATTGGAATTATGAGTCCCACTATAACACGCTCTCTTTTTAGTTCAGTAAGATCAAAATCTCCTCAATATGAATTAAATCCTCTACTCTTTAAATTATATGAGCAGTAAAAAAATTAAAGATTTATTTAGAATAGCAATTTTTTATTATAATTTATGATTTAAATTAATTATATCCTAATTGAAAGTAAAAAAATTAGCCATGAAAAAAATTTCGAGAGAAGAGTATCGTGATAAAGTTTTGGGTTCGTGGTTGGGTCGGATTTCAGGAGATTTTGTAGGTGCTCCATTAGAATTTAGACCTTATTGCTTAATAAGGTTACAATATGGAAATGTAAAATATTATCCAAAACCTATTGATCTTGATTATGTAAACGATGATGAGATGTATGAAATATGTGCCTTAATTGCTTTGGAAAAGCATGGAATAAACCTTTCTGCCAAAGATATCGCACGAGAATGGGTTAATTTACTTTATACTCAGAATTTTACCGCAGAAAAAAAAGCTTTAAAAAATTTAAAAGCAGGAATACAACCGCCAAGTTCAGGAAGAATTAATAACATTTACTATGATGCAATAGGAGCACAAATGCGTGCCGATATTTGGGGACAGATTACTCCTGGGCTACCTAAATTAGCAGAAAAATATGCTGAAATGGATGGAAGCATTTCTCATGCAGATATAGGCGTCCAAGGAGAAGTTTTTATTGCTTTGCTCCTTTCCCAAGCATTTTTTGAAGAAGACATTAAAATCAATATTGATAAAGCGTTAAATTTTCTGCCATCCGTCCGAGAGAGTTTGTATACACGAATGGTAAAATTGGCAATTCATTTGTATAAAAGATTTCCCTCTAATTACAGAAAAGCTCGACTCAAATTAATCCAACATTGGCATAATATTCGTAGAAATATTATACTTGAAAACGAATCTAAGTTTAGCGAAAGAAGTCTTAAATTTCTTAATAGATTTATTTCGGGTGTGCATGTTTTGCCGAATGCGGGAATTATTACATTGGCACTTCTTTATGGGGCTGAGAAGGAGGACCAATTAGGGCGTTCCATTTGTATAGCAGCATCTATGGGACTAGATACCGATTGCAATTGTGGAAATATAGGTGCAATACTGGGAGCTCAATTGGGAGCTGAGAACATTTTACCCAAGTGGAAAAAACCCTTAAGAAACACATTTTCAACATATGTAAAGGGGTATGAAAAGTGGAAGATAACAGAATTGGCAAAGCGAATTTCTGCAATAGGTTTGAACATTTTAGAAACACATAATATGATAGAAAAAAATTAATCTAACCATTTGGAAATAACAATAGACTTAAATACATCTTTAAAAAGTACCTTTCCCATAATTCGGTAACCCTCTGCTGAGAAATGAAGACCATCTGAATAGGCACAATCTTTTCGAAGGTTTCCCTTATTATTTGCCATTCCATGATACAAATCAGCATAGGGAATTTCATATTTTTTAAAAAATGAAATTAATTTCCTGTTAATCGAGACCTTTCTACGATTGTAATGAGGGCTAGATTGCTCTTGCCTTATTGGGGGGATAGTTGCTCCGATTGAAGTAATGTTTTCATCTCGAGATCTCATATGTAATGCTTGGAGATTATTAATTATTTTTTCTTCAGAAATCCCCCAACCCAGATCATTAGTGCCACCAATGATTATTGAATAATTAGGTTTTGGCAGATAATTTAATAAATCTGGGGCGATACGATTTAATAGATTTCTTGTTAATTCTCCTGGTACTCCCTTATTCACAAATATTAAGTTCTCAAGAATATAATCATTAACCGAACCCAGATTTTTCTCTAAATATTCTAAGCAATAATGTTTTAACCAAAACTCATATTGCGACTTTATATCACCATAACCTTTAGAAACACCATCAATTGCAGGAGAATATCCAGGATATCCCGCCGTTAAGGAATTGCCAAGGCAGAGAACAATCATAATTTTAAATCACTTAATCAAGATCTATTGGTGTTTTGCATTTATTACAGCGTTTTGCTCCACGGAATAGAGGATTTCCACATTCTGGACAATGATATCGTTCCTCTTCTTGCTTGACAAACTCCTCATCTCCTAATTCTCTCCAAGTGGGAATGGTGCGATAAATTACTTTTCTTCCAACAGCGAGCGGGAAATTTTCAATATATTTACACGGCCATTCATCACACTGATGACATCCATCTATTCCTTTTTCCTTAACACAATCCTTAATAGGACAATGTTCACAAACGGGAAATACAGTCCCATCAGATAAACAGCCTGTACATGCAATATCATCAATAGATTTAGCAAATGCTTTGTAAACGGGTAATAAAGCCTTTTTAAATTTAATATTATTATCTCTATGAGCAATATAGATTGCGCATACCCCACAATATAATCCACAAGGTGCTAAAAGTTCTTTTTTGACTTCAACCATATTTACTTTTTAATTTTTTAATTTTTTTAGACTATAAAAATTATATTAAGATTTAAGTAATTGCTTTATATCTTCATACTTAATTTCCGAGAGATCTGGAAGGATTATGTTAGCATCCTTTAATTCTTCTTCTGAATGAGTCGTAGTTAATGCGATACATTTCATACCTGCTCGTTTTGCGGCTTCAATTCCTACTGGGGCATCCTCAATCACTACGCAATTTTTTGGGTTCGCATTAAGTTTATCAGCAGTAATTAAAAACGCATCAGGTTCGGGTTTCCCATTTTCGACATCAGCCGCTGTAATAAATACTTCAAAATATTTTCGAAGGTTAAGACTGTTTATTAATAATTCAACATTTTCAGGAGGACCACTTGATGCGACAGCAAGTTTACACTTATGTTTTTTAAGATCTATTATAAGCGAAATAACACCTGGAAGAGGGCTAATTTTATCTCTAACCATTTCTCGATAATATTTTTCCTTCAAATTAGCCCATCTTCGAATTTCTGTCTTTTCTACTTGATTTCCAACTAATTTTTTAGTTATAGGAATACTTTTCTGTCCGAACGTTTCTTCGAAAAATTCTCGTGTAAATTCTACACCAATCTCATCTGCAAGTCTCTTCCACGATTGATAATGAATCGGCCCAGTATCAGCAAGGACACCATCCATATCAAATATAATACATTCATTAGACATAATTAAAGAGAATTCCATAAGGTTCTTTAATTTTATGTTTTGATTTAATGACATTTCTTTTTAAAAAGTATTGTGTAAAGGGACACGATTAGAAAGTTATGAGCGATAAAATCTTTAATCTATATAGTTATAATGATTTACTGAATTGGAAAATAAGGGCTAATTTTCTTAACCATATTTTCTAACGTAGACCTTTTGAGAGAAAAGATAAAAATAATCTTCTTAATTAAAAATGATGTATTTATAAAAATAATCTTTTTTAAAAGAGCTAATAACAGTAAAATGAAAAAAATATATATATTAATTCTAAGTGGGTTTTTTATTTTAACTCTATTTGTTCCACTTGGGACAATAAGTAATCTTTTTGCTCAAAATCTAATAGAAAAATCAGAAAGTCTACCCTTTGAAAAGACATTGAAGGCAAGCAG
>SDNL01000159.1 GCA_004524365.1 Promethearchaeota archaeon | reverse complement strand
CGGATTATGTTCACTAGATAAGACTATAGGTATATCAATATCTCGTTTTTTCATTGCTTTTTTAGCGATTCTCGCGACTGCCTTTTCTTGTCTAGGATTCATATAAGAACACAATAAACATACACATATGCTATCAACACCCATATCTAATAATTCGTTTACAGCTTTTTCTGCTTCATTTTTATACAAGGGAATCAGTTCTTCACCCCAAAAATTAATTCGCCCTCTCACACCTTTTATATTCTTACGAGATATTAGAGGTTCAGGATGTTCATGTTCGCGAGCATGTAGACGTCCTCCATAATCAAGCCATATCCAACATTGAAGAGCTCTCCCTAATCTATGTAAATCTTCAAATCCTGCATTAACTATAACTCCGATATTAGAATTTCCTTCTCTTTCTAATAGACGGTTTAACATAGCAGTACCCGAATATACCAATGCATCTACAGCCGCACCAGCTTGATCAATGGTAAATTTCCAAGGAGTTAAAGAGTCATTAATAGAATTTAATATACCTTTAGATTCTTCTTTTGGAGTAGTAACTGCTTTTCCTACTGAAAAATTCCCTTTATCATCAATAATAAATGCATCAGTCATTGTTCCACCAGTATCAAGTGCAATTGCTTTCAATGTAAAATTTTCACTTTCTTTATCAGGTTTCGACATTAAATTTACCTCCAATTTTTAATAAATTTTTTTTAAATATCAAAAACCATTTGGAAAATGTCTTATTCAGTTTAATATTTTCACTGAATAGTAAGATTTCTAAAATTTTCCTTTAAGTTTTTTTGATAAATCTAAATTCTTTTTCTAATTTATAAAAGTTTACTAATATTATACATAATTTTTGTTTAATATCTCATTTTTGAGAAACTCAAGAAAATATAGGTATAATTCTTCTTATTAACACTCTCATTCTCTCTACTTCATAGCATAGATACAAAAAAAAAAGAGATATAAAAAATTTTACCTAGAATTGATCTTTACTAATTTTTATAGATTTCCCCCATGGTGGATCAGTTAAACTTTGTGGCTTATAGAGGATTATTACCAAAACAGCTATAATAGTCGTCCACATCACTTTATAATAATGATAGAGGGAAATAAGATTCAAGAATTCTCCTGTGAAGTTCATCATAAAATGGTATAAAACTGCTGAAAGAATACTACGTTTTGTATTATTGTATACCCATGTCATTAAAATGGTGTTAACAGTAATGCCTAAACAATAATCAATCCAAAACCGAAGGGAACCTATTGATTGTTCTCCACTCTGATACGTACCAACCATAAAAAACATTGGCCAATGCCAAAGTGCCCATAAAAGAGCTAAAATCAGACTTGAATATAAAGCATTCCATTTCTTTTGTAATCGGTCAAGAGCATACCCACGCCATCCAAACTCCTCTGGTAGTGGACCATAAATAAATACAAAAAATAAATAAAAAATAAACCCAATTGGATTAGAAAGATACTCTACAGCAGTTTCAAAAGAAGGGAAAACTCCATTAAATAAAATGCCAGTAATTATACCAAGACTGCATACAAGTGGAGCCATGAAGATAGCAACAGCCAACCAAACAAAACCAATTCGTCTCACATCAATCACTCTTTTCCAAAAATCTCGCCATACTTCACGATCTTCTTTAAAGTAGGTCAATGATATTGAAACTATAAAAGGTCCAAGGCCGCCCAATCCAAGCAATAAAAAGTTTGGAAAGTCGAATACATTTTTTCTTAATAAAACAGCAGGAATCCAAAAGCTCCAACTCCAAATATAGGTAAAGATAAAATATTGCCAGGGTCCTAAACGTATTTTACTGATTATCGGATCATGTGATTCCATTAGACACCTCTCTTTTTAATTAAATTTGTTTTTAATTAATATTGAGAAACATAATATTTAAGCGTTTAATTTATCAAATTGAGAAATGAATAAATTTAGATTAGTTCCAAACAGATAATTAATCTTTTAGATACAAGTAATAGTTTTTTAAAGAAATATTATAATTATTAATTAGAATCCTAAAACAGTCATTTTTAAATCTTATGGATTATCTTATCTTAATTTAAAAATAGTATAAATTATCTATTTTTCTTCATCCAGTCTATAGCAAAATCAATTAAATCTTTCTGATTTAATAATCTTGAGGTAGCTAATCCAACTTTCTTAGATATATACCCTATTTTCTTTTCATAATCGCTCCCAATCTCACTAAAATCATCGCTATTATGGTTTAATTCTTTCCATATTACCCATTTTCGTTTATTATCAATAGATATCGCCGAACCAGTATCTCTAAATTCTTTTTTTTCATAATAACTTCTATATTCTGCAAGATGAAGGGATGTATTATTTAAATGACCAACACCAAGTAATAATATATTCCCATTTAGATCATATATTTTGGAAAGTGGTGATCCTTCTCCTAAATCAGCTTCAAGAGAATGATCTTCGACAATTTCCCTTGCATGATAACCCCACGCAGCAAAAGAAGCCATTGGATGATCGCTTCTTAAAACATTTGGAAATTTTCTAAAAACTTCTGGAATTATTCCAACTCCTCTCGTAGGAGTGTATTTAGGATTATATTCAGGCATAAATTTTCTAATTAAGGACCACCATTCTCGAGGAACAGGTGGATTCTCCCATCTCGATGGTTCACTATTATCAGAAGAGAAGGTTGGCATTATTATTGTACCTTTTGATGTTAACGTTTCCATTAATGCTTTTATAATAGCCACTGGACCTCCAATAGTCCAACCAATTTTGCTTAAAGAACTATGTAAAATGATAATATCTCCCTTGGTTAATCCTAATTTTTTTAGATCTCTTTTTAATGAGCTTTTTGTGTTAGGATGAGGTGTATTATTCACTACTTCTTTCTCTTTTAAAATTTCCTTCATTGATTAATTAATTTTAAAATATTGTTAAATTAATATTCTTACTAAAAGAAAGGTTTTTTAAAATTCTAATTAAAAAGTATTAGTACTATATAACTTAAAAAATAAAATAAAAAAATAAAAAAAAATAAATATTGTTTTATAATTTATATCGTTCTAATTTAACAGTCTCATAAACATTTGCTGCTATAGAAATACTGAATATGGTTGTTAAGATGCCTAAAGTAATTCTGAAAGAATCGTAGAATTCAATTGGTATTCCCACGTTGATGAATGTAGATCCATTCCAATAAATAATTGGAACAATTTCCGGTTGTAGAAGTATCAATATAAGAATAGGAATTCCTATTAATTTTAGAACAATTGTAAAGATTTGTATTGCTTGATGAATTTCTACACGAGTATTTCCTAAAACTCCTCTCACTATTGTAGTAAAAGCATCGATTAATGAAAGCACACCAATTATTAATAAATAAAATCGAAATTCAAGATCCATTAACCCAAAGAATCCTGAAACTGGTTGAACTATTAGAATAATACCAATTATTGCGCCAATCGCTCCACCTATTAATTTTTCCCATTTATTTACAAATGGTTTCATAGGCTTACCAGTTTTAGGAGATATTGGCATTCCCATTTCTTCTGCTTTTTTCAATTCCTTTTCCTTTTTCTCCTTCTCCTCTTTAGATATAAAATCCTCCGGTAAGTATCCTTCCATTGATAAAGCAACAAAAATTGCAGT
>SDNL01000034.1 GCA_004524365.1 Promethearchaeota archaeon | reverse complement strand
TTCAATTTGAATTTTCGTCAATAGGCTTTGCTGGAGATCCACTATATTTCTTTTTTTCTGAAAGACCTCTCCAGTTCTTAACTAAGGATGAATTAGGAAAGATAACAAAATCATCAAATGTTGTTACACCAGGTCCTGCAACTGTACCTGGAAAAAATACCGTATTTCTTCCTAAATCTATTTCTAAAATGCTTATTTTACCGAAAATACTGTTAACAGCATGACTTGATAAAACACTTCCAGGATATAAGAATGTATTCTCCTTTATTTTTGTAAATTCTAATGCGGGAAAACTATCACAGTAAATAACATTATTTTTAATTTCATTATGACCAATTTTACGGAGAGCACGATTAAGAAGCCACGGAAAAGGCGATTTTGAAGCTAACCATACTGGGAATTTAATTATAAACCCTCTTCGATGGTAATATTTTAACATCTTTCCCTCTTCAGATTCAATATCATCAAACTTTCTTTTAAAGACACCTTGGATGGGAGGTGATTTTTTATTCCAATATTTGACCCAAAAAGCAGCAATTTCAATTAATAGTAAAATATAGAGATAATAGAGCAAAAATAATAGGAAGGGTAAAATTATTATTTGAATTATTAATTCAGTTGATAATAATTGTATAAGAATCAATTCAATAATGAAGAAAATACCAAAACATGCGTATAGTGGGAGTAAAAAGCAAATAAAGTTAATTAAAAAAAATTCTATTATTGGGAGTTCAACACTTTGCTTTCTATTTTTTTCTCCATTCTCCATAATAATATAACTCATAGAAAATTATATAAATTTACTGATCTACATAATTATTTGATTGATTCTTATGATTGATGTCTTTTCTATTATAGTGGGAATTATTTTGGCTCTTATAGCAACATTTTGTTTCAGTATGGGTTTTGTTTTTCAGAAAAAAGGATTAACACAAGGTTTGCCAGAACTAGAGTTTCAAAGTGGTATTAAGAATTTAATATTCTCATTCCTTGAATTCTTTAAAAATAAAATTTGGATTACTGGCTTTTTATTAGGTATTTTAGGGTGGGTTCCTTATCTCATTGGAGTAAGTTTAGTTGGACTCCTTGTTGTTCAACCTATAACTAGTTTAGGGTTATTAATCTTTTTAGTTTCTTCAGTAAAACTTTTAGGGGAAAGAATCCGAAAAACTGAAATAATTACCGCAATCTTGTTAGGTATAGCACCTATTTTGATAGCTTTTTCAGCAATTTCAAGAATTAATTTCAACTTATATGACTTTTTAATTCCTTTCCTCATCTTTTTTGGGATAAGTACAATCTTAGCTCTTTTGTTCTTTTTTGGTTCTAAATTAAAAGAGGGAACACCATTGGAGGGGATATTCTTAACTATTACTGGAGTTATAATCAACGCTTTTGGTACAATTTTTACTAATATATTTACTCAAGCCTATAGTGATGCAAATATTTCTCTATTCTCATTATTCGGCTGGGCGGAAATACTATTTGGGATCTTTTGGTTTGATATCTACCATATTTGGGTATGTATTTCGCTTTATGGCATGGGCATCTTTTTTTTATTAGGTGTTGTCTTTTATCAGAGTGGGTTTCAGCGAGCGAAGGCTTCAATTGTTTATTTAATTATTAATAGTCTATCAATAATAATCCCATTAATCGTTGGGATATTTGTATTTAACCAAAGTTTTGAATTTCCTTTACTCTTTTTAATAGCAATTGGAATTATTCTCTTGGGAGTATTTAATTTAAGTAAATATCAAGCTCGTATAGAAAAATATCCTGAAACATAATTTTCGCTCTTTTTTCTTAAAAATAAAGTATTGAAGCCTCCCCGCCCTAAATAAAGGGAAGGGACTTCTTTCGCAATTCAGATAAAAAAGTAAAAAAATTAGTGTGAATTCAATTCTGGTAGAATTTGAATTGGATTCATGGAAAGATCTATTTCTTTAGAAATTGGACGCAATAAAAAGCTATATTCATATACTTCACCCTGTTTCAATTGATACTTTTTATGAAGGCTTGGAAGACCTGGGAGGTCACCCCCAACACCTTTTTGCTTATGATCAATATTAAATGTTATATAATCTCGTTCTGGTAATTCATATGTATGAGATGCTTTCTCTAAATCTTCTAAACTATATGGCCAAGCACTTATATTCAAATATGCTTCATTATTAATATGCGATACTAAGAGCCCAAAATTGTTTTTATTCGTAAGGCTTGCCCAACGAACTTCTGTTCTATTAGCATTTTCTTGAGGGCGAATATATGGATGAACTAATTCTTTAACCTTTCCCGAATAAATTCCAACAGCCGCACCTTCTTTTCTATCGCACATCGTCTCATGTGGACCCCTTCCAAACCATGACAATTTATCTAAATCCTTAGGTACTTTAGCTTGCATCCCGAATCGAATCATTTCTTTATTTGGTATAAAATGATTATTGACAATTATATCCCCATTTCCATAAATTAAATAATTGGTCGAGAGACCTTCATCAGAATTTATAATATCAAATTTAACAGATATCTTTTTTATTTGCGGTTTTATATCTTTGAATATAAAATCTATAACTTTCCTATTTTTACCCGCATCTCTCCATGAATAGTCTACATATGAAGATTCTTGATTGAAATCCTCAAGGTCCTCATCTGCATATCCTATGTCATTATCTGTAGGGGCTCTCCAAAAATTTGGTATTAAAGGTGATGAAATAAGTTGCTTCTGGTTATATTGAAGGGATTCAATAACTCCTGAATTCTTTCCTATCTTTACTTTAAAATTATCCCCATTAATAATAACATAATTATCATTTTCTTTCATTTTAAGTGAAGAGAATTCTTCAATTAACATCTGTTCTCCTTTAGGTATTTCATATGGTAATTTAAACTGGTTCCATGCAACTATATGTCCTTTCTTCGCCCATTTTGTATTTTTATTTAATTTAAATATAACTTTTAAATGATATTCAGTATTTGGTTTCAGCTCTGGTTTTTCAAAAGGGATTTGAATAACATTCTCCTCTAATGGTTCTAATTCAAGAGTTTTAATAATTCCATTCTCAATTACTCTTCCATTAGCTGTGAGTTCCCAATTCAATGAAAATTTTTCTAAAGTCTGAAATCGGTAGTCATTTATGATTCTAACCTTTCCATTAAGAATATCTACATCAAAAACATGAATATTCTGATAAATCTTTTTAACTTCATATATTGAAGGGTTAGGTTTGCGATCAGGCATTAAAATCCCATTAATGCAATAATTCTTATTATTGGGCTCATCTCCAAAACCCCCTCCATAAGCCCAAAACTCTTCACCATTTTCGGATACTTTTCTAATTCCTTGGTCGATATAATCCCAAATAAATCCCCCTATACAATTATCGTATTTTTTAAACATATCCATATATTCTTTAAAATTTCCAAGACTATTTCCCATCGCATGAGCATATTCACATAAAACCACAGGTCGATGATCATCTTTTCTCAAGTAACGTTTGGCTCTTATTCTTAATTGCCGAGGAGGGTAATACATAAAACTAATAATATCCGTTATTTTATTATAATAATCTCCTTCGTAATGGATGGGACGCGTATCATCGATTTTTAAGGTTTCTTTTTTCATTTCTTCAAATACATTGCCAAAACCTGCTTCATTTCCTAAAGACCATGAGATAATACAAGGATGATTTTTATCTCTTTCCACCATTCTTTTCATTCTGTCAACACACGGATTCAACCATATTTCCTTGTTATCTGGTATTTCATCTCTTAAGCCATGTGTTTCTAAATTACATTCATCCATAACATATAGACCATATTCATCACATAATTCATAAAATTTAGGATTATTGGGATAATGGCTTGTTCGAACTGCATTAATGTTATTTTGTTTCATTAAGAGTATATCTTTTTCCATTTGTTCTATAGATATAGCCCTTCCTTCATCTGGATCGTACTCATGGCGATTAACACCTTTCAAAATTATAGACTTTCCGTTTATATATAAGCCTCCATCTTCTCTTGTCTCAACTCTTCGAAATCCAAACCTACTTCTTTCAACTTCAACTAACTTTCCTTTGGAATTATATAATAATAATATAATATAATAAAGGTTGGGTTTCTCAGCAGACCATTTTTGTGGATTAGAAAGACTTGATTTAAACTCCAATACCTCTTCTGATCTTTTCTGGATCGTGAACTCTTTTTCTACCAATACAACAGTTTTTTTTTGCACTCCATCGGAGGGACATATTCTTATTTCAATCTTCTGATTTAACTTTTTGTCACTGAAATTCTTAATCTTAAGTGTACAATTCAAAATTGCATCATTATAATTACTATCTAATTCACTCTTAAGATAATAATCCCTAATATGAACTTTTGGGGTTGCAAAGAGAAAAACATCTCGAAAAATACCACTAAGTCTCCACATATCTTGGTCTTCCAAATAAGAACCATCGGACCATCTATATACTTCAACAGCTATAACATTTATATTTTTTTTAATATAATTCGTTATATTAAACTCAGCTGGATCCATACTTCCTTGGCTATATCCAACCATCTTACCATTAATCCAGAGGTAAAATGCTGAATCAACGCCTTCAAAATGGACAAATATTTCCTTATTACCCCATTCGTCTGGAATTGTAAAAGTTCTCCTATAAGAACCAACTGGGTTATATTCATGATCTATTCCAGGTATTTTTTCGGTATTAATGCTATATGGATATTGGATATTTGTATAAATCGGAATTCCATAGCCCTTCATTTGCCAATTACTAGGGACTTGTATTTGATCCCATGAAGAATCATCAAAATCAACTTTATAAAAATTATCTGGTCGATTTGAAGGTTTTTTTACCCAATTAAATTTCCATTTTCCACTTAAAGAAGAATAGAATACCGATTTTTCTCTAGGTTGAAAACAAGATTCAATCGACTTATAAGGTACTAAGGTATTATGTGCTGGTTCTTTATTTTTTGCAATTACTTCAATATTTTCCCAATCTTTTTTATCTGTCATTTTTATTAATTAAATGTTTAAGGTTTCTATTAAATACTCTCTAATCTATAAAAGAAATAATCATTTCTTCGAATCTACTATTTAACCTAAATAAAGAAATATTTTAAATTATTTTTTTCCTCTTTCTTAATTTCTTATTTTTAATATCCTTTTTTGAACTCTTAAATTTATTAACAAACATAAATAAGGCAAAACTTCCAATTACACTCATCACAATGCCCCACCAATATGGATCTATAATATTTGTAAAACTTAAATCGAATATAATTCCCCCAATTAAGGGACCAATTATTTGGGCAACACTGTCAAGCGAAGTTGTATAACTATTTATTCTTCCTTGTATTTTAGGACTTACAGATTGTGAAATAACACTTAAAAGATTTCCCCGCACGGAAGATGCGGCAAAACTCAAAAAAATTGAAGCAAATATAATCATTATTGGATTATAGGAAAATCCTAGAAGTAGGAAAAAGATTACAAACATTATTAAACCCATTTTAATCATATTTATACCTCCTATCTTTCTTAATAATGGTTTAAAAAAAGCAAAACGAGTTATTGCTCTAAAAAGCCCTGATATTGTCAATATAATCCCAATTTCGAAGGCAATAAGTCCTATAATGATCCCAAGATATTGAGACATATTTGAAACAAAGAGCGTAAATGATATCGTATGAAATCCCCATAATACCAGTAAATAGAGCGCGTTTTTATTTTTATAAATCTTTATTTTTGCTTTATTTTCTTTTTGCTCACTTTTATATTCCTCTCGTTTAGATCTTGGCCAAGATTCATCCAATAGAATATATGTAATTACCATGGTAAATAGTGAAAGAGTAGCCGACATAATGCCTGGAAGTAAGATACCCCCAATTGAAAATAATATTCCTCCCAAACCAGGACCGATCAGCGAGGATAAAACATGCGCAACTCCTATGTTTGTCATCTGAGCCCCCCTATCCTTGGGAGGTACCACATCGCTGATTACTGCCTTAGCAATAGGAAAATTTCCTCCAAAAATTCCATCAATCATCCTTGAAATGAAAATTAATAAAATTGAATTTGAAAAGGCTAATATAAGAAATGCAGACATAGTGCCTGCTTGTGATATAAGTAATAAAGGTTTTCTGCCGTATTTATCGCTAAGATTTCCTAGAATTGGAGCAAATACAAATGTAAATATAGCGTTTACACTAATTAATAATCCAACTATAATGGGACTAACATTAAATGAGTTAATGAAAGATGGTAGAAATGGAAGAATTAAATAAAACCCGAGAATATCAATGAAAACTGCCATCCAAAGAGGAAAGAGTCTGGGATAATCGATATATGAATTAATTTTTGATTCTTTCCATTTAATATCTGCTCTATTACTCAACCCTTATCACATTGTTATAAAATGTATAAATTAATTTGTATTTATTGAAATTAATTTTTCCATTAAAAGTTCATAACTATATTTTAAAAATTGGATTAGATTTGTTTTTTAAATATCACGTATATAATTAAATTATAAAAAAAACATCATAAAAAAGTGAATTAATATGAAAATTTGGATTCTATATGATACTCAATTCGGAAATGGAAAAAAATTAGCAGAATTTCTTGGAAAGGAACTATCGGATGTAGACGAAATTATGAGTGGAGATGTGAAAGATATTAATCCTAAATCTGTCGCGGATGATAAGCCAGAAGTTTTAATCTTAGGTGGCGCGATTAGAATGTTTCAAGGCGCAAAAAAGTCTAAAAAATGGTTAAAAAAATTGAATAAAGAGTTAAAAAACATCGAATACAAAATAAAATATAGCACAGCATTTCTGACGCACGGACTCCCAACAGACAAAATACAAGGATTTGGAAAACGTTTACTTAAGAAATTAAAAAAAGCAACTATGATAGATAATGTATATTCTGAATTACTAACAGCAAGAGTAGAAGATACAGAAGGACCTATTATGTCAGAAGAAATGAAAAAATCTAAAGAATTTATCCAAGATTTTTCTAATTGGATTCATAACTAGAATATACGAATTTAAACATATTTTCTATGAATTATTAATATTTTTTCTATTTTTATTAAATTAAGATAATGAACAAAAATAGAATGATTTTTATTAATAGGAAATTATTATTTCTTTAAAAAATCAATAATATATTGATTTACTGTAGGGGCCTTCTCTCTGGGTGATCCATGGCCTACTTTTTCGATTACGATTAATTTACTATTTGGGATTTGCTTATGGATTACTTTATTCATTGTTAAAGGGGTTATTCTATCCTTTTCAGCAGCAATTATTAACGTTTCATTTTCGATTTCTGATAATTGACCTAACACATCATATTTCCCGAGTGCGTGAGCTTGATTTTTAATATCTTGTGGGGTAGCGGGATGTAATACAGAAATATCAATAAGATCTTGAGCTGAGAATAATCCATGGAATACTTTTTCAGGATTCTCTTCCATTTTCTTTCTAAATTTTCGACTATAATTTAGCTTTGCTCCGTCAAAAAAGGCTTTCTTTGGGTCTTCCATTTTTTTATGATATCCATCGATTTGATTTTTTTTATACATCTCTAATCCTTTCTCTTCTCCTGGCCATTGGGGAAGTGTGTTAATCAATACAATTTTTCTTATTCTTTCTGGATATTTAATGGCAAATTGTTGTACTATCATCCCTCCTAAAGACCATCCTACAATATGAGTCTTTTCAATCTTTAAATGGTCCAATAATCCAGCAGTATCATCAGCAAAGGTTTCCATCAAATATGGTTCGTTAGGTCTATCCGTTTCCCCTGCTCCACGATTATCAAATCTGATTACCTTAAAATATTTAGATAAGGGCTCGAATTGCGCGTTCCAGCTTTCTTTTTCTGAGCCAAAGCCATGAACCAATAGTAATGGTTCTCCCACCCCCTTAATCTCATAACATATCTTTATATCATTTACTTTAGCAAAATTTTTTCCCATATATAAAACAATACAAAATCTTATTTATAGATTTATCAATGAAATGAATCTTTTAATAGTACAGATTTTCGACTATATATGTTGAGATATTAATTTTTCAACTTCTGGGTGTGCGGTCTCTTCCTTTTCTAATTTTTTATCCCCTTGGTTTATATTTTTTAAATCTTTTGATACCATAGTGCTTGATATTCCTTGTTTCTTAAACATTTTTAACCCAGATAGGATGACTTTTCTTGTAACTGTTGGAATTTTACTAATCATCCAATTATATTTTCCAAAGGGATTCATATATCGTTTAGTTAGGAGTTGTAACCATTTAGCATCAAAATAATAATAAGAATATGCTTCTATCACTAATTCATGCAATTCTTTTTCAGTTAATTCTTCTGTGGCCATCATAGAATGAAATAAATCATATCTTCTGTAATTTCTAGTTTTGATTTTATTTTCACTTTCCATTTCTTCAAAAAATTCCGTTCCAGGAAACGCTGTAATTGGTGTAAATTGTACAAAATCAATTTCAAGTTCTTTAATGAACTGGATGGTTTGACGAACCATTTTTTTTGTTTCTCCAGGATAACCAATAATAACTCCTCCGAATATACATATTCCTCGATCTTGTAACATTTTTACCACTTTTCGTGTCATGGATGGAGTAATATTTTGTTTATTCATTCTATTCAAACTTTGTTGGTGAACGGATTCAATTCCCAGGAAGATTTGTCTCATACCTGCCTTATGCATTAAATCGATTAACCAAGGATTCTGATATAACGTATCAATCCTTGATTGACATGTAAAATAAAATTTACTCGAAATGTTTGATTCAATAATTGTTTTCAGTATCTTTTTTGTCCTTTTTAGGTTGATTGTAAAGTTGTCGTCTACAAAAAAGACAAAATTATTTTTACGGTTAATATCATATATCTCTTGCATTACTCTTTTAATGCTTTTCGTTCTATATTTTAAAATATTTCTGGGATCTTCCCACATCTTATGGATACAGCAAAATTTGCAACTAAAGGGGCACCCTCTCGACGTTTCTAAAGATGCTATCAAGGAATAATCATTATAATCTATTAAGTCTCTCCTTGGTTTTGGAAATGCATCTAAATCGGGTTCTAAACATCGATTCTTGGTGTGTATTATCTTTCCATTTTTATCAATATAAGAGATACCATCAATTTCTTTTCTTAAATTATTTTTTGTATCATTTTCTAAATAAGATATTAATTCCCTAAAGGTGTTTTCCCCCTCTCCTCGTATTAAATAATCAACGGAATTATGATTTACAACAAATTCTGGATCTAATGTCGGATGATACCCTCCTAAAATGGTTTTACAACCCCGAGATTTAGCCAATTCGGCAATTTTAAGAGCACTATAAATTTGAGGGGTTAAACTTGTAATAGCAACAACATCATATTTATTGAATTCGCTTTTTAATTGTGATTCATTATATTGATGCACCTTAAAATCTATAAGTTTTGCTTCATGTTGTGGAACCATAGCAGCAATAGATAATAAGTTTAAGGGATGACCTTTCAGAATATAATCCAGCCCCGCTCTTATTTGAGGTGGATTTATGTATAGAATGTTCAAATTAGATATTGATATTTATATTTATTAATTAATAAATTTATAGATTTTTAGAATAATACATAGTAATATTAAAATTTGATAATAATTTAAATATTACCTATATATACCACATTTAAACCCTCTTTCTTAGCAATTAGACGACTTCTATAAAGCTTCTTTAAAGAAGTGGGTTTTATAAAACCAAATTCATCTGAATTATAACTCGGAAATGCTCTTGTAAAGTGTGTTGGTATATCTTTTCCTAATTCATTTTTTATTCTTTTAGCTATATTTTTAATTGTTTGAATATCCGTATTAAAGTCTTCTATTAAAAGATTGGTTATTTCAACATGCACTCCGTTTTTAATAAAGAGTTTTGCATTACGCCAAACCTTCTCAACGTCAGCACCACAAAATTTTCGAACTAACTCCTTATCACCTTTGATATCAATATTTATAGCATCAAGTCCATGATCGATCAATTCTTTTGCTACTCTTTCTGTCATGTATCCATTTGATACATAAGTATTATAAAGACTCTTTTCCCTTGCTAAGTCAAAAACATCCAAAGCATATTCTAATAAGAGCGTAGGTTCATTAAATGATATTGAAGTGCCTTCGCATTGACTTTCAATGGCTTTTTGAATTAAATGCTTTGGAGATAAATAATTAGTACAAGTTTCGATTTTTTTCCTGACTGATGGTTTTGGATGTGAAATATGGTGATTTTGGCACCAAAAACAAGAAAAATTGCACCCATAGCTGCCAACTGTATAAGCCTTCGTCCCTGGATGGAAATTATATAGTGGTTTCATCTCAATTGGATTACAAGACTCCGCGGCAATACATCCATAAATTAATGTATAAATTTCCCCCTCTGAATTCATCCTAGTTCCGCAGAATCCAGTTGCTCCCTCTCTTATTTTACATTTTCTCTCGCAAATCAAACACTCACTCGATTGATCACTTAATTTCCTCTGAAATTTCGACTTTTTAATAAATCTTTTATTAATAGAATCCATGAGTGATTATTCTTGTCTTTAAGAATCTTATTCTTACCTAATAATAATTCTAATAGGTAATAAATATTGTGATTAATAGAAAAACGTTTAATAAAACTCTTTAACTACTAATCGAGAAAATTTCATAATTTTATCAATTAAATCGGTTTTTTTAGTAGATTTCGTCAAAATCCAGTTATTCTTTCCATAAAGCGTGTCTAAATATTCTCCTTTTGCATCAATAGAAAAGGCAAATACTTTAAACCGCTTTCTCACTTTATGAATTTGATCCATTGCGTCCTTTAATCCATATCCTCGATAACCTGCTGGTTGTCCATCGCTAATAACTATGATTAATTCATCTCCTTGCATTTTTTCAGCTTCGTGTTTTAAACTAAGTCCATCCAAGTTAGATTTTATATGTTTATGACAGCCAACCATATCTACTTTTTTCGCAACTAGGGGTTCTCCAAAATCTTTCACTAATATATTTTTAGCATCATAATTCCCAGTAAATAATACTATTCGAATCTCTGCTAAATCTCTTAGCGCTTCAGTAAGAATTATCATTGAAATCTTAGCACATTCCAACTTTCTTCCTCTCATACTCCCTGAGATGTCCACTAAAACTAGTATTTTTAAAATCTTTTGATGAATTCGACGAGTAAAACATTTTTTGAATCTATAATTACTGGTTACAGTTTTAATAAAGTTCTTATTTAAGCGTCCTCTTTTCTGATAATTATCAAAATCGGAACTCTTTTTCAAATCTTTGAATATCATATTCATTTTTCTAATGAGTGCTCTCTGATCTCCCCTTATTTCTGAATAGGAGAGTTTTATTGGATCCATTGCATCATTTTCTATTCGTGTTTCAATAATCTTTCGTGGCTCTTTTGAGCTAGGCTTAGTTAAGCAGAGAACTCCTTTCCCTATCTCTATTAATCTCTTTTTTAATTGATTATTTGCTTGGTTCACTTCCTTTGTCAAATCAATAACTAATGGATTATTTTTGTTATCTTCCTCCTTACTTTCATTTAAATCAGTCCAAAATTGATAATCAAAATCCTCATTTTCCCCCCGTGTCTTTAGTTTCTTTTCATAGGATTCAATTTTGCTCAATAAAGATTTAGATTTGTTAATAATATTTTCGGAATTATTATCGTTTTCCAAAGTTTCTAAAATATTTTGCAATTCATTTAAATCATTATTTAGGTTTTTTTTCCTTTCATTTATTTCATTCTTCTTAATATTATAATTTTTTTTAAGAGTTTTGATAATATCTTTTTGCTTCGAACTAATTTTGTTCGAATTTTTATCCTCTTTTTCAAAAGTTTCAATCAAATCATCTAATAGCTTATTTTCTTCTTTTTCCATAGGATTACTTGCACTATTCCTTTTTAGATCTCTCTTTTGTTGATATGATTTTATCTTTTTTGAAAGTGATTTTCTTTTAACAGCCTTTATTTCTTCATTAGTTTCCTCATTTAAATCATCTAGCTCATTTATAATTTCTTTTAGTTCAGAAGCTTCTTTTTTCTTTTTCTTAATAATTTTTTCTTCTACGTTTCTCTTAGTATTGATATGTTTTTTTAATATTTCACCAATTTTTTTTTCTTCTTTTTTAATATCTTTTAGATCATTTTCATTTATGTATACCTTTTCTAATGATTCTCTTATATCTTTTATTGGATTTCTAATTCTTGTTGAATTTTTAGATACATCTTTAAGTTTTCCATCAATTTTCTTTCCAATTTCCTCTTTGGCTATTCCTTCATTCTCATTATTAATACCTTCAATTTCATCAGTTAATTGCTTTAGATCCTCAGTAGAAATATCGATTTTGTCTATTTTTTCAATCATTTTATTACTTGATCGGCTTAAATTGGTTTCTTTTTCCTCAATTTCCTTATTAGAAAACTTTTCAAAATGATTCGGTAAAATAATGACATTTTTTCTCTCCGATCTCATTTCTTCGCCTAAATATACTCTTCTTTCGAAATATTTTCTGCTTGAACTGATTCCCTTTGAACTAGTTGTATTCGGCTTTTTTTTTTCAAATTTGAAATATTTTATTAAGACTTTACAGAGTTGATCGGCACTTATAATAGAAGCATTGGGTGTTAGTGCTTTTAATAAAAATTTTTTAACTACCTGGATTGTTTCCCAATCTTTATCGCTTAATGGGAATCTCGGAAAATGTGGTTTCTTTTGGTATTCTGAATAATTCTCCATATATAAATTTAAATATAGGAAGATATTTTCAAAATGTTTTATCTTAGCTTCAATTTTAGGGAGAACTTTCAATGTATAATCTCTTAAATTTTTATAAAATCCTGGAAATTCCTTTTTATTTAGCTCATTTACACGTACATCTTCGAGGATATTTACAAGATGTTTTACAAAAAAGGCAGGTACCTCATATTTATCTGTTAATTTCCTAATAAGCGCTAGAAAACCTATTTCAAATGAACCATATCCAATATGTCCACTTTCATGCGCAACAAAACCTTGGGCAGCCTTGATTTCATTTCGACAAAAATAAGGAAGACATATATTTCGCCCATCTGTGAATGCTAGATCATTATAATTACTAAATTCAATTTGAATATCTTTTTTTCCACTAATTCGTTTTCCAATATTTCTTAATGCTAAGGAATCTGAACTAACTTCACGTTTATAAATATCGACTAAATCAGATATTTTAATCATCTCATATTTTTTAATAAAAAAAATAGAAAATTTAGAATACGGGATAAAATCTTTTCATGAAAATAACTAAATCATAATTTTTATGTTTATAGATCCAATGAATATATTTTAGGGTGATTTTTCCTCTATAGATATGATTTTTCCCGGTGGTGCTTTTGTATATCCTATGAAAATCAAGATTCTCAGTTAATTTGATATAATTCCTTAGTATTTCTCGTTTGAAGTTCCACATCCATTCAAAAAATTTCCACATAAATTCTCCATTTTTCCGAAATATTTGACCATATCCATACTTTTTTATATAATCATTCTTTGCTCGTTTCATTCTTTCAATCACACTAATTTCATCATCTTTTAAAGATTCTGGATAAGATTTAGATTCTTTAATTTTTTTACTTGATTTTTTTTGTAGTTTAGGTGAATCTCCGGTTAAAATGGCTCCAAGTTTTTGCTTAAACATCTTTCCGTCTAAAATCATTGCGATACTTTTCCTTTCTTCCACAGTATCCCCTAATTTATGAATTATACAGTTTTTTATATTTTCATCCAGATAATTTGGTGGCATTTTGGTTATTAATAAGCAAAAATTAACAATTAAACGGGTAGAAAATAAATGAGAAATGGAATAATCTTCTGTTGCTTGCTTACGGATTTGATGGGCGGCATCTACGACGATTTCTGCAACTATTTTTTCACATCCTGAAATCTTCGAAACTATTTCAATTTCTTTTGTTTTCTTAGGATATGTTATTTCTGGAGCAATAATGAATCGATCTCCAAAGGATTCTTGCAATTTATTAATCCCCACGACTCCTTTATTCATTGTCCCAATTATAATTAATTTTGATTCTGATTTAAGTTCGTGGCGTTCAAATCCCTTCGAAATTAAATTAATATGATTCTCACTTAATAGAGAATTAAGAGAAATCTGCTCGCTTTCCCTTATAGCATTAACTTCATTAATAATGATGAATGAGATGCCATTATCATTAGCATCTTTTATTGCTCTAGTTAGCGGACCATAATTAAATTCTGTATACCCCTTTTTTAATTCCCAATTTCCTTCTAAATCTCTCCTATCAAGATCGGGAGAACCATCTATGAAATAATATGGGGCTTCAAAATGTTTAGCTAAAGTTATGGATAATAACGTTTTTCCTGTTCCTGGAGGACCAAATAAAAGAATTCCAATTGATTCGCCTTGTGGAAATGTCTTTATTAAACTTTCCAAATAGTCGAATTCATTGTTTTGTTGGATATATGTAATTTTTTGATTGTTTTTCACTGAGGACATGAAATTTGCCTATTTTTATAATTCTTTTGGATGTCTAAATATCTATTTATGTATTTTTTTT